>NZ_JBHUXZ010000023.1:0-75296 GCF_042668985.1 Gordonia sp. NPDC057258
CCTCAAAGACACCGGCATGGCCAACCTACCGTTCGACTCATTCGCCAAAAACCAACTGTGGCTCGATATCGTCGCCCTGGCCTCCGACCTCATTGTCTGGACTCAAACCCTCGGCTACCACCGCCACGACCCCATCCGCCGCTGGGAACCCAAACGCTTGCGCCACCGCCTGTTCACCGTCGGCGGCAAGATCATCACCCACGCCCGCACCACCACCCTGCGACTACCCACCGACTGGCCCTACAACCACCACATACGCCACGGCTGGCAACGCCTCACCGCCTAACCAGCCCCACCCGTCACCCGCGCCCGGTCACCGCCGCCCACCCCACCTCAGAACCCGAACAACCAGCGAACCCAACGCTGGCGATCCACCCTGCCCACACACCAGCACCAACCATCAAAAGGCGACACCGACAACCGATCGGCGAAACCCTACCCACCCGTGAAAGATTCAGGCTGAGCTGAGGGGCGTCCGGAGCTTGCGGAGGGCGCGTCACGAAGGGTCCGGCGTCCGAGGCGGTGCCCCCCGGGTGTACCCGTCCGACGTCTGTGACTGGTGGGGTTTCTGTTCACCACAGTCCACCACGGTTCACCGCTGGGGCACGAGTGACAGCGACTGCTGTGCAACAGGATTCGATGACAATGAGGGCTGTGGAGAAATCTCGTCGTCGAACGTGATTTTGCGAGTAGCTTGGTGTCATGCCCTCGATCACCGAACTCCGCGACACCCTCACCGTCCTGCAACCACCGCCCGACGACGGCAGTGGTCGTGCCCTGCACGAGCGGCTCGACGAGCTACGGATGCTGCGCAACGTGCTCGACCACCAGATCGCGTTTCACACAGCATTTTTCGACGCCACGAGTGCGGCAGCGCGGGCGGGGTCGACCACACGGAACGCACTGATCGAGATGGGCATGCCACCCGCGGCCGCGTACCGCTATGTGCGGATCGCCGGCGGGCTGGAGTCGGTGCCGAAGGTCGCCGACTGTGCTGCCGAGGGCTATCTGTCTGCCGAGTGTGTCGACGCGGTGATCCGTGGAATCACTCTGGTGAACAAGCGATCCGCGTCACCGCTGTCCGACGACGAGCGCAGCGGATATGAGAGCGAGTTGCTTGCGCAGGCATTCTCCGGCGCCACCCCGACCGAGATCGACGACCACGCCCGCGGGATCGCCCAGCGGGTCGCCGACACCGACCCCAGCACCGTGCCGGCGGCCGATGACGCGTCGCTGAACACCGTGCACACCCACATCACCGAGGAGGGTCGGGTCGCGATCACCGCAGATGTGACCGCGGTGATCGGGGAGAAGTTCGTGTCCATGATCGACGAACGGTCCTGTCCGCGTCCCGAACCCGACGGCGCCGCCGATCGTCGAGGTGCGGCCGAGCGCCGCGCCGATGGGCTGGAGCTGTTGTTGGATCAAGCCGCGATAGGCGCGGCGATGACCACCGCCGGCGCACCACGCACCCAACTCCTGGTGACCATCCCCGCCGACGGGACTGATTCAGCGCGACTGCCCTGGGTCGGGGCGGTCTCGGAGTCGACGACGCGGCGGCTGTCGTGTGATGGTGGGGTGGCGGAGATCGTGCTCGACGACGAGGGCGTGCCGCTACAAATGGGAACCACGAAACGCCTGTTCCCGCACCATCTGCGGCAGGCGATCATCGTGCGCGACCAGTGTTGCGTGAAATGCGGTGCCCCCGCAGCGCATACCCAGGTACACCACCTCGTGCACTGGGCCGATGGTGGTCCCACCGATCTCGACAACGGGTGCCTACTCTGCCAGCGCTGTCACACCCAGGTGCACCACCACGGCTGGCAAGTGGTGATGGGTCCCGACCGGCACCCGTGGCTGATCCCACCCGCCGACATCGACCCGCGACGCCTACCCCGGCCGGCCTACAACCGACGCACCATGCGGCTCGACGACGCTCCCGTCTAGACAGTCCACAGACCAGACCCTCCGGCGTCGACCCGGCGCCACACGACCTTTGACAACTCCACAGTGTGAAACGGAATCACCGGGATCTCGTAGCAAGGACACGGCCTATGGCGCGCCTTTGCGCTACGAGATCCCGGAGAGGATCAGGGTGCGTCGGGCACGAGGTCCGCGTCGCCGGGGGCGGAGAGGGTGAGTACCGCCTCCGTGATTCGCGGGTCGCGCTCCAGCTCGTTCTCGAGTCGCCGGAGAGCGACGGCCACCGAGGACTCGGCGTCGTCACCTTCGAAATCGACTGCGGCGACGAGGAACAGCTGAACGGGCCCGGTGTACTCGACGTGCAGGTAGGTGACGCGCTCGATGTTGCTGTGCGCGAGCAGGTCCCGGAGGACGCGCTGCTGGACCGCGTCGTCGACCGCCTGCCCGAGCAGGAATCGTCTGTTCTGGTTGATCAGGACGATGGCGACGACCCCGAGGAGCACGCCCACCAGGATCGACCCGATCGCGTCGTAGGTGGCCGACCCGGTGACCTGGTGCAGGAGCACTCCGACGAAGGCGATGGCCAGACCGATGAGCGCGGCCGCGTCCTCGGCGAAGACGGCACGGAGAGTCGGGTCGGAGGTGCGGAAGACCTGTCGTAGCAGACCGATCCGACGCTTGACCGCGCCGCGCTTCGCCTGTTGATACGACCGCACGAACGAGATGCCCTCGAGTACCGCGGCGATCGCCAGGACCGCATAGGCGATGCCGTAATCCGTCGCCGGCTCCGGTGACAGCAGTTCGGTGATGCCGTGCTGCACCGACACCGCGGCTCCGACCGCGAACAACCCGAAGGCCGCGAACATCGACCAGATGTACGCCTCGCGTCCGTAACCCTGTGGATGACGGGAATCCCGTGGCCGATGGGCACGTCGTTCCGCGACCAGCAGCAGGATCTCGTTCCCGGTGTCGGCCCACGAGTGGGCCGCTTCGGCGACGAGCGACGCGGAGCCGGTGATCATCGCGGCGCCGGTCTTGGCGACGGCGATCAAGAGGTTGGACACGAACGCGATGACGACCGTCACGAAACTCTCGCCGGGTCCGCCGGATTCGTGCTGCGCGTCGGAAGGAGTCACTGCGCCGAGTCTCCCACACGATGCGGTGCCCGCGGCCTCACCCAGATCGAGGGAGTGTCGGCTGCGCCTACACTCGCGGGAATGGCAGCCGATTCCGACGATCCATTCGAGGCCCGCCCCGGCATCGACGCCCCGAGCTCCGAGGTCGTCGAACTGGCCACCCGGCTCTTCGACATGGCGCGGTCCGGTGCCACGGACACACTCGCCGGTTACCTCGACGCCGGCGTCCCGGCCGATCTGCGCAACCAGTCCGGTGACTCGCTCCTGATGCTCGCGGCCTACCACGGCCACCCGTCGACGGTGTCGGCCCTCCTCGACCGCGGCGCCGACGCCGACCTCGCCAACGACAAGGGTCAGACGCCGCTGGCAGGCGCGGTGTTCAAGGGTTTCGACGACGTGGTGCGGGCGCTCGTCGACGCCGGGGCGGACCCGCACGCGGGAACGCCGGCCGCCGATACTGCGGCAGCGATGTTCGGCCGTGAGGACCTGCGTCGTCTGTGGAGTTGAGACCTCCCCGGGGAGCGCGGCGGCGTGATCGGGTTCGCATCGCGCTCTCAAGTAGGGTTTGAAGTCGTGATCGACCTGAAGACTGTTCGCGACAACCCCGACCTCGTCCGCACCTCACAGCGCTCCCGCGGTGAGGACCCGGGCCTGGTGGACGCGCTGCTCGCCGCCGACGCCGAGCGCCGGGCGGCCATCGTCGAGGCGGACGCGTTGCGTTCCGAGCAGAAGGCTCTCGGCAAGCAGGTCGGTAAGGCTCAGGGCGACGACAAGCAAGCGCTGCTGGCGAAGGGCAAAGAGCTCGCCGAGCAGGTCAAGGCCGCGGTGGCGCGCCAGTCCGAGGCCGATGCGGCCGCGGCGAAGGCCCATCGGGCCATCTCCAACATCGTGGCCGATGGGGCGCCCGCCGGCGGTGAGGACGACTACGTGGTCCTCGAGCACGTCGGCGAGCCCCGCGACATCGAGAACCCGAAGGATCACCTCGAACTCGGTGAGTCGCTCGGCCTGCTCGACATGGAGCGCGGCGCCAAGGTGTCGGGGTCGAGGTTCTACTTCCTCACCGGCCAGGGTGCGCACCTCCAGCTCGCACTGCTGAACATGGCCGCGGCGAAGGCCACCGCGAACGGGTTCACCCTCATGATCCCGCCGGTGCTGGTGCGCCCGGAGGTCATGGAGGGAACCGGGTTCCTCGGCGCTCATGCCGACGAGGTCTACCACCTCGACAAGGACGACGACCTGTACCTCGTGGGTACCTCGGAGGTGCCGCTCGCGGGGTACCACATGGACGAGATCCTCGACCTGTCCGACGGTCCGAAGCGTTATGCCGGCTGGTCGACATGCTTCCGTCGTGAGGCGGGCAGTTACGGCAAGGACACCCGCGGCATCATCCGCGTCCACCAGTTCGACAAGGTCGAGGGCTTCGTCTACTGCCGGCCCGAGGACGCCGAGGCCGAGCACCAGCGCCTGCTGGGCTGGGAGAAGGACATGCTCGCCGCCATCGACGTGCCGTACCGCGTGATCGATGTCGCGGGCGGCGATCTCGGCTCGTCGGCTTCGCGCAAGTACGACTGCGAGGCCTGGGTGCCGACGCAGGGCACCTACCGCGAGTTGACCTCGACGTCGAACTGCACCACGTTCCAGGCACGACGCCTCTCGATCCGCTACCGCGACGAGAACGGCAAACCGCAGACCGCCGCGACGCTCAACGGAACACTGGCGACCACCCGATGGCTGGTCGCGATCCTCGAGAACCACCAGCAACCCGACGGTTCGGTCCGGCTGCCCGCCGAACTCGCGAAGTTCGTGGGCGCCGACGTGCTCACCCCGCGTTGAGCTGAGCTCGTGTCATGACCGCCGGCATCGTGATCGCGGTGATCGGTTCGCTGGCGTTCGCCGCCGCCGCGGTGCTGCAGGCGCTGGGCGCCGAGAAGGTCGCGCAGCGCGCGGCGATCCGTGAGGAGCGCCGTAGGTCCGCCGCCGCGCATCCGTCGTTGCGCTCCACGGCGGCCACGATGCTCACGGTGCCGTTTCTCGTCGGATTCGTCTTCGACATCATCGGTTTCGTCGCGACCATCGCGTCGGCACGGCTGATCCCGCTCTTTCTGTCGCAGACGATCATCTCCGCACGGCTCGTGGCCACCGCGCTGCTGGCGATGGTGGTCCTGAAAGTCGGCCTGACGCTGCGGGATTGGATCTCCGGGGCGGTGATCGTGCTGTCGTTGGTGCTGCTCGCGCTCTCGGCGGGTCGCGAAGGTGTGGAGCACGATGCGTGGATGCACTGGGCGGTACTCGTTGCCGGACCGGCTCTGATCGCGCTGGGCGTGATCGTGATGCGCCGCTTGCGTAAGCACATCGCGGCGGTGACCGGGCTCATCGCCGGGGCCGTCTTCGGTGTGATGGCGGTGGCCTCTCGCATCCTGGACGGTCTCGACCCACTCGATCTGTCGGTGTTGTTCACCGACCCCGCGCTGTATGCGTTGCTGCTCAGCGGGATCGGCGGTTTCTACCTGTTCACGGTGGCGCTGCAGACCGGCTCGGTCAACGGTGCGGCCGCCGCCTTGGTCGTCGGGCAGACGGTCCTGCCCGGGGCGGTCGGCATCGCGTTCCTCGGCGACGTCACACGTGCCGGATGGGGTCCGGTCGCGATCGTGGCCTTCCTCGGCGCAGTTCTCGGCGGCGTCGTACTGGCGTCGTCGGGTGCCGTCACCGCGGTCGAGACGGCCGACGCGACGAATGCGCCTCGCGGGTACGGCCATCCGCCGCGCGAGGTCGAACGGCGATAGGCCGCAAGGCCCACCGTTCGCGTTGCGATTCGAGCCGCCTTCCGGGACGAATCGCATTGAGATTCTATTGGATTCCTCACACGATCGCGGCCAGCAGCCGATCCAGCGCGCGGTGGGCGCGTTCGCGTGCGGTGTCGTCGTCGGGATGCCGGGCGAGCCAGAGGGCGGCTTCGTTCATCGCACCCGACAACAGCATCGTCATCACGTCGACCAACTCGCCGTCGACGCCGACCGCCACGAGGGCCTCGCGCAGATGGGTCGCCGACCCGGCCTCGTCGAGTCGGCGCCACTCGTCCCAGCCGACCACCGCAGGTCCGTCGATCAGCAGGATGCGCACGGCCGCTCCGCTGGTGATCGCGTCCACGAACGCGTGCGACCCGGCACTCAACTGACCGGCCGGGTCGGTGCCGGCGGCTTCGGCCGCCGCGACGACCGCATCGGCGACCTGCTGATGGCAGGCCGCGGCGACCGCCGCGAACAGCGCGCCTTTGTTGCGGAAGTGGTGATAGACGGCGCCGCGGGTGACGCCCGCGGCTTCGGCGACGTCGTCGAGGGACACCTCGGAGAATCCACGATCAGCGAACTGGCGGGTGGCGGCGGCTAGGACGGCACGGGCCGTCTCGGCTGCGGCCGCGGCGGAGGCTCTCGGCACGGAAGGTTCCTTTACGTACGCTGCGTATGTATAGTCGGCTATACAAACACATCGTACGTAAAGGAGCTCCGACATGAACGTCACCAGCGTCTACCCGGTCCTCATGTCCACCGACGTGGCCGCGGCCGCAGACTTCTACCAGCGGGTTCTCGGCTTCGAGGTCACCTTCTCTGCGGACTGGTACGTCAGCATGCGCACGGGCGTGTTCGAGCTGGCGCTCGTGGACGCGACTCATCCGACGATCCCCGAGGGCCACCGCCGACCGGCCGCCGGACTGCTGGTCAACATCGAGGTCGACGACGTCGACGTGCTCTACCGGCGTCTCACGGACGAACACGGACTCCGTCCGGTGCTCGAGTTGCGCGACGAGGACTTCGGTCAGCGGCATTTCATCGTCGAAGGTCCCGACGGCGTACTCCTCGACTGCGTCCAGCCGATCCCCGCGATCGGCGAGTTCGCCGACGCCTACGTCGCCGACGCGTCGACGAACTGATCGCGATCGTCATCGTCCCGCACGACCGCTCGACGGTGGTTACTGTTCGACCATGCTGATCGGGATCCTCGCGGCGGTGTTCGCGGCGCTGGCGTACGGCACCGCGTCGGTGTTGCAGGCGCGTGGCGCGCAGAGTGTCGAGGACACCGGCGCGCCGGGTGAGGCGCCGTCGCTGCGGTCGACGATCACCGCGATGCTGACGGTGTCGTTCCTCGCGGGCACGGCGCTCGACGGCATCGGATTCCTCGGCAACATGGTCGCCGCCCGCATGATCCCGCTGTTCCTGGCACAACCGATCGTCAGTGCGAACCTCGTCGTGACCGTCGTGCTCGCCACGCTGTTCCTGCACGCGCGGTTGTCGGTCCGCGACTGGACGGCGATCGCGGTCGTCGTCGTATCGCTGGTCCTGCTGGGCTTCTCGGCCGGCGACGAGGGTCACGAGCACGAATGGTGGCTGCACTGGGCGGTGCTCGTCGTGGGAGCAGCGATCCTGGGACTCGGCGCCGCGATCCTGCCACGGATGCAGAGTCGTGTCGCGGTACTGGCGGGCCTCTCCGCCGGCGTGCTGTTCGGGGTCCTCGCGGTCGCGGTGCGCATCCTCGACGGCCTCGACCCGTTCGATCTCGGTGAACTGCTCACCGACCCGGCGCTCTACGCGATCATCCTGTGTGGCCCGGGTGGCTTCTACATGTTCACCGTCGCCCTGCAGAAGGGGTCGGTCAGCGCGGCGTCGGCCGCTCTGGTCGTCGGCGAGACGGTCGTCCCCGGTGTCATCGGCATCCTGGTGCTCGGCGACACCACGCGTGCCGGTTGGGGCGCCGTCGCCGTGATCGCCTTCGTCGCTGCCGTGGCCGGCGCAGTGGTGGTGGCGATGTCGCCGGTGGTCGAGGCGGTCGAGCGGGCCGGCGAGAACCCGGTGCCGGACGCCACCCCTGGCTGACGCCCCGGGTGTGACCTTCGGTGTGACATCCGGGCGCGGTCTCGTGCCGAGTCGGAACCGAACGACACAGCAGACGCCGCATATCGGGCAGGATGACGATCCATGCGGCTTCTCTCCCGCGGCCTCGGAACGCTGACCGCGATCCTCGGGCTGACGACGACCCTGTCCCTCCTCGCGCCCACGGTGTCGGCGGCGCCCGTTCCGGTACCAGCGGCAGCGCCGGCGCAGTTGCCGTCGCAGGACCCGTTCTACGATCCGCCCGCAGGCTACGAATCGCGGTCACCAGGCGCAGCGCTGCGGACGCGTCAGATCGAGTTGGGTTGGCGCGGAACCAGTATCCCGATCTCGGCCACCCAGATCCTCTACCGGACGACGAACCAGTTCGGCAGGCCGACGGCGACGGTCACCACGGTCATCTCGCCGCCGGGCGCTGCCGCCGGGACGCCGCGCCGCGTCGTCTCCTACCACTCGTTCTACGACGCCCTCGGCTCGCAGTGCGACCCGTCGTACACGCTGCGCGGCGGTAATGCCGCGGAGGCGCCGATCGACATCACGCTCATCTCCGGGCTCCTCGCCGCCGGTTACACCGTCGCCGCCCCCGACTACGAGGGCCGCGGGCTGCGCTGGACGATGGCGCGCGAATCGGGGTACGCCGCGCTGGACGGCGTGCGGGCCGCACTCGGTCACCTGCGGGCGCCGGCCCGGACGCCGGTCGGACTGTTCGGCTACTCCGGCGGATCGATCCCCACCGGCTTCGGTGCGGAGCTGGCGCCGCGCTACGCGCCGGAGCTGAACATCGTCGGGGCCGCCGCGGGTGGTGTGCTGGTGAACCCGGCGAACAATCTGGGGTACGTCAACGGCAGTCAGAACTGGGCCGGCGTGATCCCGGCGCTGATGGCGGTGTACGCCGAGACCTATGGCATCGACATGCAGTCCTACCTGTCCCCGAAGGGCAAGCGGGTCCTCGGACAGGTCGCGGGGGAGTGCATCGAGGCGTTCGCCGACAAGTACCCGGGTCTGACCGATCACCAGCTCCTCGTGTCGACGGTCGGCGGCCTGCTGGACGTTCCCGGTGTCCGACAGGCGATCTCGCAGAATGTGATGGGGACGCTCGGCACTCCGCGCAGCCCCATGATGCTCGGGGTCGGCAATGTCGACGGCACCGGCGACGGTGTGATGATCGCCGCCGATGTCGCGCGCCTCGCCGGCTCGTTCTGCAATCGCGGGGTGCCGACGACGTTCACCGAGTACCGCGGCTCGAACCACACCCGGGCGTTCATCCCGTGGAGCGCCGAAGCGCTCGGCTTCCTCAACAGTCGCTTCTCCGGGCAGCCGGCCGGCGGGTGCGGCCGGTGACTACCGCCGTGGCCGCACGACCTCTTCGATACACGGGAAACCCGTGAGCAGGTGGACGACCCGCACCGAGCGTGACGGGGACGCCGACGCGATCCGCGACGTGGTGCTCGCAGCGTTCCCGACCCCCGACGAGGCGCGGATCGTCGATGAGCTGCGGGCCGACAGCGACGCCTGGATCGACGGGCTCTCCATCGTCACGACCGACGCCGACGGCACGATCGTCGGGTACGCGTTGTATTCGCGGTGCCGCGTCGACGCGGCACCGGCGCTCACGCTCGGACCCTGCGCCGTGTTGCCGTCGTGTCAACGGTCCGGGGCGGGCTCCGCGGCCATCGTCGCGGGTCTCGACGTTGCCCGCGCGCACCGCGAGAACTTGGTGGTGGTGCTCGGCCATGCCGAGTACTACCCGAGATTCGGTTTCGTCCCGGCGTCCCGATTCGGAATCCGCGCACCGTTCGACGTCCCGGACGAGGCGATGATGGCGCTGGTTCTCGACGATGCGCGCCCGGTGCCGAGCGGGACGATCGCCTACCCGGCTGCGTTCGGGGTCTGAGAACGAACTTCGCGCCCCGGGAGACCCGGGGCGCGAAGGGGGGCCGACCTTGTCCTGCCGAGGGGAGGCAGTTCAGTCGGCGTCGGCGGACGGGCTGGCGTTGGTGCCCCCGTCCGAGACCTCGAAGTTCTTCCACTCGCCGTCGTCGTGCACCTGCATGACGGTGCCGAGGCTGTCGTCCGGTGCGGCGACGGTCTTGAACCAGTCGTATGCGCCGGTGGCGTCGTCGAACTCTTTCTCTCCGACGACGTTCTCGCTGGAATCGATGACGCGGTACTTGGCCATGATGTTCTCCTCACGGTCGTATGTGTGCGACTCGCGGTCCGACGTGACGTCCGACCGCGGCCCCTGTCCTCATCGTAGGAATCTGTTCACGCCCGGGACCCCTTGCCGAGGTCGTCGAGCTCGGATCGTGTCGCGCGCAACGGGTCGGTAACGATGGATCGTCGCCGTCGCCGTCGCCGTCGCCGCCTATTTCAACCGAGAGTGGCGGCCAGTTCGCGACACGCCTCCTCGCACCTGCCGCACGCCTCGGCACATAGCCGGCAGTGCTCGTGCATCTCCGCATGCTGGGCGCACTCGCCGCCGCAGGCACGGCAGGCGTCGATGCAGGCACGCAGGACCGCACGGACCACCTCGTCGTCGGGACGTGTCCGTCGCGTGAGCACGCGAGCTGTGACCGCGCAGATGTCCGCGCAGTCGAGGTCCGTACGGATACAAGCGACGAGATCACCTACCGACTTCTCGGCCAGGCATGCATCGGCACACGCGGTACACACCTGCGCACAATCCGTGGCGGCGTCGATCGCGGCGGCGAACAGCTCCTCGTCGATGTCGGCGGCACCGGGGTGGGCTCTGAGCATCTGCGTTGCGCTCGACATTCCAACTCCTCTCTTCCTCTGTCACCGGATCGCCCACCCGACAGCGGGAGGCGACCGTATCGCATGGCTACCCACAATCGCGGGGCGGTAATCCGGGCGCGCCGTCGTCCGCCTCCGGGGGGCGTGACCGAGTGCGAAGGCCCTGGATCTCACGGCCGACCGACGGCGACGATGAGGCATATCCGACACGCATGCCGGGTATGCCATCGGCCATGTTCCGTGCACAGATGTCCACAGATCGGTCTCCACGGGCCGACAACCGACAGGGAACGACATCGACGGGCGCAGGCGTTTTCGTCGCGCTGTGCGCCGAGGACAGGGGTACGCGACTGTGACGTGGATTCTCGGTGTCCTCGGCGTGGCGCTCATCGGGGTGGCGTTACGGGACATCTATGCGACGTTGTGGCATCCGCAGGGACTGGGCACGCTCGCCCGGCTGATCTTCCGGACGACCTGGTGGACCGCCGCGCGGGCCCGGAGGCACGGCCGCGCGCTGGGCGCCGCCGGGCCGGTGGGGATGATCGTCACCGTGCTGATGTGGGCTGCCCTGATAGTCGCCGGCTTCGCCCTGATCTATGCGCCGCACATGCCGGACGGCTTCTCCTTCACCTCGGCCCCACAGCCGCAGTCATCTGATCCCGTGGCCGCGCTCTATCTGTCGTTGGTGACCGTGGCGACGCTCGGGTACGGCGACATCACTCCGGCCTATCCCGCACTGCAACTGGTGATCCCGGCGCAGGCCCTGATCGGGTTCGTCCTGTTCACCGCGGCGATATCGTGGATCCTGCAGATCTATCCAGCGCTGATCCGTCGGCGTGCCGCAGCACGGACGGTGAGCCTGCTGGCCGCCACCGACGCGACGACGGTCGTTCGGGAGGGGGAGGCCAGCGTCGCGTGCGCTCTGCTCGACGGTCTCACCGATGCACTGATCACAGTCGAACTCGACCTCCGCCAATACGGCGAAACCTACTACTTCCGCGAGGCCGAACGGGACCGGTCATCCGCCGCGATGCTCACCCATGTCCCGGCTTTCATCCGGGCCGGTGCCCAGTCCGAGTCGATGGAGGTGCGCAGCGCTGCGGCGCGGCTCGAACGACAGTCGTCGTCGCTCGCGGAGTACCTCGACGGGCGCTACCTCCACACCGCTGGATCGATGCAGGAGGTCTGGGAGGCCTACGCCGCAGCGCACCGGCACCAGAGTGCGGGGTGACGGCTGCGCCGAGTGCGGTACCGAAAGAAATCGCCCGCCTCGCAGGGGTGTGAGGCAGGTGGGGCCGGGTAAGCAGGCAGACATGCCACTGAATTCCACGCGAAGGGGCTGCGTTGTCGACTGATTCCGAGTCCCCCCGTCTGTCGCTGATCGGCTCCGTCGCCTTGGGCACCGGCGTGATGATCGGCGCTGGCATCTTCGCTCTCGTCGGCCAGGTCACCGAGTCGGCCGGCTCCTGGATGCCGTGGGCCTTTGTCGCCGGGGCGGTGGTCGTGGCGTTCAGCGCGTATTCGTATGTCCGGTACTCCAGCACGGACCCGTCGTCGGGAGGCATCGCCATGATCCTCACCGCCGCCTACGGCCCCGGGGTGATAGCCGGCTCGTTCTCGCTGTTCATGTACGTCTCGATGATTCTCGCCGAAAGCCTGCTGGCCCGCACCTTCGGCACCTATCTCCTGCAACCCTTCGGCATGCAATCGTCGGCCGTATGGGTGCCGACGCTGGCTGTGGCAGCGATCGTGGCCGCAACGATGGTCAACCTCGTGGGCAACCGCTGGGTAGAGGGCTCGGCAACGGTCACCGCGGCCCTGAAGATCGCGGGAATCGGCGCCCTCGCCGTTGCCGCCATCGCTGCCACCGGGACGTCAGCGTTGGCAGATGCTCTGACCGGACGCGACGGAGCCACTCCGCCGAACCAAGGAGTGTGGGGCTTCCTCGCCGGCACCACCCTGTGCATCCTGGCGTACAAAGGATTCACCACGATCACCAATCAGGGCGCCGACATTCGCAACCCTCAACACAACATCGCTCGCTCGATCGTCATCGCGATCGCACTGTGCACCGTCATCTACGTGCTCCTCACCATCGCTGTCGTCGGAAGCCTCTCTGTCCCAGAGATTCTCGACGCCCGCGACTATGCGCTTGCTCGGGCCGCCGAGCCGCTGTTCGGCTCGTGGGGAGTGTGGGTGACCGTCGCAGTAGCCGTTGTCGCGACAGTCTCGGGCCTGGTGGCAAGCCTGTTCGCGGTGTCCCGCCTGTACGACATGCTGCGGCGGATGAAACTGGCACCCGGCCTGGGTGTCTCACTGAACCGTCAGTCGCTGCTCCTCACCGCCGGACTGGCGATCGTGACGACAAGCCTGTTCGACCTGAGCCGGATCGCCGCCCTCGGAGCGATGCTCTACCTGTCGATGGACATCGCCATTCATTGGGGAATGATCACGCGACTGCGCTCGCAGGTCGAGTTCGCCGTGTGGATCCCGGCGGTGGCGATTGCCTTGGATGTACTTGTGCTGGTGCCATTCGTCGTGATGAAAACACGCAGCGACTGGTTCACCGTGGCGATCACCGCCGCAGTGGCGGCGACGATCCTCATCGCCCAGTTCCTCATCGTGCGATGCCGCCCCGACGGCACTTCCGGACAGCCCACCGCAACGTCCTCACCTCGCTGACTGCACCGATGCGCACCTAGCCGACCGTGACGCTTCTCCGACTTCGCAGTGGGTCGCACTCGGATCGACCGGAAACAGGCTCGCGGATCTCCGACCCCGAGGCTCACAGGTCCCGATCCCTGGCCTTCGACGAGCCCTCAGCTTGTCGAGTCTGGTCGGGACACATCGGTGAGGGCCGAGCCGTCTCCGTACTGTGCGCCTCCGACCACACTCAGACTGCCGTCGGATTCGAGTACCACCGCGGCGACGCGAGCTATGTCGCCGATCCCCGACGCACGCACTGCTTGCCGAACGTCACCTTCGCTGACTCTCTGCTTCGTGAGCGCGCGGTCGACCATCCTTCCGTCGACGACGAGCAGGGTGGGAGCAGCGGTGAGCGCCGCGCGGCCACGAGCCGATCGGGACGAGAGAAGCGCTGCAGAATATTGCAGCGCAGCCAGTAGTACCAACGCGACGGCACCCTCAGCCCACGAGACATCGGAGCTGAGCAGGATTGTCGCCAGCGTGGATCCCAGGGCGACGGTGACCACCAGGTCGAAGGCGTTGAGTTTGGCCAACGTCCGCTTCCCGGAGACACGAAGCACCAAGACCAGCCATATGTAGGCGACTGCACCCACAAGCACCACACGCAACAAATCGGACCAGCTTCCGAACCACATCTGGTGGGCATACCCACACTCGCACGCGGGTACTCGTCCCGTCATGGCCGACCGGCGCACCAGCATGGTCCGTTGTCGATCTCCGTCGGCAGCGTGCAGGTCGTGACACCACTAGGAGACGGCGTCGGTCGTTCTTCATTGCGGCAACGCTCTACCGGGGACACCAGCGACTGATGCGGACTCGCATGACTGCTGTCCGGTGGTTGGGGAATGCGAGGGTTCATGTATGTCGATGTAGTTCTGACCGTGGTCGGAGCGCTCGGGGTGGTCGTGGCGGCGATCTCGTCGGCGATGCGTGGCCTGCCCTTGTCCGAGCCGCTGCTTGGCCTGCTTGCCGGTGTTCTGCTCGGACCGCAGCTGCTCGACGTCTTACCGATTGCCCCGGTGACGGTTGATCACGGCCTTTTTCACGAGCTCGCGCGGGTACTGCTGGCGGTCTCGGTCATGGCGGTTGCGTTGCGGTATCCCACCGCTGCGATGCGTCGGCACAGCCGCGCGCTGGTGGTGCTGCTTCTGGTTGCGATGCCGGTCATGGCAGCGGTCTCCATGGGTTTGGGCTGGGCGGTGGCGGGATTGCCGCTGGCCGCGGCGCTGCTGTTCGGTGCGGCGATCTGCCCCACCGACCCGGTACTCGCCTCGAGTGTGGCGACCGGGAAACTCGCCCAACGCGACGTCCCAGCCCGGGATCGGCAGTTACTGTCGCTCGAGTCCGGCGCGAATGACGGTCTGGCGCTGCCGCTGGTGCTCGCGGCGGTCGCCCTGGCGGGACCGTTGGGAGCTGCCACAGCGATCGCAGAGGTGGTGTGGCAAGTACTCGGCGCCGTCGTCATCGGAGTGGTCCTCGGCGTGGTCGCTGGTAAAGCGCTGCGTCTGGGCGACAGACACGGCGCCACCGCCCATGGGCCGGTCCTGTTGTTCACCGTCATACTGGCGTTGGGCATTCTTGGCGTCGCCGGCTTGCTGCACATCGACGGTGTGCTCGCGGTCTTCGTCGGCGGCCTGGCTTTCAATAGTGTCGGTACCGGCAGCGAACGGGCCTCCGAAGTCGAAATCGACGAAGCAGTCAACCGTTTCGCAGTGCTACCACTGTTCGTCCTGCTCGGCGCAGCCCTGCCCTGGCAGCAATGGAGCGAACTGGGGTGGAGAGCTCCGGTCCTGGTGCTCACCGTTCTGGCGCTACGCAGGATCCCGATCGTGCTACTGCTGCGTCGGCCGTTGCGCCTACCCCTTCCGGACGCGCTCTACCTCGGTTGGTTCGGACCCGTTGGGGTATCGGCGCTGTTCTATCTGACATTGGAGGCGCAACGGCTCGGTGTCGATGACGCGGTACTCGGGGCCGGCACATTGGTGCTGGCGGCAAGCACCGTGGCGTTCGGCCTGAGTGCCGCGGCCGGGCGCAGGCTCTATGTTCTCGCCGATCGCCGTGCAGGCGGGTCACAGTCTGCCGACGCGCACCAGGACAGAGGATGACGTTCCGGCCGCACTGTCCCTCGACCAGTGGCGTACCCGATACCCGAACCGCGGCGGACCCCACGTATCCGGTGGGCCGCACCGGCCGCGTGGATGGCTACTGCGCTTCAGAGGCGATCGGGCCAGGGCACGGTGGCCTGCAAGACTGCTTCGGTCAATGCCTCGGTGCGCCATGTGGTCACCTGTTGATAGTCGGGGTCCGCAACCATTTGGGAGAACGCCTTGCGGGACGGATAACGCACCAGAAGCACCGCATCCCATTGCTGAGCTTCTTCGGCCACCAACGCGGTGGAGCCGTCCCCGGCATAGAGAACCTCTCCGCCATAGCGCGGCAGGAACGTTTCGTGCAGCGATGCAGCGTAGCGCTCGTAGAGTTCTCGGCCACCCTCGGCGAACCTCAGGAGGTTCAGCATCACCACCGGCCCCCCGGGGTCCTCGGCGAGGTAGCGTTTGAGGTCGGCACCGCGCGGATCAACAGCCATACCGGCAGTCTGGCACATTCCGTAGTCCGTGCAACGCACGCGTTCATCGGTGACGTTGACAGGACCGTCACGCGGCCGCTGTGGCGCGCTGACGCTTCGGGGTTCACGGATGGTGGTCACGGGTACGGCAGAGACATGAAGGCTTCACATGCCGCCGGCTCCGATGCCGCTTCTTCCGATCGAGACGATCAACACTCGGCTGACGAGGTGGGCAGTAGTGGGCCGACTCGCATCGTTGTTCGTCCAGTCGGAACACCGCTGCCGTTGGGCTTCCTCGGTCTGTGTGTCGCTACATTCGCTTTCGCCGGTCTGCAACTGGGATGGGTGCCTGCACAACAAGGAAGTCTGATCGCGTGGGCGGTCCTGGGTGTGACCGTGCCTGCGCAGCTGTTGGCGGCGGTGGTCGGATTCATGGCCCGAGACCCGGTAGCCGGCACCGGGATGGGGGTTCTCTCCGGCACGTGGGCGGCCGTGGGTCTGATGACTCTGCATCTGCCGCCGGGCGTCGACAGTGACGCTCTGGGGGTGGTGCTGCTGGCATCGGCGGCGGCATTGCTCGTGCCGGCAGTCGCGGCTCTGGACAAACCTGTCGCGGCCGCTGTCATGATGCTGAGCGCTGTACGTTTCACCGTCACCGCGCTCGCTTACTTGACCGGATCACATGCCTGGCAGACCGTGGCCGGATGGGTCGGCCTGCTCCTCGCGGTGGTGAGTTTGTATGCGGCACTGGCTTTCGAGCTCGAAGGGGTACATCACCGGGCAGTGCTGCCGTTGGCGCGCCGCGGGAACGCTGCCAGGGCTCTCAGCGGCAGGGCATCCGAGCAGTTCGGCGACCTCTCCCAGGAGCCGGGGGTCCGTCGGCAACTGTGATTCGCCGGTGCCGATTACTGCGTCGCGCCCTCATGCACTCAGTCGGTGACCATGGCCTGCGCGGCGATTTCCTTCAACTTGGCGTTGGCCCATCGCAATTGACGCAGTGTTCGGGGGTGACAGCGTTTCGTGGCGGCCAGCAGTTCCCGATCGCCGAGCGCTTGGGCGGTCTGCGCCAGGATCTCCCAATCCAACGAGACGCCGGCGGCCTTCCGGTGGACCTCACGCAGGTCCCGAAGGAGCAACAGTGCCGGTTTGTGGTGCCGGCCGAGCAGCTCGCTGCCCTTCTGCCGCACCTTCGCCAGCATTGTCGGATCGTGGACAGGGTCGGGACCTAGGTCGAGGCCGTAGTCTGTGCCCACGGCGGCGAGTTCACGTACGTGTTGCCGCGACCACCCGGCGATGTCGCGGGCAACGTGGAACACCTCGTGATCGACCTTGTGCCGGTCGGACATTCGCAGCAACTCACCGGCCAGGTCGTTCTCCGAGCGGTGCAGTTCGGCGATCGCCAGTGCCAGTTTGTTCACCGTGCACCTCCTGGCCGGTCTGGGAATTCCTCGACTGCGGTCGCATCGGGGCCGCCGACCGTATCGGGAACCCGTGCGGCGACGGGCTTCGACGCGGTGGTCGTCGGAGCCGGGGATGACGCGCCGTCGCCCGTCCGGATTCGTTCGAGGCGGGCCGCGCCGCCTTTGAACAGCGGCTGTTTCGATGCGGGGTCCCAGTCGGTGAGGGTGAGTTCATTGGCGGCCCGGCCGTGTCCACCGTGCGGCTTGTGCCCGGAACCGGTGTCCCAGTAGCCGTAGTGGAAAGGCAGAAAGACCACGCCGGGACGGATGCCGCTCACCCGTAACCTCGCTTCCACCCGGCCGCGCGGAGTGCTGATGCGGAGCAGGTCTCCCTCGGTCCATCCGTGCCAGACCGCGTCGGTTTCGGACATCTCCACCCACACCTCTGGTGCGGCCTTCTGCAGTTGTGGAGATCGCCCGGTCTTGGTGCGGGTGTGGAAGTGATACAGCGTGCGACCGGTCGTCAGGAAGTAAGGGTACTCGTCGCTCACCGCTTCATGGGGCGGCAGATACTCACCGGCTTTGATGACGGCTTTGCCGTAGGGGTTCATGGCCTTGTATTCGGTGGGTTCGAGCGGCGCACCGGTGACCATGTCCTTGCCATAGCTCTCGCAATAGTCCGGCGAGGACCAGAACCGGCCGTCGGCGTAGAGGCGCTCGGTGCCCTCGGGGTGGTCGTCGTTGCAGGGCCACTGGATGCCGCTTCCACCGCGGAGTTTGTCGTACGTGATGCCCGTGTAGTCGCACGGGCGTCCCGCCGTGCATCGCTTCCAGCCCTCGAAGGCCTCTTCGGGCGACGACCATTTCACCAGCGGCGCACCGTCTTTGTCCTTCAGCCCCAACCGGTGGGCGTAGTCGACGAAGATGTCGAGATCGGGCCGCGCCTGACCGGGTGGTTCCACTGCCTTCTCCGACAGGTGCACCGTCCGATCGACATTGGTGAAGGTCCCGGTCTTCTCACCCCATGTCGCCGCCGGCAGCACGACATCGGCCAACTGGGCTGTCTCGGACAAGAAGATGTCTTGGACCACCAGGAACAGCCGCTTCTGAGCGAGGATCTTGCGGATGCGGTCGAGTTCGGGCAGCGACACCGCTGGATTGGTGCCGCTGACGTAGAGGAACCGGATCGAGCCGTCCTCGGCGTAGCGCATCATCTGCATCAAGTGCGTCGGCGCGGTGTAGTGGGGGATGCGCATCGGGTCGATGTTCCAGACCCGCGCCAGGTCTTCGATATGGGAGTCGTTGGCCCAATTGCGAAAAGCAGGCAGGTCGCCATCCGCGCCGCATTCTCGGGTGTTCTGCGCGGTGGGTTGCCCGTTCATCTGCAGCACACCGCAACCGGGTTTGCCGAGCATTCCGCGCACCAGATGAATGTTGTTGACCTGCACCGCAGCCGACGTGGCCTGATGGGACTGGTAGAAGCCCTGCAGCACCGTCGACAGGAGTCGTTCGGCGGACCCCAGCAGGCGGGCTGCGGCGCGCAGATCCGCGACCGGAACGTCGCACACCTCGGCGGCACGCTCGACGGGATAGTGCTCGAGTTGGTTCTGTAGTTCGTCGAAACCGACGACGTGCGCCGCGAGGTAGTCTCGGTCGATCCACCCGTTGCGCACGACTTCATGCAGTAGAGCGTTCATGAGCATCACGTTGGTGCCGGGCCGCGGTGCCAGATGTACCGTTGACGCGCGCGCGACCGGCGTCTGTCGCGGGTCCACGCAGATCACCGACGGCGGGTTCGGCCCGGCCAGTCGGTCGAGGATGCGCATCCACAGCACAGTCTGCGTCTCGGCCATGTTGTGCCCGTAGAGAGCTATGACGTCGGCGTGATCTATGTCGGTGTAGGACCCGGGCTGACCGTCGCACGCGAACGACTGCTTCAACGCCGCGGCCGCGGTCGCCGTGCACAGGCGGGTGTTGCCGTCGATGTGGTTGGTGCCGATGCCGCCGTGACCGATCAACGCCAGGGTGTAGTACTCCTCGAGAAAAAGCTGGCCGGTGGTGTAGAAGCCGACCGAACTCGGACCGCGCTCGTCGAGCAACTGCTTCGTTCGTCCCGCCACCGCTTCCATCGCCGTGTCCCAGTCGGTTTGGACCAGTTTGCCGCGTCTCCGGATCAGCGGTGTCGTGAGCCGGTCAGTCGAGTGATTCGCCTGCCAACCGAACAGATCCTTCGCACCGAGCCGGCCGCGATTGACCCTGTCGACCGCACGTCCGCGCACGCCCACCATGCGTCCGTCCTTGACGGCGATGTCGAGGCCGTCGCCGTTGGAGTGCAGGATCGTCGCGGACTGTACCCAGCGGTCCACGTCGGCTTCGGTCACACCGTCGGTCAGGAAGGAATCCACCCGGGTGGGCCAGACCTCGCCCGAGGCGTACGGGGTCCGGGACCCCCACGGGTTGCCGATCCGATCCGTAGACACCATGGTCGTGGCGGTACCCGGGACCGACGATCGCAAAACCGCGACCCGGGAGAAGAATCAGTAGTCCTGGGCGTCGTCGGTGTACCGGTCGCCTCGGATGCGTCGCAGGTGGACACGTCTGCGGAGACGGATCACCGGCCGCGCCAGGAACTGGAGACTCCCGACGAGGAAGAACCACGTTGCGGCGAGTGAGGTCTCTTCCCAGAAGAACAGGACGCTGCCGATGACGAACCACAGCGCGACCAAGACGTCGTTGGCGATGCTGGCGGTCTCCCACCGCTTGCGCACCACCAGCTCTTCGTCCCCGATGGTGAAGGTGAAGTCATCGCGCGTCATGGGACTCCCGTTGTGCGGTGGATCTACCACTGCCAAGCGTTGCCGGCCGAGACGCACATCAAACATCATCTACGCTCGCCCGGCGGTGTTGTGGCCGTCTCACGGCACCCGCGGCGGATTGCCCAACCGCTGGTTGATCACCAGGGCCAGATTGTTGCCCACGAGGTTGACGAACGCGCGCCAGGTGGTCGGGTCGAGCGCCATCGATCCCTGATCGCTTGTGGTGCAACCGGTCTGTGCCGGCTTGCCGTTCAGGCGATCCCGCATCCACACGATGGCCGGCGCGAACCCCTCGACAGCAAGGGTGATGTGTTCGCTGAAATGGTCGCGCACGTATCGCACACTCGCGCCATCGGCGCAGTAGGTGCGGACCAACTCGTTGACCGGGCCCACGGGGGCGATCCAGTCGGGGTTCGACTGGTAGATGAACATCGGGAAGTCGGGCGTAGTGTGACCCGGTCCACCGGGCCCGCTCGCTCCGCTCCCGGCGCCCATCTCGAGCTGACCCAGCACCTTTCGCGGTGTCGGGTGGTCCAGCGGATCGCCCGGCAGGTTCACCAGGCCCTTGATGTTCACGAAGGGGGCGAGTGCGGCCTGATAGGTGAGGCACAGCGGATTCTTGGCCGCCAGCAGGGCTCTGCCGAGCGGGTTCATGTGTCGCTGGAGGAAACGGTCGAGTTCCGGGTACTCGCGGCTGACGCCGATGATCCCGGCCATGATCAGACCCGACGCCGCGTTCTTGTCGGCGAGATCGACCAGCGCTCGGATGTTCGCGGGCACCCCACCTTCGGCAGCGCCGACGATCGGGAGTTCCGGCGCGTACTGCGAGTGCAACTCCGCTGCCCACCCGGTGGCGATCGCGCCGCCGGAGTAGCCCATCAGACCCACCCGCACGTCGTCTCTGAGCCCCAGTGGTGCGAAGTTCCGCGCGCCCCGGATCCCGTCGAGGGTGATGCGTCCCGCGAGAGGCCCGGCTGCGAAGGCGGATTCGGGGCCCTGATGGTCGGGGATGACGACCGACCAGCCGGCGCCGACCAACGAGGTGATCTGTAGGACCTCGAGGCTCGAGTCCGCCGAGCCGGTCAGCTGCCCCGGGATGGAGGCCTGCTGCAAGGCATACGACGGCGCGCAGTACATCGCGGTGGAGTCCTCCGCGGACTGCCACGACACCAGTTTCGACGGTCCGGGCTTCGCCGGCCCCTTGGGTTTGAGCAGCGTCGCCACGGCCGGGATCGGCTCGCCCCGGGTGTTGGTGGATCGGTAGGAGATCTGCCAGGCGTCGACGTTGATCGGGATCACCGACAGGGCGGCGACATGGACACGCCGGGCGGCGATGAGCTCACCGGGCTTCTTGGCCGCGACCACCGCCTGCGGCGGCAGATAGAAGTCCGTGTCGAACTCCGGGATCGCGGGCGGCACCGGGAACGGGAGGACCGGCGCCACCGGGACCGACGCTGGGGCTGCATTCGCGACAGCCGAACCCAGTGGTCCGCCGGCGATCAGCGCAACCAGTCCGATCCCGACAGTCAGGCGCACGACGATCCGTGAGCCGTGGCGTTTCCATCCCCGCATGGCAACCCTTCCGAAAAGTGAGACGGAGGTGTCTCACACTTCGGCAGAACATACACCCGGTGTGTCCGAGGACACAACGTCCGGGGTGGGCGGCGAATGTCTCAGAGCGTGGTGAAGGCGAGCAGGATGTCGGCGAGTACCGCGACGACGTCGTCGAGTGTGCCGGGTTCGGGCGATTCGCTCCAGCGATGGACCAGGCCGGTGAGTGCCCCGACGAATGCGATCGCGAGGTGGCGCTGCCGCGGCGTCGCGGGGCGATCGGCGAACTCCGACATGGCGTCGACGAAGAACTCGACCCATTCCTCACGGCCGTCGAGGCGGTGCTGCTCGACGCGGGGGCTCACCCCGACGATCTGGACGAACGACACCGCCGCGCGCCGGGGATCGGTGCCCACCGATTCCATGTAGGCGCGCATCGCCGCCGTGCTCAGGTCGCGGAGATCCCGAGAAGGGCTGGCGGCCAATGCTTCTGCCACGGCGACGCGAGCGGCGCCCTGCACGGTGTCGTACAGCGCGACCAGCAGTGCCTCGCGGTCGGTGAACTCCGCGTAGAACTGCCGGCGAGACAGTCCGGCCACCCGGCAGATCGACGTCACCGACGACTTTGCGTAGCCGGTGCCGGTGAACTCGACCAGCGCGGCGTCGAGGAAACGCTGCCGCCGTTCGGCGGCGCGGTCGCTCACCGAACGGCCACCGTACGTGCGTTCGGAGGTCATCGGGGTGGCGATCCGGCTACGAGTCGAGTCTGGACGCGCGGAGGTCGTGTCCCTTCGACGTCAGGCAGCGTCCGGTGGGCAGGTCCCACTGCCATCCGTGCAGATTGCAGGTCAGCTTCTCGCCCTCGATGACCCCGAACTTGCCGAGGTCGGCCTTGAGGTGCGGACACCGCCGCTGGATCTCCCAGCCGTCCTTGGTGATCGATGCCGAGTCGTCGTGCGCCTCGGCGAACCACCCGTCCGCGTAGGCGATCCGCTCGTCGGTGAGGCATTTGAAGAAGGTGTAGAGGAACTCGTTGTACCCGCCGATCCGCCAGGTGGTGAAGCGCGTCGACAGGAAGATGGTGTTGACCCAGTCGGGCTCGTCGTCGCGCAGGACGGTCCGCACCAGCTCGGTGGCGATGCGGAATCCGTAGCGGTACTTGCCCTCTCCTTCTTTCGGCTCACGCACGATGCGGTTCGGGAAGTCTAGGACGACCGTCTCGGTGGCGTCGTTGGCCGCGCCCCCGCCCGGCGTCATGACGAGCCCGACGGGGTAGCCGATGCCGTCGCAGATGAGGTCCGACTGTCGCATGATCGGTTCGAAGAGGTCCCGCAGCGCCGGCAGCAGGGGCTCGCCCTCGGCCGGTGCCCACGTGGCCTTGTCCGCGGCGATGACCGGCGCGAACTTCTCCTTCATGCGCTCGAGGTACGCGCGCTTGTTCTCGCCGAAGACGTCGGCGGGTGCGTAGGGATGCGTGACCTCGTTCAGGACCGGACCGGAGAACTCTGCGACGGAACCCGACACCATCATCAGGCCGCGGTGCTTCTCACCGTCGTCGGTGCCGTGGATGCGCATCTGCTCCAGGAAGGTCTCCTGGTCGGGGAAGATCGAGGTGTCGTCGGCGGTGTCCGCGGACCCGAAGTCGTTGAGGTAGAACAGATCCTCGTCGAGGAACATCGGCGGGCCGGCCGACGGGACCACCCAGGTCGCGCCGACCTGCTCGATGTACGAACGCGCCCGGTCCATTCCGCGTTGCCGCTTCTGAGAGGCGAAGTTGGCCTTGGACTTCCGCGGGATGTCGTAGACCATCGGGTACCAGATGGCGCCCGAGTACTGCAGCAGATGGACGTCGACGTGTCCGAACGCCTCGTCGACGACGTCGAGGTCGATCGGGCGGGCGTCGTTCATGTTGAAGCAGACGGTCTCGCCGTCGGAGACGATCAGGCCGCTGTCGCCGATCGGCCCGTCGGCGGGCGCGCGCAGCGCGATGATCATGACGTCGAGCGAACCCTTGTCGTTCGTGACCGTCGTCTTGACCGAGTCGGTGGTCTCGACGAATTTGGTGAAGCCGAGTTTCTCCAGTTCGCGGCGCAGGTCCGGCACCGGATAGTCGGGCAGCAGGACCGTGGCGTCCTTGCTGACGTTCTCGCGCAGGTTGCGCTCGTCGAAGTGGTCCCGGTGCAGGTGCGAGACGTAGAGGTAGTCGCAGTCGCCGAGCGTCTTCCAATCGAGTTCGGAATTGTCCGGGAAGGGCACCCAGGCGGCGAAGTACGTCGGGTTGACCCAGGGGTCGCAGAGGATCGATCCGGCGGTGGTCTGGATGTGGAAACCGGCATGACCGATGCTGGTGATCTGCACGAAGGGGCCTTTCATGGTGTGCGCGGGGCTGCGCGGCAGGGCACTACAGGCATCCAGGGTATCGAGCCGTGCCGGACTGGTGCGTGGGCCATGAGTCCCGCGGGATGCTCACCGTGAGGAGTCTCACGGGTCCCGTCGTGATGAACGTCGGTCACGGGGACCAGGCTGCCGACGGCGGCGAGGGCGCCGGGGATAGTGGCTAAGCTCTCTCGCATGGAACCCGTGTACGACACCGTGATCACCGCCGCCCGCCTGTTGTGGCTGGCCGAAGGTCTGAAGTTCAAGGTGTCGGGTGTGGAGCATGTACCGGCCGACGGCCCCGGCGTCGTCGCGATCAACCACACCGGCTACCTGGACTTCACCTATGCGGGGATCCCGGCCTACCTGCAGGGCCGTCGCAAGGTCCGCTTCATGGCGAAGAAAGAGGTCTTCGACAACAAGATCTCCGGTCCGATCATGCGTTCGCTCAAGCACATTCCCGTCGACCGCGCGCAGGGTGCGGACAGCTACCGCAACGCGGTTGAGTATCTCCGGCGCGGCGAGCTCGTCGGGGTCTACCCCGAGGCGACGATCAGCCGGAGCTTCGAGCTGAAGGCCTTCAAGTCCGGTGCCGCCCGCATGGCGATCGAGTCCGGTGCGCCGATCGTCCCCACGGTGATCTGGGGGGCGCAGCGCGTGTGGACCAAGGGGCACCCCAAACAGCTGGGTCGCACCGGGTACAAGATATCCATCGGCGTCTGCGAGCCCCTCGAGGCCACGGGCAGCGCCGACGCCCTCACGGCCAAGCTGCACGAGGTCATGAGTGTGAAACTCCTCGAACTGCAGGATGCCTACGGGGAGCACCCGAAGGGTGAGTTCTGGGTCCCCGCCCGACTCGGCGGTTCGGCGCCGACACTCGAGGAGGCCAACCGGATGGACGCCCAGGAGCAGGCCGAACGTGCCGCCAAACGCGAGCCGCGGAAGGACGACCCCGGGGTCGTCTGATCGACTGTCGGCCGGTGAGGCGGCGTTAACCTGGACGCATGAGCGCAGCCAGGCACGGACACCGTGAGCCGGTGTATCGGATCCTGGAGCTCATCGCCAACGGGATCGTCCGGGCGCAGGCCCTCGACCTGCACTTCACCGGCATCGAGAACATCCCCGACTCCGGCGGCGCCGTGCTGTGCGTCAACCACACCGGCTACGTCGACTTCCTGCCGCTCGCGCTCGGGGTGCAACGGGCCGGACGCCGGACCCGTTTCCTCATCAAGTCCGAGGTCATGGATATCGCCATCATGCGGTTCCTGGTCAACCACACCAAGACCGTCCCGGTGGACCGGTCGCGCGGCGCCGAGGCCTATCGAGCCGCGCTCGGTCGGCTGCGGGACGGCCACATCGTCGCGGTCTATCCGGAGGCGACGATCAGCCGCAGCTTCGAGCTCAAGGAGTTCAAGAGCGGCGCGGCCCGGATGGCCGCCGAGACCGGGGTGCCCATCATCCCGGCGATCGTGTGGGGTGCCCACCGCCAGTGGACGAAGGGCGGACTGCGGAACATCGGCCGGAGCCGGCTGCCGGTGCATGTCCGGTTCGGTCCGCCGTTCACCCCAGCTCCGGGTGAGTCCCCCGAGCGTGAGACCCTGAGGCTCCGCGACACCATGAACTCGATGCTCCTCGAGGTCCAGGAAGCCTACGGTCCCCACCCGCCGGGTGAGTTCTGGGTTCCGTCGCGACTGGGCGGTTCGGCACCGACACCTCAGGAAGCCGCGGTGATCGAAGCCGATGAGGCGCTGCGCAAAGCCGAGGCGCGGGCGAGACGAGCCGCCGAGAGATCACGGTCGAGAGAAAGCAGACGCTGATGACATTCGGTCCACCCACACTCATCGCCAGCGACGTGGACGGAACCCTCATCGACGACGAGAACCGGGTCTCCCCGCGCACGTTGTCCGTGCTCGCCGCCGCCCGCGCCGCCGGTACGGAATTCGTGCTGGCCACCGGTCGACCCCCGCGCTGGATCGCCGAGATCACCGACCAGTTCGCCGGCACCGACGCGTACGTCCGGTACGCGGTGTGCGCCAACGGCGCCATCATCTACGACGCCGAGCACGACCGCGTGCTGTGGTCGGCCACTCTCGAACCCGACGCCCTGGTCAAACTCGGCGAGATCGCCTACCAGCAGATCCCGGGATGCGGCATCGCGGCCGAGCGGGCGGGCCGTTCCGCACACGACGCCGCGACCGCGCCGTTCGTCGCGAGCGCCGGCTACGAACACGCATGGCTCAACCCCGACCACGTCGAGGTCGGTGACGACGAGGTGTTCGGTGATCCGGCCGTGAAACTACTCGTCCGTAAGCCGGGCATGGCCTCCGACGAGATGGCTCGTCGTCTGGAGCCGATGGTCGGCGACCTCGCCCAGGTGACCTTCTCCACCGACAACGGACTCGTCGAGCTGTCCGTACCGGGCACACACAAGGCGTCGGGACTCGCCCGCCTCGCCGAGCTCACCGGACTCCCCGTCGATGCGGTGATCGCGTTCGGAGACATGCCCAACGACGCCGAGATGCTCACCTGGGCGGGCCACGGGGTCGCGATGGGACACGGTCATCCGACCGCACTCGACGCCGCCGATGAAGTCACCGTGGGCAACAACGACGACGGCGTCGCGAAGGTGCTCGAGCGTTGGTTCGCCGGAACCTGATCCGTCCCCGCGAATCGCGGGACCCGGCTCAGGCCGCCGGCGGTACCGGGGCGGGAGCACCCGGTTCGACCGGCGGCGCGGGGGCGCCGGGTGCGGCCGGCGGAGGTGCCGGGGCTGCGGGATCGGCGGGCGGCGTCGGTTCGGGTGCCGGCGGGGCGCCGCCGGCGAGCGCCCGGATCGCGGTGAGCGCCGCATAGCCGTGGACTCCCGGACAGCTGGTGCTGTTGTAGTCGCGGTGCCCGGAGATGACCGGCAGGTTCGACTGCGTTCCCGCCGCGAACTTGGTGCCCGCGAACCCCTCTGAGGTCAGCGTCGCCGTGCCCGCCGGGTTGAGTCCGGCCTTGCCGAGGCGCCAGCGCAGGAACTTGCCGGTCGCCGACACCATCGCCGCGGTCGGCGGCACCTCCTCGAGGTTGCCGATCATCGACACCCCGAGGGTCTCCTTGTTGAACCCGCCGGTGTGCGTGCCCTCGACGTTGCGGTCGAGTCCGCCGAACGCGCCTTCGAAGATCTGGCCGTACTTGTCGATGAGCACGTTGTATCCGATGTCGCACCAGTTCAAGCTGCGTGCGTGATAGGCGTAGATGCCCCGGACGATCTCCGCGGACTGCTGCGGGGTGTAGTCGTTGCTGCCGGCCGTGTGGTGCACGATCGCACCGCGCATCTGCGGCGAGTACACCGGCTGCGAACAGCGGATGGACTCGTCGGCGCCCCACGCCTGGCGGGCCACGACCTGCGGTCCGCCGGTCAGCGGCGAGAGCAACGACGAGCCGAGGCCGAGCAGGCTCTCGGGGCTGATGAGTGTCGCCTTCAGCGCATTGAGGGCAACCGTGGCCAACTCCGTCACCACCGTGCTCGCGGTGCCGACGGCCAGCTGGGCGAGATCGCCGCCCTGGGTTTCCGCCGCCGGGATCGCGAGGCCGTCCTTGCTCGCGGCGACCTGCACCTCACGTGCGTCGCCCACCCAGACCGGTTCGGTACCGACCGGGTTCTTCGCGCTGGGTGCCTGTCCGCGGGTGATCTGCTCCAGGACCGTCCACGGTCCCCACTTGCCGTCGGGGTTCTTCGCACGCAGCTTGAGGTCGACGTCCACGGGTCGCTCCCAGGTGAACGCCACCATCTTGATCGGCGCCTCGCGCGCGATGTGCGTGACCGCCGCCCCGACCTCGCGGCCGTCGGCCATCGTGGGTGTCGCCGGGGTCGTGCTGCTCGGGTTCGATCGGGTCGGGGTCCCCGGTGCCCGGTCATCTCGAGGCGCCGGCTGTTCCCGCGTCGTCGACGGTGCCGACCGCTCGCTGCTGCTGGGCGCCTCGGTCGTCGGGGTGGCGGCGGGTTCTGTTGTCTCCGAGCCGGTTTCCGACGGTGACGATTCTGTCGAGGGGGATTCCGACGGCGACGATTCTGCCGATGACTCCCTCGACGGTGATCCCGACGGGGCAGAGGGATCGGTGCTCGACGATGAGCCGGCTCCCGGTACGAGACCCTTCGGCAGCGGGACCGTCAGATCCGGCAGCGGGAACGCGTCCGGATCGATCGGCGGCAGTTCGACCCCCGCCGCGGCGAGGCCGGACGTCGCCACGTCGACGATGGCGGCGGGCAGTTCCCGTAACGGGACCTGCTCGATCTCGGTGTTGGAGACCGTCTGCTTGTTATCCACCAACTGTGGTTCGGACTGGCTCGCGATCACCACGAACGGGCTCGCGACGACCGCGGCGGCGATCGCGGCGAGCGCGATCGAAGGTTTCGGTCTGGGGTAACGCACTCAGGTCTCCTCGCAGGTTGGTCGGACCGCGGCGCTGGTGCTCCGGGGTGTGGTCGGGTCCGCTCAGCCGTCGACATCAGCGCAGCCGACGGCGTCGAAGCCACCAGGACTTCGAAGTCGTCGACTGTGCTCGGTACGGCGGTCATCGTCGCCGTCAGGCATCGACGACGGCGGCGACACACGCCGCGCATCGGTAACTCGTGATGTTCTTGTTATATGTGTGACGGATGTGGCTGCTGATGTGTCGATGCTTGACGATGAGGTGGCAATGAATCCGGGGACCTGACCCCCGCGCCAGAGGTCACGGCGGCCCGGACAACTCGTGATCCGGTTGTGATCCCCTCGGGTTGGTGATCGGCATCTGAGTTCACTAGGGTCACTTAAGTCCCAATCGTCACATCAGTCACAGGCGTTACGAGCGGTGCAGAAGTTCGCCGCCCGCGGCTGGTGTCGTCGCGACCGAAGGATGTGTTCTGCAGTGACCAAAGCCCGACCTACACGGCTTCTGCCGCGATGGCCGGCGAGCGGTGCGCGGCCCGGACGGGCCCGCAACCGCGCGTTGACCTGGGCCGCGGCGGGGCTGGCGCCCGCACTGCTGGCCGGTGGACTCGCTGTCGCGAGCTCATCGGAATCGGCCGAACAGGTCGAGCTCTCGGTCGGGTCGACGGTGACGCTGATCGGGCACGGTCATGGCCACGGCCGCGGAATGGGGCAATGGGGAGCGTACGGCTACGCCCGCAAGGGCTGGACGGCACAGCAGATCCTGCGCCACTACTACGGTGGCACCACCGCGGGGAAGGTGGACAGGCCCGAGATCCTGGTGGCCCTCACGGGTCAGGGCTCGGTGAATGTGCACGCGGACGCCGGCATGCGAGTCGGTGGTCAGACGGTGGCTCCCGGGCAGGCGGTCAGCCTGTCCGGGGGCACGGCCACCATCCGCAGCGGGTGCGGCGGCGGTGTGGTGCGGTCGGTGCCGGCCACCTTCGTCGAACCCCTGAGCATGGCGCCCAACCGCCCGGCCGGTGAATTCCTCAAATTCTGCGGATCGAACAAGGCCTACCGCGGGGCCATGGGCCTCGAAGGCGGGCGCGTGGTGAACCGCATCCACATCGACGACTACGTCAAGGGCGTCATCCCGCGCGAGAGCCTGCCCGCCTGGGGCGACTCCGGCGGCGCGGCGGCGCTGCAGGCGCAGGCCGTGGCGGCCCGCACCTACGCACTTGCGGCGATCGCGGGTGGCAAGAAGATCGACGACACCCAGAATTCGCAGGTCTACGGCGGTGTCTCGGGCGAGGACCGCCGGACCAACGCGGCCGCCGACGCCACCGCCGGCCAGATCCTGATGCAGAACGGTCAACCGGCCTTCACCGAGTTCTCCGCGTCGACCGGCGGCTACACGGCCGGCGGACGTTTCCCGGCCGTCGTCGACGAGGGCGACACGGTCTCGCCCAACCACAACTGGACCGCCACCGTCAGCGCGGGCAGCATCGGATCGGCGTTCGGAGTCGGTGCGCTGCGGAGCTTCGAGGTCATCGAGGCCAACGGCCTGGGCGCCGAACACGGACGCGCGATCAAGGTGCGCGCGGTCGGCTCCGGCGGGACCGCGGAGGTGAGTGGCGAGGAAGCTCGAACCAAGCTGCAGCTGAAGTCGTCGTGGTTCGCGGTCCAGGGTCAGCCCTCGCCGCCGCGGATCGTCAAACCGCCCACCGGCCCGGCGTCGCCCGGCGTTGGGGGTATCGATTTCGGCAGCCTCAACCAGCTCGCCGAACAGATCCTGCCGGGATCGTCGAAGTTCCTCGACATGGCGACGTCGGCGATGAACGGACGGTTCGCTGACCTGGGCGGGATCACCGGACCGCTGGGCCAGGCGCTCGGTGTGCCGACCCTGACCCCCGACGCCGCGGGCGTCACCCAGCTCTTCGAGAAGGGGATGATGTTCTTCACCCCGGCCACCGGACCGCGGGTCCTCGTCGGCAAGGGGCTCGAGCGCTACCAGGATCGCGGCGGCATCCCCGCGCTCGGGTTCCCGAAGCGGGACGCCTTCCGCTGATCGGTCAGGGCTCCGGCCCGGCCTCCACGATCTGGACGGCGACATCGACGAGCTTGGTGTTGGTGTCCTGTGACAGGCGCGCGAGCAGTGCGAACGCCTCGCCCGCGTCGAGCTTGTAGCGTTCCATGATCATGCCCTTGGCCTGGCCGATGATGTCCCGCGAGCCGAGCGCGGCGCGCAGCTGCTGCTTCTCCTGGATGGCCCCGAAGGCGGTCGCGGCGTGCGCGGCGAACAGCTCGCCGAGTTGACGGGCCTCGGCGGTGAATGCCGCCGGTTCGGTGCTGTGAAGATTCAGCGCGGCCGAGTCATCGCCGTCGATGTAGAGGTAGAAGCAGGCCATCGACCGGATACCGAGATCGGCTGCCGCAGCCGCGAAGTTCGGCCAGCGCGTCTCGGTCCGCATGTCGTCGATCCAGACGGTGCGATCGGAGACCGCGGCCCGGATGCACGGGCCCTCGCCCAGTTCTCGCTGCAGATTGTCGGACTGGCCGCCGAGGTCGCCGACCATCACCGGCGTCTCGATGGTGCCGTTCGCGACGAGGGTCACGGTCGCGTACTCGGCTCCCGGAATGGCGTCGACCGCGAATTTGGTCATCGAACGAAGCGCTGCTTCGGTGTCGTCACTCTCGCGGCGCATCTCGCCGGCGATGCGCGTCATCTGAGCCCCGAAGTCCGCCAACTCGGTCACTCCTGCCTCCTCGTGAGACGTTGTTCAGAGCGCTTCGACTGGACCGACAGCAAAGCGCGGGCTTCGAACTCCCCCGGGTGTTCAAAGAGATCATTATGCCGTACGGTGCGCGTCCGCGACGGTGACGAGTCCTTCTCGTTGCGCGACCGACCCGATGGGTGACGAAGTCATCACGTCGACGCAGAAGTCCGTGTCCGAGTACGACGCTGACGGGTGCAACGCCGACGACCGCAGGGCGGCGTGCACCTCGTCACCGGTTCGCGGGTACTCCTCGACCCGCCACCGCCAGTGCACCGCGAGCACCTCGCCCGTCGGGGTCAGACATTCCGGCAACCGCGTGATCAGTTCGTCGAGATCCGCGTCACCGAGGTAATAGAGGACCTCACTGAGGACGATCAGGTCGAACCGGCCGGGCGGCCAGTCGGAGACGATGTCGCCGACGCGCACCTCGACGGAGTCGTGGCCGTCGAGTCGCTCGCGTGCGAGCTCCACCGCGCGCGGACTGACGTCCGTGCAGAGCAGATGATCGGCGCGCGTCGCCAACTGCGCGCTGAGCACGCCGACCGAGCAGCCGGGCTCGAACACCGACCCGTACCGGGGAGAGCTCAAGGCCGCCAGGCTGAGGGCGTACTTTCGTTGTTCGTACCACCGCGACGTGAAGCCCCAGGGGTCGTCGCTGTCTCGGTACATGTCGTGGAAATAGTTGTCGGCGAGCTTTTCTCGGCTCCCGGCGGTGTGGTCGTCGGCCATGTCATCCGTCCTGATGATCGTCGGTGTCGGTTGCCGTCCCGGGCCCTCGTCGATGCCGATGTCGTGAGCGTCTTGAGTTCACACGAAGACGAACTCCCGATCGCGGAGCAGGCGGTCGAGGATGTGCCGTCCGAGGACGGTGGCGTCTTCGGGGGCGGGTGACAGCGGGCGGATCTGGGTGTCGAAGGCCTGCACGGCCTCTCGTTTGGCGGCCTCGAGATCGTCGTCGAGGACGAAGGTCCGCATCCGCTCCCACGGGATGTGGGGATCGTCGGGTGTGGCCCAGTGCCACATCCAGATCGGATACATCCAGACGGGGACGCCACATCGGTCGCCGACGCGTCGGGCACCCCGTCCGACGGCCTCGTGGTCGGGATGACCGTCGTGCGCCCACACCGCCAGCAGGGCCGTCGGGGTCTCGGGCTGCTCGGCGAGGGTGTGCTCGACGATGGCCTCGATCTCGTCCTCGTGGTCGGCGAGCGTGCCGTCGCCGAGCCCGCACCATCGCGTCGGTTCGATGCCCAGAACCGATGTCGCGGAGTCCACTTCGGCGCGTCGTCGGATCGCCAGCTCGGTGGGCGAGAGCGTGGGCGAACCAGGGTGCGACGCCGAGCCGTCGGACAGGCAGAGCGCGACGACCTCGATGCCACGTCGGTGGGCAGCCGCCATCAGCCCGCCGACCCCGAGTACCTCGTCGTCGGGATGGGCGGCCAGGACCACGAGCCGCCGGACGCCCGGCTCGAAGTCGGGCCACGGACCCCGCGCGGCGAACCACCGCTGCCATTCCGATTCCGGAGTTCCCTCCGCCGAGGTGGGGGTGGCGCCGAAGCGGTGCGCCGAGGGGGAGCCGTCGGCGGTCACGGACCCGCCGATCCCGGTCCGGGTGGGACGCCGTCGGTCAGAGCGCCGAGTACTGCGAGGTCTCGATCGGCGTGGGACTGCCGGATGTAGACGGTGAGATCGACGACGGCTTGCGCGTGACCGGCGTCGGCGGACAGCGGGCCGGGACCGAGCGCGCGTCCCACCCGGTCGATCACCGCGGTCGCGACCTGTTCGACCGACCAGCGCACGGCGAAGGCGAGTCGTTTCGACGGCGCGCCCGGGTCGGTGTCGATCTCGCGTGCCGCGGCCTGCAGATGCGCCCAACCGGACGCGAGATGGGCGTCGACCGCGCCGGCGTGCATCAGCAGCAGCGGGTCGTCGGAACGGGCGGCCGCGCGGTAGAGCGGCGCCGCGACCTTGCGGGCCCCGCCGAACCAGCATGCCGCGACCCCGATCCCGCCGTGCCAGAATCCCGGCCGGTCGAGGTATGCGCCCGGTTCGCCGATCGCGTCGGCGGGCACGGCGTCGAACGTGACGGTCCCGGTGTCGGAGTCGCGCATGCCCGCGTTGGCCCACCCGGAGCTGTCCGCGGACACCCCCGGGTGGCCGAGGTCGACGCCGAACAACCGGTTGCCGGTGTCGGTGCGCGCGGTGACCAGCGCGTGGGTGCACGACGTCGCGCCGGAGCACCACTCCTTGGTCCCGCTCAGTTCCCAGCCGTATGCGCCGCGGCGGGCGTCGACGCCGCTCCCGCGGGTCTCGGCCGCCCATACACCCCAGAACTCGCCCGGGGAGGTGCCGCCGTCGCAGATCTCGGCGAGGATGGCGTCGGCGTCGGCGTGCGCCTCGACGAGGCGACCCGTGCTGATGTCGTCGGAGCAGGCCCGGACGAGGGCGGCGAACCGGTCGAGGGTGCATCCGCCGCCCGGGCGGGGGAGCGTGAAGGACGGGTCGCCGACGATCGCGCGTGCCCGTGCGGGCGTCACCCGGCGACCTCGTCGGGCCGGGCCCCGGACAGTTGCCGCAGGTAGCCCGCGAAGCCGTGCCGTGCGCGCCCGTCGCGTCGCGTAGAGGTGCGGACCGGCGCGTGCGCACCCCGTTCGATGACCGCGCCCGCGGCATGCAGGCGGTCGACGAGATCGACGTCCTCGTCGGTGTCGAGCTCGCGGAAACCGCCGACGTCGGCGTAGGTCGAGGCGCGGACGCCGAGATTGGCGCCGTGGACGTGACCGTGCCCGGGGGACGGGTCGTACTCCCGCAGGTACATCTCGTCGGTTCCCGCCGGCCACTCGTCGAAACCGTCCGGGGTGACCGTGCCCACGTACGCGTCCGCCCCCGCGGCCGCGGCGGCGACATGCTCGGCGAGCCAGTCGCGCGGAACCGTCGAATCGGCGTCGGTGGTCGCGAACCACGTGGTGGCCGGTTCCGACGACGACGGACCCACGGACGCGAAACCGGCTCCGCGCGCCGCGCCGACACAGCGGACATCGACCACCACGGTCGACAACTCGTCCGTGACCAGCGTCGCGGAGTCGTCGTCGCAGGCGTCGAGCACCACGATCACCTCCACGGGGATCGGCACCGCCGTGGCCGCGGCCTGCAGGGCTTCGAGGCACGCGGGCAGTCGCTCGGCCTCGTTGTGGACGGGCACCACGACGACGATGCGCTCGATCGGAGCCGTTGTCTGGTGTTGCTTGGAATGCCCCGAAGCCTGCGAGGACACCCGGTCGTCGGGCGATCGTACGAACAGCGGCGTCACTCAAACCCCGAACTGGTCACAGGAGAGGATGGGGCCCGGGGGCTACAGGCCGACGTTCGAAACAATACCCGGCTTCCGTGCCAGGCCACGTTGCTCGGAGATTACTCAGGGAGGGTCCGTTACCCTGAGGACCCGTGGCAACCAGTAGCAGCTATGACCTGATCGTCGTCGGCTCCGGATTCTTCGGCCTCACCGTCGCCGAGCGGGCCGCGACGCAGCTGGGCAAACGGGTCCTCGTGCTCGATCGGCGCGACCACCTCGGTGGCAACGCGTACTCCGAAGCCGAGCCGACGACCGGCATCGAGATCCACAAGTACGGGGCACACCTGTTCCACACGTCCAACGAGCGGGTGTGGGAGTACGTCAACCAGTTCACCGACTTCACCGGCTATCAGCACCGGGTGTTCGCGCTGCACAACGGGCAGGCCTACCAGTTCCCGATGGGCCTCGGGCTGGTCAGCCAGTTCTTCGGCCGCTACTTCAGTCCCGACGAGGCGCGGAAGCTGATCGCCGAGCAGGCCAGCGAGATCGAGACCGCAAAGGCGCGCAACCTCGAGGAGAAGGCGATCAGCTTGATCGGCCGCCCGTTGTACGAGGCGTTCATCAAGCACTACACCGCCAAGCAGTGGCAGACCGATCCCAAAGAACTGCCCGCGGGCAACATCACCCGGCTGCCGGTCCGCTACACCTTCGACAACCGATACTTCAACGACACCTACGAGGGTCTACCGGTCGACGGTTACACCGCGTGGCTCGAGAACATGGCAGCCGACGACCGCATCGAGGTGCGCCTGTCCACCGACTGGTTCGACGTCCGTGAGCAACTGCGCGGGGACAGTCCCGACGCCCCGGTCGTCTACACCGGCCCCGTGGACCGGTACTTCGAATACTCGGCCGGCCGACTCGGCTGGCGCACACTCGACTTCGAGACCGAGGTGCTCGACACCGGCGACTTCCAGGGCACACCGGTGATGAACTACAACGACGCCGACGTCCCGTTCACCCGTATCCACGAGTTCCGACATTTCCATCCCGAGCGGGACTCCTACCCCGACGACAAGACGGTCATCATGCGGGAGTTCAGCCGGTTCGCCGAGAACGACGACGAGCCGTACTACCCGATCAACACACCCGAGGACCGGGCGATGCTGACCACCTACCGTGACCTCGCCCGCACCGAGACCGCAAGTGCTGGAGTGTTGTTCGGTGGTCGCCTGGGCACCTATCAGTACCTCGACATGCACATGGCGATCGCGAGTGCGCTCACCATGTTCGACAACACCCTGGCACCGCATCTGCGTGATGGTGCGCCGCTGGTGGCCGACCCCGCAGGAGCCGAATAGATGACGGTGACTCCCGTGAACCAATCCGACATCCCCGACACCGGAGTGGGGCCGTCGAAAGCGAAAGCCCTTCTGCAGCGGGTGATCTTCCCGCGCGCAGGCGAACCCCTCGACGTCCGGTCGCTGTACGTCGTGGAGTCCGAGAGCAACAACCGCCGGGCGCACGCCCCCAGCCGGACATCGGTGCTCCTCGGTGCCGAGTCCGAGGTGAGCTTCGAGACCTACTTCAACGCCTTCGCCGCAGCCTACTGGCGCCGCTGGAGCATCCTCGACTCCGTGGTGCTCCGAGTCGAGGTGATCGGCACCTGCCGTGTCGACCTGTACCGCTCCAAGATCGACGGGTCGCGTATCGGCATCGGCGGTGACCTCGTGGACACCGACGAAACCGGCCGCGGCGTGGTCGAATTCGAGCTGGATCTCGGCCCCTTCGAAGACGGCGGCTGGATCTGGTTCGACGTCACCACCGACACCGACACCGAGATCGTCTCCGCCGGTTGGTACGCGCCCGTCGAGGCGCCGACCCCGGACGCGGAAACCAAGCGCGTGACGGTGGGCATCCCGACCTTCAATCGCCCCACCGACGCGGTGAACGCGTTGGCCGCGTTGACCTCCGACCCGATGGTCGACGAGGTGATCGACGCGGTGATGATGCCCGACCAGGGCACCAAGAAGGTCGTCGACGAACCCGGTTACACCGAGGCCGCGGCCGCTCTCGGCGACCGGCTGCACATCTTCGACCAGGGCAACCTCGGCGGCTCCGGCGGATACGCGCGCATCATGTACGAGGCGCTGCGGCTCACCGACTCGCCCTACGTCCTCTACATGGACGACGACATCGCGATCGAGCCCGACTCGATCCTGCGGGCGCTGGCCATGTCGCGATTCGCCAAGGCGCCCATGCTCGTCGGCGGTCAGATGCTGAACCTGCAGGACCGCAGTCACCTCCACTGCATGGGTGAGGTGATCCGGCGCGACACCTTCATGTGGACCGCCGCGCCGTTCGTCGAGTACGACCACAACTTCTCCAAACACCCACTGCGCGACCGCGAGAACTCGAAGAACCTGCACCGGCGGATCGACGTCGAGGGCAACGGTTGGTGGATGTGCATGATCCCGCGCGAATGTGCGGAACAGATCGGCCTCCCGATGCCCCTGTTCATCAAGTGGGACGACTGGGAGTTCGCACTCCGCGCGTCGAAGGCCGGTTACCCAACCGCCACCGTGCCGGGTATTGCGATCTGGCACATGGCCTGGAGCGACAAAGACGACGCGATCGACTGGCAGGCGTACTTCCACCTGCGCAACCGGCTCGTCGTCGCATCGATCCACCACGACGGTCCCATCAAGGGGATCATCCGGTCGATGACCAAGGCGACCGCGAAACACCTCCTCTGCCTGGAGTATTCGACGGTCGCGATCCAGAACGAGGCGATCCGGGACTTCCTCGCCGGACCCGATCACATCCGCAGTCTGCTGCCCACCGCGCTGCCGAAGGTCGCGCAGATGCGCAAGCAGTATCCGGACGCGGTCGTCCTCCCCTCGGCGACCGAGCTGCCGCGGACCTCGGGCGAGGCAACGCATCTCGGGACCTCGATACCGCTGAACCCGATCAGCAAGATCAAGGCGCTGACCGCCGCGGTGGTGAACAATGTCCGCCCGGCCGATCCCCGGCATCACGAGGTGCCGCAGGCCAACTTCCCACCGATCGAGGCGCGATGGTTCTCCCTCGGACGGGTCGACGGTGTCACCGTCACCACCGCCGACGGCCGCGGCGTCGTCTACCGGCAGCGCGACCGCGAGAAGATGATCGAACTCGCCCGGGAACATTTTGCCCTCGTGAAGGAACTGCAGGACAAGTTCCCGGAGATGAAGCAGCAGTACAGGTCCGCACACCGCGACCTGACGTCGAAGGAGAGCTGGGCGGGTGTCTTCGGAATCTGATGGTCCGGTGATCGGCAGCGGAGGCGACACGGTCCTGGAGGACCGTGCGGAGACGGGGAAGGTTCCGGCCGACGACACCCCGCGTCCCCTGAACGGCGAGGAGAAGGCGCTGGTCGCCATCCAGGCCGGGATCGGCGCCCGCCCGGGCGTGCGCCCGGCCGCGCGCGGGCTGTCGCACGTGGGCGAGCACGCGCTGGGCTGGCTCGCGATCTCGGGGGCCGGGTGGGCCCTGGCCCGCCGCCGCGGTGACGTACGGGCACAACAGCTCTGGCTCGAGGCGGGAGTGGGCGCCTTCGGCGCGCACGCTGCGTCGGTGATCATCAAGCGGATCGTGCGCCGCCCGCGGCCCGCACACCCGGCGATCGCCATCGGGGTGTCGACGCCGAGCAAACTGAGTTTCCCGTCCTCACACGCCACCTCGACCACCGCGGCAGCGATCCTCATCGGCCGCGCCGCCGGCTGGGACCCGAAGGTGCTGCCCGCTGTGCTGGTCCCCCCGATGCTGCTGTCCCGACTGGTGCTGGGCGTTCACTACCCGACCGACGTCACCGCGGGTGCCGCGATCGGTGCCGCGAGCGCAGCGGCGGTCATCGCGGGCGATAAGGTGCTGCTCGAACCCACCCGGAATGACCAGGAGTCCGGACGTGCCCGCCGCGCGGCGCGCGTCCTGGCCCGGCTCGGCCTGACGGCCGCGGTCCCCGGCGGGACGCTGCGTCTTGCCGCGTCCCCCGTCATCGCGCGGGTGACACGACACAGGGAGAGTGCATGAGCGAGGAGCCGATCGAGCACGGGAAGGTTCTCGGACCGCCGAAGAACCTGACGTCCGGGCTGATCAAGGCCGTCCGGCCGCGGCAGTGGGTCAAGAACGTCCTGGTGCTCGCCGCTCCGCTCGCCGCGGGCAACATCACCGACGTCTCGGTGCTGGGCTCCGCCGGTATCGCCTTCGTCGCCTTCTGCCTCGCCGCGTCGAGCATCTACCTGGTCAACGACGCGATGGACGTCGAGTCCGACCGCAACCACCCGACCAAGCGGTTCCGGCCGATCGCGGCCGGCGTCGTCCCGGTGACCCTGGCCTATGTCCTCGCCGTCGTCCTCCTCGTCGGCTCGATCGGCATCGCGTTCCTCGCCAACTGGCAGACGGCCGTCGTCATCGCCATCTACCTGGTGATCCAGCTCGGCTACTGCTTCGGCCTGAAGAACCAGGCCGTCATCGACATCTGCATCGTGTCGTCGGGCTTCCTGCTGCGCGCCATCGCCGGTGGTGTGGCCGCCGAGATCGTGCTGTCGCAGTGGTTCCTGCTCGTGATGGCCTTCGGGTCGCTCTTCATGGCGGCCGGTAAGCGCTACGCCGAACTCCAGCTCGCCGAACGCACGGGCGCCAAGATCCGCAAGGCCCTCGAGTACTACACGACCACCTACCTGCGCTTCGTGTGGACCCTGTCGGCGACCGCGGTCGTGATCTTCTACGGCCTGTGGGCCTTCGACAAGGGCTCCGACCACGACACCAACGTCGCGTACGCCATCTCGATGGTGCCGTTCACCGTGGCGATCCTGCGCTACGCCGTCGACGTCGACGGTGGTGCCGCGGGCGAGCCCGAGGAGATCGCGCTCGGCGATCGTGTCCTGCAGCTGCTCGCCGTGGCGTGGCTGGTGTGTGTGGGTGTCGCGGTCTATGCAGTCAATTGACGGATCGCCAACCGGATTCCGGGCGCTGACGACCGGCCGCACCAAGGTCGCGGCCGTCAGTTTCGTCGTCGGGGCCGCCGTCGTCACGACGTTCTTCGCGATCGGTGCGTGGCAGCGCCGGTGGATCGCCGACGACGGACTCATCGTCCTGCGGACGCTGCGCAACCTCTTCGCCGGCAACGGTCCGGTCTTCAACGCCGGGGAGCGGGTCGAGGCAAACACCTCGACCGCCTGGACCTACCTGCTGTGGTTCTGGGCGTGGATCACCGACGGTCAACTCGAGTACGTCGCGCTCTGGGTGGCGCTGGTGTGCTCGGTCGCCGCGATCCCGATCGCGATGTACGGCAGCGCGCGACTGTTCGGGACACGCATCGGCGGGCTCACCGGCGACGGCTGGACCCTGCTGCTGCCGTTCGGCGCGGTCATCTACATCGCCATTCCGCCCGCGCGCGACTTCGCCACGAGCGGGCTCGAGAACGGACTCTGCATCTTCTGGGCGGCCGTCCTGTGGTGCCAGCTCGTCGCCTGGGCGCGGCGCGGCGCGCACACGAGCCGCAGGAGCGCGGCGGCCACGCTCGTACTCGCCTTCACCGCCGGTCTGGCGCCGCTGATCCGGCCCGAACTGGCGATCCTCGGCGGCCTCGTGCTGCTGCTGGTGTTCTTCGCGCCCCTCGGCTGGAAGATGCGTCTGGGCGTCGTCGTGGTCGCGGGGACCCTGCCGGTCGGCTACCAGATCTTCCGGATGGGCTACTACGCCCTGCTGGTTCCCAATCCCGCGGTCGCCAAGGACGCCAGCGGTGCCAAGTGGGACCAGGGCTTCGCCTATCTGACCAATCTCTTCGGCCCCTACGTGCTCGTGCTGCCGGTCGTCCTGGCGGCGGTGGCCGGGGTGCTGCTGGTCGTCGGCGGCCGCATGCGGTCGAAGAGGGCCGATGCCACGGGTGCCGACGCGACCGCGGATTCGGTTGACGCAACGGCCGACTCGACGACGGACACCCGGTCGTCGCGACTCGCCGGATGGTCGCGCCGGCTGCAGTCCTCGACCGCGGTCGTGACCGTCGTGGTCCTCGCCGGCATCGTGCTGATCGTCTACTGGATGCGTCAGGGCGGCGACTTCATGCACGGCCGGGTGCTGCTCGTTCCGATCTTCATCACCCTGTTGCCCTTGATGGTCGTGCCGGTGACGATTCCCGCCCACGTCGGTGCGGCGTTCCGTCGCCGGCCGTCGACGGACTCCGAGTCCGTGATCTCCGACCCGGTGGACGACGCCGCTCCACCGGTGACCGCACCCGACCCCGCCGACCGCCGGCGCGCGCGGGCCCAACTGGTCGGCGCGGTCGCCATGAGCGCCATGTGGATCACCGTCGTCGTGTGGGCGGTCTCCACCCACGCCAACGTGCTGCCGAACGCGGGGATCGACATCGGACGCAGCGGCATCGTCGACGAGCGTCGCTTCTACGTCACCAACATGGGCAACGAGAACCCGGTGACGGCCGAGGACTACCTCGACTATCCGCGCATGAGCGCGATGGTCGAGAAGATCGACGAGTACCGCGAGGACGGCGGTGTCATCCTGCCGTCGTTCAACTACGACGAGTGGTACGTGGCCCAGTTGCCCGGCGTGATGCCGAAGGGCGCGGAGCGGCAGGTCACCGTCTACTTCCTGAACCTGGGCATGACGAGCATGAACGCGCCGCTGGATGTGCGCGTCATCGACCAGATGGGTCTGGCGTACCCGCTGGCCGCACACACCGAGCGTCTCGAGGACGGCCGTATCGGCCACGACAAGATCCTGCCGAGCGAGTGGGTCGTCGCCGAGGCCGGGGCATACCCGCGCCGCCCCGTGCTGCCCGGTTATCTCGACGAGGACCTGGTCCGTCAGGCCCAGGTGGCGCTGCAGTGCCCGGAGACCAAGGACCGGTTCGCCTCGTTCGAGGCACCGTGGTCCTTCGACCGCTTCAAGCACAACCTGCGTCAGGCGTTCACCTTCAACAGCTACCGCATCCAGCGTGAGCCGGAGTACGAGATCCAGCGCTGCGGCCTGGAGATGCCACCGCCGGTGAACCCGCGCTAGTGACGCGCGCCCGGGCGCGGCACTTAACCACACGACACCAAGAGAATCCCGAGAAAACGCGGGGTCGAACCTGTGGAGTTGCCGTCGAACATCTCGGATCGGTAACGTCCCCGTGGGCGCGGCCGATAGAAAGGTTGTGACTGAGGCGTTCTGAACTGCTGGGACGCCGAAGTGACGGGGGTTGTGATCGCGATCACATGGTTTGTCACGTTCGGGGGCATCGAATAGGCTCGCCGACGGTGAATCGCATGCGAGAACGACTCGTGAACGACGTCGCGCCGCGCAATGAGCCGGGGGACGAAAAATGTGTGACGCACAAGGACCGGTAGGCCACCGGGGACCATGAGTTCCGGCCGATCGGCTGAAGAGGGAGATTCTGTACATGCGTGAAGCTGCCACCGAGGCGCCGAGGCCTGCGCGCAACCGGATGAGCAACCGGTTGATCGCCGCTTTCGTCGCCATCCTGACAGTTGTGGGACTGACCGGTGTCGTCGCCGGCCAGGCCAACGCCCGGATCGGCGGAACGCAGGTCGGCAAGCAAGAGTTCTGGGTCAACGGCTGCGGGATGCCGAACGTCAAGGTCCGCGCCTGGAAGAAGCCCGGCAACTACAAGACCGTCATCCTCCTCGACGGCATGCGCGCCCAGTACGACTACAGCGGCTGGGAGATCAACACCAACGTCCAGGAGATGGTGAAGTCCGGCGTCAACGTCGTCGAGCCCATCGGTGGACCGGCAAGCTTCTACACGGACTGGGACGCACCCAGCAACTTCAACCGGCAGCCCTACCGGTACCGCTGGAACTGCGTCATCAGCCGGACCCTGATCAGCGCGCTCGACGCCCGCGGCTTCCGCGTCGGACCGTCGAAGCGCTACGCCATCATGGGCCTGTCCATGGGTGGTAACGCCGCACTGGTCCTCGGTGCCCAGAACCGTCAGCACTTCGACCGCGCCGGCTCGCTCTCGGGTTACAACTTCCTGAGCGCGCCCGGCATGCGTACCGCGCTGCGCCTGGCGATGCTCGACGTCGACCCGAAGCCGTGGAACATCGACGCGATGTGGGGCCCGCCGTGGAGCATCCGCTGGTTCCAGAACGATCCCTTCTGGAACATCGGCCTGATGCGCGGCATGAAGGTGTTCGTCGGTTCCGGTAACGGTCTGTTCGGCCGCTACAACGCACTGCCCAACGTCTTCGACGACCTGTTCAAGGGTTCGACCCTCGAGCTGCTCGCCTTCACACAGTCCAAGGCCTTCGAGGCCGCGGCCTTCGTCCAGGGCGTCCCGCTGATGACCTACTACGCCAACGGCACCCACGCCTGGGGCTACTGGCAGGACATGATCTGGAACGCCAAGAACCGCGGGTTCTTCCGCTGATCTGACATCGCCGGTCCGCCGGCCACACGACGCCCCGCCCGGGTTTCCGGGCGGGGCGTCGTCGTGTCAGCTCGCACCACGACAGCCCAACCACTGCTCCCTGAGGAGGCCGGAGCTTGCGGAGGCCGTCACGAAGGGTCCTGGTGAGATGACGTCGCCAAACCCTTCGTGACGCGCCCTCCGCAGGCTCCGGGCGCTCCTCAGGGAGCAGAAGCAGCCGTGCCCTCCGCAGGCTCCGGCGCTCCTCAGGGAGCAGAAGCAGCCGTGCCCTCCGCAGGCTCCGGCGCTCCTCAGGGAGCAGAAGCAGCCGCGCCCTCCGCAGGCTCCGGGCGCTCCTCAGGGAGCAGGCCGGGATATCAACTGTCACACAAATCCCACGTGTCACAGCGTGGCGTGCGGACATGCCTCGCTGCGCCGTGTAAGAAACTCCTGAGGCGTTTGATACTCATGAGGCACGTGTGACTGACGGGGAATCGGTCACGACGCTGCGGGCGCCGGCGTACAGGGGCGAAGGAGTTCTGGAGAGTGATGCGGCGAAACAGTGGTATAGGCAGGGTCGACGCGCGACCGGCTGACGCAGGACAGGGTGACGCGCGCCCGGCCGGTCGTCGGGCGACCCTTCGCCCGGTGACGGCGGCCGTGGTCGCGCTGGCAACCGCCGCGGTGTTGGTCATCGGCAACGGTCTCGCCGGCGCCGAGCCCGCTCCGGCCCCGCCTGCCCCCGCGGCCCCGCCCGCGCCCCCGGCGTCGCCGAGCGCTCCCGCGCCCGCGCCACCGAGCTCGCGCGCCCCGGTCGCCCCGGCGTCGGTGCCGGCCGCCCAGCCGGCAAAGGTGACGAACACCTACTGGTACACCGACCGGCGGGTGGCCCTGTGGGTCTACTCGCCGGCGATGAACACCAACATCCAGGTGCAGATCCTGCTGGCCCGTGACTGGCACGCGAAGCCGAAGGAGAAGTTCCCGCAGCTGACGATGCTCGACGGCCTGCGTGCGCAGGACGATCAGAGCGGCTGGATCATCAACACCAAGATCGTCGACTTCTACAAGGACAAGAACGTCAACGTCATCCTGCCGATCGGTGGTGAGTCGAGCTTCTACACCGACTGGAAGGAACCTGACCGCGGCAAGAACTACAAGTGGGAGACGTTCCTCATGCGGGAACTGCCGCCCATCCTGGAGAACGACTGGCGCTCCACGGACGTCCGCGGCATCGAGGGCCTGTCGATGGGTGGCTCCGCGGCCATGATGCTGGCCGCGCGCAATCCCGGCTTCTACAAGTTCGCGGCGTCGTTCTCGGGGATCCTGCAGCTGAGTTCGTTCGGCATGCCGCAGGCCATCCAGTTCGCGGTGCGCGACGGTGGCGGCTACGACTCGATGAAGATGTTCGGCCCGCCCTCCGATCCGGCGTGGAAAGAGCACGACCCCTATCTGATGGTCGACAAACTGCAGGGCACGAGCCTGTACGTCTCCTCGGGCAACGGCATGGTCGGGCCGCACGACAAGCCGTCGGACATCCCGATGCTCGCGACCAACTATTCCGGCGTCGGACTCGAGATGCTGAGCCGCGTGACCTCGCAACAGTTCGCGATCCAGTTGAACCGCAAGGGGATTCCGGGCCAGGCGAACTACCGGCCGTCGGGCACCCACACCTGGCCGTACTGGGAGTTCGAGATGATGCAGGCGTGGCCGCAGGCCGCCGCGGCACTCGGACTGTCGCGCGACGCGGTCGCATGCCGCGTCGACGGCGCCTTCCGCAAGGTCTGGGACGCCAACAAGGCGACGCTCGGGGGCTGCCTCACCCCGTCGTACGCGGTTGCCGGTGGCAAGGCACAGGACTTCGCCGGCGGACGCATGTTCACCGGCCCGAAGGGTCCGAAGATCGTCACCGGCGCGATCGGTGGCGCCTACGTCGCTGCCGGTGGACCGAGCGGACGTCTCGGCAAGCCGACGACCGACGAACTCCCGACCCGCGACGGCAAGGGCCGCGTCAACCACTTCGAGCACGGCCGGATCACCTGGACGGCGAAGGACGGCACCAAGGTCCTGAAGTGACGGTCAGATGGAGGGGGCGGGGCGCCGACGGTGCCCCAACCTCGACCCCACGTGTGTACGGCCTGAAACTTCGCTGAGGAATCGGACCGTTACCGCAGGTGGTGCTGGTGCGGCGGCCGGAACGGCCCCGCGCGGACGGTAGCCTGACGTGGTGTGCGATGCAGGGTGCCCCTGCGTTGCGATCGGCCGCAGGCCGGACGTGAGTGTCGCCGGACGAGACCGTCCGGCGGTGCGTTGATCTCGACCCGAAAGGTTCGGCAGGAAGTGGCGATGACAACGAAGTGTGTGCGGCTGGTGCTGGCCGTGACGGGCCTCGCTCTCGCGCTCGGGTCCGTGTCGGCCTGCGCCGATGACTCGACGGCCAGTGCGCCGATCACCAACAACCCGGTCACGACGACATCGCTGTACTCGGCCGCTCCCTCGACGAGCGCGTCGCCGGGTTCTACATCCGAGGAGACCACCCCGTCCACGCCCGGCGGCACGTCGGAGCTGCCGGCGACCGAACCGAACCCCAGCACGAAGGTCCCGGCCAGCTTCCCCGGACCCAGCGGCCAGCCGCTCGACGACAAGGCCCGCGCGTATCTCGCCGCGTTGAAGCAGCAGGACGTCACGTTCATGGGTGACAACGACAATTCAGTGGCCCTGACGATGGCGAAGTACGTCTGTGGTGCCAAGCAGAAGGGCACCGACCCGAGCATGGTGAAGGCCTTCGTCACCGCCTCCGTGGGTCCGGGGGCGGACAACGTCGAGGAAGCGAACTCGAAGGCCGACAAGGTCATCCGCGCGGCCGAACAGCACTACTGCTGACGTGGCCGCTCGACGCAACGCCGCGGGCCGCACCCGGAAGGGTCCCGTCCGGCGGCTCGGCGCTTTCGCGCTGCTCCTCCTCGCGCTCGCGGTCATCGCGATCGTGCTCATCGTCGTGCTGGTCCTGGTGTGGCTGGCTCCGGGACCCGCGCCGATCGGCCCCGGCGGGCCGTCGACGACCCCGCCGTCGAAAGAACGGCCGGATGCACAGCCGGCGGACTGCCCGGACGTCCTGACCGTCGTCGTGCCCGGGACCTGGGAGTCCAGCGCCGACGACGATCCGTACGCGCCGTCGGCGAATCCGAACTCGTTGATGCTGCGCGTGTCGCGTGCCCTCTCGAATGACTTCGACTCGTCCCGCAGCGAGATCTACACCGTTCCCTACACGGCGCAGTTCCGGAATCCGACCAACCTCGCCGACCGGCAGGCCGACTACAACGTGTCACGCACGCAGGGGTACAAGCGCGCGGCGGGCAAGATCATCTCCACCAACGAACGCTGCCCGCTGACGAGCTACGTGATCATGGGATTCAGTCAGGGTGCGGTCATCGCCGGCGATCTGGCCAGCAACATCGGCAACGGCCGGGGCGTCCTCGAGGACGGTGACCAGGATCTCGTGCTGGGCGTCGGGCTGATCGCCGACGGTCGGCGCCAACCGGGTGAGCAGAACGACATCGAGCCGAGCCCGAACGGCGTGGGTGCCGAGATCGCGCTCGGCGGCATGGGCAACCTCGTTCCCGGCATCTCCATGACCGGCCCGCGCACCGGCGGTTTCGGCGACCTCCGTGACCGGGTTCAATCCATCTGCGCCCCGGGCGATCTCATCTGTGACTCGCCGACGATCGTCAACCCGCTGGCGGCGGTGTCGAAGCTGGCGAACGCGGCGTCGAACCCCGTCCACGCGATGTACGCGACCACCCGCTACTGGGAGAACGACGGTCAGACCGCGACCCAGTGGATGTACGACTGGTCCAAGGATCTCATCGAGGACGCACCCCAGCCGAAGCACAACTGACCGGCAGCCTGCCGGTCACGGCTGACCGGATAGAAGCGTCTTCAGACGCGACTCACCCGACCGCCCGCATCGTCGAACTAACCGGCCGGTAACCTCTTGTCGCGGCTGCGGCCGATTCGTTTGGCGGCGCCGTCACGCTGCATTAACGTGTTGGGCTGGCCCGAGGAACACCGCAGTGCGCCGCAGACGCCGCACGCGACCTCACCAGCCGGCGATCACGATGAGAGGACAGCGATGACGCAACCCCCGAGCGATGCCGGTGCCACCTCGGCCGGATTGCGGAGGTTCCGCTTCGGCGCGGGTGGTGAGGGCAACAAGGACGAGGGCGGTGCCCGCAAGTTCGTCAAGCTGGCGCAGACGGCCGAGGAATACGGTTACGACACCTTCGCGGTGCCCGACCACCTCGGCAACCAGGTCGGTCCGCTCGCGGCCCTCGGCGCGCTGACGCAGGCCACCAGCACGATCCGCCTCGCGACCTCGGTGCTGGCCAACGGCTGGCGTCATCCCGCCCTCCTCGCCAAGGAGGCCAACACGATCGACGTCCTGAGCAGGGGACGACTCGAGTTGGGCATCGGCGCGGGGTGGATGAAAGAGGAGTTCGACAAGGCCGGCATCGAATTCGAGTCGCCCGGCGTCCGCATCCGTCGCCTCGACGAGGCGCTGACCGTCCTCGACGGCCTGATGCGCGGGGAGACGGTGAACTTCGACGGCGAGTTCTATCAGATCAACGGCCTCGAGGGGAGTCCACGGCCGCGGCAGGGACCGCGTCCGCCGATCGCCGTCGGCGGCGGTGGACCCAAGATGCTCGCCCTGGCCGCCAAGCACGCCGACATCATCTCCGTCGCGCCCGGCACCACCACCGACGGCAAGATGAAGCTGTCCGACATGACCATCGAGAAGACCGCCGAGCGTGTCGACCGGATCCGGCAGGTCGCCGGCGACCGGTTCGACGAGCTCGAACTGAACTGGACGATCGCTGTCATCGTCATCACCGACGATCGGGTCGCCACCGCCGAGATGGCGCTGAAGGCGCTCGAACAGGGCTATCCGCCCAACATCGCGCACGACACCGAGTTCACCGTCGACGACGTGCTGACCTCGCCGTACATCGCGATCGGGAGCTTCGACGAGATCGCCGACCAGATCCGGGAGGTGCGCCGCCGCACCACCATGTCCTACGTAGGGGTGTTCCCCACGCAGATGGATGCTTTTGCGCCCGTGCTGGCGCAATTGAAGGGGGAGTAGGATGGCCGACGGTCTCGCGAGTCAACAGCGAGGTGACGGGTCGGTGAACCCGGGGGCGCGCGTCGAAGGGCGACGCGCGCTCATGCGAAGCCGAGCATGACGAACGCGAGTTTTTCGTTGGGTAACTGGACGTGCGCTACCGTATCCCGCGGTCGGCACAGGACGTGGACAGCAGGACTGCGTGGTGGTGTCGCCAAGACCTCGCCGGAGAACTGCGCCCGCGTGGGGGAGTCCACGAGGGGGCACAGGAGTAATGAATGCTGAGTACTGAACTCGAAGACTTTCTCGATGAGACCGGGAACATCTCTTTCACCGAGGAAGCGACCCTGGTCGACTACGTCGAGCAGAACGTCCGCGAACAGGCCGACACACTGGCCTACCGGTTCATCGACTACAGCCGCGAACGCGATGGCGAGCCCCAGGATCTGACGTGGGCGCAGTTCGGCAAGCGACTCCGCGCCGTCGCAGCACGTCTGCAGCAGGTCACCAAGCCGGGCGACCGCGTGGCGATCCTCGCGCCCCAGTCGCTGGAGTACGTGATCGGGTTCTTCGCGGCGCTCTACGCCAGCAACGTCGCCGTCCCGCTGTTCTCCCCCGACGAGCCCGGACACACCGACCGACTGCACGCGGTCCTCGACGACTGCAAGCCGACCGCGATCCTCACCTCGACGAAGTCCGCCGAGGCGGTGCGTGACTTCTTCGCGCCGCTGCCGGCCAAGGAGCGACCGCGCGTCATCGCCGTCGACGCCGTCCCCGACTCGGTCGGGTCGAGCTGGGTGGCACCGGTCGCCGGTCAGGACAAAAACAAGGACACCGTCGCCTACCTGCAGTACACCTCGGGTTCGACGCGCGTCCCGGCCGGTGTGGAGATCACCTATCAGGCGGTCGCCGCGAACGTGCTGCAGATCTCCGACACCATCGGCATCGATCGCAAGGCCCGCGGCGTCACCTGGCTGCCGATGTTCCACGACATGGGTCTGCTCACCGTGATCCTGCCTGCGCTCGGCGGCCGCTACATCACGATCATGAGCCCGCAGGCCTTCGTTCGCCGTCCCGGTCGCTGGATCAAGGAGCTCGCCGCCGCCGCCGACGGCGCGGAGACCTTCGCCGCGGCTCCCAACTTCGCCTTCGAGCACGCCGCCGCGCGCGGTCTGCCGAAGGAGGGCGAGGAGCTCGACCTCTCCAACGTCATCGGTCTGATCAACGGGTCGGAGCCGGTCACGGTCAGCTCGATGAAGAAGTTCAACGAGGCGTTCGCGCCGTACGGGCTGCCGAAGACGGCGATCAAGCCCTGTTACGGCATGGCCGAGGCCACGCTGTTCGTGTCCGCGACGCAGCGCGAGAACGAGGCGAAGGTCGTCTACGTCGACCGCGACGACCTCAACGCCGGCAGTTTCACCCTCGTCGACTCCGACGCGCCCAACGCGGTCGCGCAGGTGTCGTGTGGTCAGGTCGCGGTGAGCCAGTGGGCCACCATCGTCGACACCGAGACGGCGACCGAACAGCCCGACGGCCATGTCGGGGAGATCTGGTTGCATGGTCTGAACATCGGCGCCGGCTACTGGAACAAGCCGGAGGAGACCGAGGAGACATTCCACAACAAGCTCGTCACCCCGCTCCCGGAGAACAGTCACGCCGAGGGTGCGCCCGCGGACGCGATCTGGATGCGCACCGGCGACTTCGGGGTCTGGCTCGACGGTGAGCTCTACATCACCGGGCGAGTCAAGGACCTGGTGATCGTCGACGGCCGCAACCACTACCCGCAGGACCTCGAGTACAGCGCGCAGGAAGCCAGCGACGCGCTGCGCCCCGGCTTCGTCGCCGCGTTCTCGGTGCCGGCCAATCAGTTGCCGGGCGAGGTGTTCGAGTTCGCCGGCAGCGGTTTGAAGCCCGACGCCGACGACGCGTCCGAGCAACTGGTCATCGTCGCCGAGCGCGGACCCGGCCGCAAGGCCGACCCGCAGGAGGTCGCCGACACCGTGCGTGCCGCGGTGGCCCAGCGTCATGGCGTGATGGTCCGCGACGTCCTGCTGGTTCCGGCCGGCTCGATCCCGCGCACGTCGTCGGGCAAGATCGCGCGGCGCGCGACCCGTGCGGCCTACATCGACGGCAGTCTCCGGGGCGGCTACAAGCAGACGGCGTTCCCGGACGCCGAGTAGCGAATCTGCGGACCCGGGCGGGGTGAGTGCGTCGAGTTGCCGCGCCCGGACACCCCGCGGGCTGATAATGCACCCGGCACCAGTTCAGGTGCCCCGAGATCAGTAGTCTGGAAGCGATGTCTGAACTGAATACCGACGAGGCCCGCAGTATCGATTCCGCCGCGGCCGGCACCGACGGCGAGACCGCCGGTGACCTCACTGTCGACCAGCTTCGTGATTGGCTGCGCGAGTGGGTGTCACAGGCGACCGGGCTCCCCGTCGAGCAGATCGCCGTCGACCGTCCCATGGAGGAGCTCGGTCTCTCGTCTCGCGACGCCGTGGCGCTCGCCGCCGACGTCGAGGACAAGACCGGGGTGATCCTCACCGCGACGGTCGTCTACAACCATCCGACGATCGCCACGCTCGCGCAGCGCATCATCGAGGGCGATCCCGACGAGGGCGCCGACGGCGATGCGGACACCTTCTGGCGGCGCGAGCGCACCGCGGACGACGACATCGCGATCGTCGGGCTCTCGACCCGGTTCCCGAAGTCGGGCACGACGCCCGAGTCGACGTGGGACGCGCTCATCGCCGGCGTCGACGGTGTCTCGGACCTGCCCGCGGATCGGTGGTCGGAGTTCCGGTCCGATCCCCGGCTCGTCGAGATCCTCGACGCGGCCAACACCAAGGGCGGTTATCTCGACGACGTCCGCACGTTCGACGCCGACTTCTTCCAGATGAGTCCGCGCGAGGTCGAGATGGTCGACCCGCAGCAGCGTCTCGCGCTCGAGCTGACCTGGGAGGCACTCGAGCACGCGCACATCCCGCCGAGCGATCTCAAGGGTGCGCCGGTCGGTGTGTTCATCGGCTCCTCCACGAACGACTACCAGCTGCTGGCGACCCTCGGCCTGAGTGAGGGCGCCGAGGACACCGCCGCGTATGCGCTGACCGGCACCTCCACCGCGATCGTCGCGAACCGGGTGTCCTACTTCTACGACTTCCGCGGGCCGTCGATCGCCCTCGACACCGCGTGCTCGTCGTCGCTGGTGGCCGTTCATCAGGCCGTCCGCAGCCTGCGGACCGGCGAATCCGACCTCGCGCTGGCCGGCGGCGTCAACATGATCATCAACCCGGCGGCCACCCTCGGTTTCGACAAGATCGGCGCCCAGGCGGCGGACGGGCACGTGAAGGCGTTCTCCGCCGACGCGGACGGATTCATCCGCGCCGAGGGTGGCGGCCTGTTCGTCCTGAAGCGACTGTCCGACGCGCGCCGTGACGGTGACGACGTCCTGGCGGTCATCGCGGGCTCGGCGGTCAACAGCGACGGTCGCTCGAACGGTCTACCGGCACCCAACCCGGAGGCGCAGGTCGACGTCCTGCGGGACGCCTACGCCGACGCCGCGATCGATCCGCGCACCGTCGACTACGTGGAGGCCCACGGCACCGGGACCATCCTCGGCGATCCGATCGAGGCCGACGCCCTGGGCCGCGTCGTCGGTCGCGGGCGTCTGCCCGGCTCGCCGATGCTGCTCGGATCGGTCAAGACGAACTACGGCCACATGGAATCGGCCGCGGGCGCGGGTGCTCTGGCCAAGGTCGTGCTCGCGATGCAGCACGGCACCATCCCGGCGTCGCTGAACTACAGCGGCCCCAACCCGTACATCCAGTTCGACGCCAACAATCTCAGGGTCATCCCGGAGGCCACCGAGTGGCCGCGCTATTCCGGTCATGCCGTCGCCGGTGTCTCCGGATTCGGTTTCGGCGGCACCAACGCGCACGTCGTCGTCCGCGAGGTGCGGCCCGAGGATCTCGCGCCGGCGTCCGCGCCCGCAGGCGATGCGGGCGCATCCGAGTTGCCCGCGTCGGCGTCGCTCGTCGACGAACCCGATCTCGACGACGACGACGTCTACCTCACCGAGGCCGAGCGCGCCGTGCTCGCCGCGCAGGCGAAGAACATCGATCCGGTGATCGAGGAGACCGCGCCGGATCCGGCCGCCGGATTCGCCCCGTGCGCGGTCGAGGGTTCGGTTGTGCCGCTGGTCATCTCGGGCTTCCTGCCATCGCGTCGGCGCAAGACCGCCGCGGACCTGCTCGAGTGGCTCGAGTCCGACGAGGGACGGTCGACGCCGCTCGCCGACATCGGCCGCGCGCTGGCACACCGCAACCACGGACGCTCGCGCGCCGTCGTCATGGCCCGTACGCACGACGACGCGATCACCGGTGTCCGCGCGGTGGCCGAGGGCAAGAGCAATCCGCTTGTCTACTCGTCGGATTCGCCCGACGCCGCGTCCGCGGTCTGGCTGCTCTCCGGCTTCGGTTCGCAGCACCGCAAGATGGCCAAGCAGCTCTACACCGAGAACCCGATCTTCGCCAAGTACGTCGACCGGGTCGACGAGCTGGTGCAGAACGAGCTCGGGTACTCGATCGCGGAGATGTTCGTCGACGACGAGCAGACCTACGGCATCGAGCAGAGCCAGGTCGGCATCTACACGATCCAGGTCGCGCTCGCCGACACCCTGCGGCACCACGGCGCCGAACCCGGTGTGCTCGTGCCGCATTCGATGGGCGAGGCCTCGGCCGCGTACATCAGCGGCGGTCTCTCGCTCGAAGACGCGACCCGGGTGATCTGCCAGCGCTCGCGCCTGATGGGCGAGGGCGAGTCGATGCTCCAGGGCGACGACATCCGCCTGATGGCGCTCGTCGAGTACAGCGCCGAGGACATCACCGACGTCCTCACCGACTACCCCGACCTCGAGATCTGTGTCTACGCCGCTCCGACGCACACCGTCATCGGCGGACCGGAGTCGCAGGTCGACGCCATCGTCGAGCGTGCCGAGAAGGAGGGCAAGCTCGGACGCAAACTGGCGACCAAGGGCGCCAGTCACACCTCGCAGATGGACCCGCTCCTGGGTGAGCTGGCCTACGAACTCACCGGTATCACGCCGTTGCGGCCCACCACCGGGTTCTACAGCTCGGTCGACCGCGAGGTCTTCTACCGCGCCGGTCACGAACCCGTCCACACGATCGACTACTTCACCAAGGGCCTGCGCCACAGCGTGTGGTTCAGCCAGGCGATCGCGAAGTCGGTGGAGAACGGCCACCGCACCTTCCTGGAGCTCTCGCCGAACCCGGCCGTTCTGATCTCCGTTGCCGCGGTGACCTTCTCGGCTGGGCTGCACGACGCCGAGCTCATCGAGACGCTGCGGCGTAAGGAGGACGAGAGCTACGGACTCGTCAACGCGCTGATGAAGCTCTACGTGCACGGACATCCGGTCGACGTCGCGTCGCTGTTCGGTCGCGGTGGTCACGCGGCCATTCCGCGTACCCGCTTCGAGCGCAAGGAGTTCTGGCTCACCGCGAAGATCTCCTCGGGCGGCTCGGCCGGCACGGTCCCGGGATCGCACGTGGCACTGCCCGACGGCCGTCACGCCTGGGAGGTCAACGCGGCCGCGGTCACCGATCCGCGTGAACTGGTGCGTGCCGCGGCGGCCCAGGTCCTGGCGAATGCGGCTGTCGGGGCGTCGGTCGCGCACAGCGCCATCCCGGCATCGGGAACCCTCACGACGACGCTGAGCCCGCATCCCGGCGGTGCGGCGGTGACCGTGCACGCCAAGGCGGACAAGAACTTCCAGCTGCTGTTCGAGGCGGCGGTGACCGGCGACCTCGACGACACCGCAGGTGAGGTCACGGCCGCGCCGGCAGCCCCGGCACGGTCCGGTGCCGAGGTGTTCGCCGATGACACGGTGGTCGTCGAGGACGACGTCGTAGACGACATCGGCAACCGATGGAACCCCGAATCCGGTGAGACGGTGGGTGATCGGCTCGCGATCATCGTCGGCGAGTCCATGGGCTACGACCCCGAGGACCTGCCGCGCGAGATTCCGCTGATCGAGCTCGGTCTCGACTCGCTGATGGCGGTGCGGATCAAGAACCGCGTCGAGTACGAGTTCGACATCCCGCAGCTGCAACTGCAGGCGATGCGCCAGGCGAACCTCGCCGACGTCGAGAAGTTCGTCGACTTCGCGGTGACGCATCGCGATCAGCTCGACGATCTCGCCCAGAATGCCGCCGGCGGTGGCGAACTCGACACCGCGGCGCTCAATGCCTACATCGACGAGCAGAACGCCGGCGGTGGTGAGTCGGCAGCCTCCGCACCGGCCGGTCAGTCCGACGAGCCCGGCGAGCAGTCGCCGGAGCCGAAGCGGCACATCGCCGAGGATCTGGCCGACGTCGAGCAGGCGGTCGCGAACTCGCCCGAACCGGAGGTGTCGTCACGCGAGGAGGCGGTCGAGGAGTCGGCCGCTCCCGCGGCAACCCCGAAGCCGGCCACCGACATCACCTCGCAGCGGGCCGTCGCCGAGGCGGCCGGCTCGGACGTGCCGCCGCGGGATGCCGCCGAGCGCTTGACCTTCGGCACGTACGCGGTGGTCACCAAGGCCTCGGCCGGCGGCATCTTCAACAAGCTGCCGGTGCTGTCGGAGGACGTGGCCCAGCAGCTCACCGATCGCCTCAACGAGCGCACCGGCGGGGATCTCGACGTCGAGGACATCCTCGACTCCGAGACGATCGAGGAGATGTCGAACTACGTGCGCGAGCATCTCAATGCCGGCGCGTCGACCGACGGGTTCCTGCGCTACCTGCGCCTCGTCCCGGACGGCAAGAAGGTCTATGACCCGTCCGCCGGCGATCCGACGCCGATCCTGCTGTTCCATCCCGCGGGCGGGAACACCTCCGCCTATGAGGCGCTGCTGAAGCGTCTGCCGGCGGACCGGCCCGTCATCGGCTTCGACCGTGGAGTCGAGGGATCGATCGAAGACCGTGTGCGCGAATACCTTCCGCGCCTGCGTGAGCTGCAGCCGAACGGCCCGTACGTGCTGGTCGGCTGGTCCTTCGGCGGTGCGCTCGCCTATGGCGTCGCGCAACTCCTGCGTGAGGCCGGGGAAGAAGTTGCCTTCGTGGGCCTCATCGACGTGGTGCGCCCTCGCGCGGACATGACCGAGACGCCGGACAGCAAGCGGGCGCGGCTCGAGCGGTGGAAGGAGTTCGCGATCCGCAACTACGACCTCGACCCCGATGTACCGATCCCGATGGATCGGCTTGTGGAGGCCGACGACGAGGGGCAGTTCGCGATCATCATGGAGATGATGTCGATGTCGGGCACCAAGATCCCCGGCGGCATCATCGAACACCAGCGGACCTCGTTCATCGAGAACCGCGTGCTGAGCAGCATCGCGCCGGAACCCTACGACGGCAAGGTCGTGCTGTACCGGGCCGACAAGATGCACGCCGGCGCCGTCGAACTCGAACCGCAGTGGGCCGAGATCGACGAGGACGGCCGCTGGGGTGAGGTCGTCGACGATCTGGAGATCATCCATGTCGGCGGTGACCACCTCTCGATCGTCGACGAGCCGTACATAGCCAAGATCGGTAACGACCTGGCCGCGCGGGTCGGACGGCTCGATGAGCAGTAGCGGCACGGCTGCTCATCGTCAATCAGTGGTCGCGTAGAAAGTGAGACACCGTGGCTGACACCACCGCAGGCAAGCTCGCCGACCTCCGTCAGAAGTTGGAGGCCGCTCGCGAGCCGGGAGGCGAGAAGGCGCTCGCGAAACGCGCGGCGAAGGGGATCTGTTCTCCGCGTGAGCGTCTGAGCATGCTCTTCGATCCCGGGACCTTCGTCGAGATCGGTGCGCTGGCGAAGATGCCGGGTGCGGCCGAGAGTGGTTACGGCGACGGCGTGGTCACCGGACACGGGCTGGTGCACGGGCGTCCGGTGGCGGCGTTCTCCCACGACCAGTCGGTCTTCGGTGGAACCGTCGGTGAGATGTTCGGCCGCAAGGTCGCCTCGCTGATGGAGTGGGCGGGCAAGATCGGATGCCCGATGGTCGGTATCAACGACTCGGCCGGTGCGCGGATCCAGGATGCCGTCACCTCACTCGCGTGGTACGCCGAGATGGGTCGCCGCAACGATCTGCTCTCCGGTCTCGCGCCGCAGATCTCGGTGATCCTGGGCAAGTGCGCCGGCGGCGCGGTCTACACCCCCGCCAACACCGACATCCTGGTGGCCGTCGAGGACAAGTCGTACATGTTCGTGACCGGACCCGATGTGCTGAAACAGGTGAACGGCGAGGAGATCTCGGCCGAGGACCTCGGCAGCGCGCACAATCAGGCGCGGTGGGGCAACATCCATCACGTCGCCCCCGACGAGAAGTCCGCGTTCGACTGGGTCCGTGAGTACCTGCAGTACATGCCGTCGAGTGCCTACGAGCGGCCGCCCGTCGTCAACCCGGGTCTCGAGCCGGAGATCACCGAGTCCGACCTGTCGCTCAACGACTTCATGCCCGACAACGACAACGCCGGGTACGACATGCACGACATCATCATCAAGCTGTTCGACGACGGCGCCTTCCACGAGGTGGGAGAGTTGTTCGCGCCCAACATCATCACCGGGTACGCACGGGTCGACGGCCGGTCGGTGGGTGTGGTCGCCAATCAGCCGAGCGTGATGTCGGGTGTGCTCGACACCGACTCGTCGGAGAAGGCGACGCGTTTCGTGCGCATCTGCAACGCCTTCAGCATCCCGTTGGTGTTCCTGGTAGACACCCCGGGCATCCTCCCGGGTCTCGCGGAGGAGCAGAAGGGCACCATCCGACGCTCCGGCCGCTTCCTGTACGCCTACGTCGAAGCCGATGTCCCCAAGGTGACCGTCGTGCTGCGCAAGGCTTACGGCGGCGCCTACGCGGTGATGGGCAGCAAGCACCTCGGTGCCGACGTCAACTTCGCCTGGCCGACAGCGAAGATCGCGGTGATGGGCGCCGAGTCGGCGGCCGCGGTGCTGACCCGACGTCAGACTGAAGGTCTCTCGGCCGCCGAAGCCGACAAGATCCGGCGTGAGTTCATCGACTTCTACAACACGATGATGGCGACCCCGTACCTCGCCGCCGAGCGGGGTTACGTCGACGCGGTCATCGAGCCGTCCGAGACCCGGCTCCAGTTGCGAAAGGCGTTGGCGCAGTTGCGCGACAAGCAGGTCCTCAAGACCCCGCGCAAGCACTTCCTGATGCCGATCTAGCGACGGGCCTCGCTCCGCTCTGAGGTGCGAGCGCTACCTGTACCGCCCTCCGCTCCCTGATCGAGAAAGTCGCAGATCCCCTGCTCCCTGAGGAGCGAGCTTGCGAGCTAACCTCCTGCTCCCTGAGGAGCGAGCTTGCGAGCGTCACGAAGGGTCTTGGTGACTCGGGTCGCGAAGACCCCTTCGTGACGACGCGCCCTCCGCAAGGTCCGGGCGCTCCTCGGGGAGCAGAGTGCGTGGTAGTGCGCGGGTAGCAGGACTGCCTAGTTCTTCACCGCCCGCATGGGTCCCGGGGTCCAGAGTCCGTGGTGGGTGTCGGTGGTGATGGTCAATTCGGCGTCGGTCTGCGGGAGGATCGGGGTCAGGCTCTGAAGCATGCCCCAATCCTTGGCCCAGTCGTTGCGCAGGTACGACGGGTACACGCGCGGCCGCAACTCGTTCTCGATGATGCCGAGCGGGCCACCGGAGTCGCCGGCCATCCAGCGCTGGGAGTTGACCCGTTCGCCTTCGCGGTCCGGCGAGATCCGCCACTCCGGTGTCTCCAGAACCCCGTACTTCACCTGGGCGGGACGCTGACACGGGAAGGCGAGACCTGCCTCCCAGTCGATGAGCACCGGATCCTCGCTGCCCACCAGCGAATTCAGCGTCACCATCGACGAGACGCGTGGCGGGGTGACGGCCAGCCACTGGTCGCGCAGCGTCGAGGTGTCCTCGGCGAGAACGCGGACCACCGTCGCGCCCGGGGGCGCCTGGTCCATCGGGAAGCGCAGGTTGCGCCACTCGGGGGCACCACCGATGTCGAGCGGCACCATCTGACCGGCCGGTGCCACCGTGCCGTCCGGCGCGACGCGGCCGAACTGCAGTCGCACTCGCTGTCCGGGCCGGGTGACGGCGAGGTCGTCGATGTACTCGACCTGCCCCGCCACCGACATCGTGACGAGCGGCTGCTCGCCGGAGGGGTTCTCCGGCAACTGATACCAGTCGGACGTGAGGCGTCCGGTGCCGCTGGGGGAGTTGTAGGTTCCGAGGACCGGGGTCTGGCTCGGTGACAGACCGAACGGCAGCTTCACGGTCGACCCGTTGACGCCGGCCTGGGCGGTCTGCCCACCGCTGGTGTCGCTGGAACCGGTCGTGGTGTCGGTCTCGGCGCTGGTTCCGTCCTCGGTCGGATCGGACTGGGTGCGGTCGACTTCCGCGGTCGAGGTGCCCGACGAGGACTCCTCGGCTTCCTCTTCGGTCTCCTCGGACAGGTCCGACGCCACTCCGTTGGGGTCGAACCCTTCCATCCCGGTTCCGGCCAGCGCGGCGCCCGGCGACGGGTTGTCCTGTCCCGCCACTCGCGCGGGTGACAGCAGTCCGGCGTTCGGATCGTCCTCCACCAGTACGGCGTCGGCGAGCGCGCACGGCTGTCCTTGGAGCGCGTTGACGTTCGAGCTCAGCCACGACCACGAATTGCGCTGCGTCCAGTCCGCTTTCGCGAATGACACCAGGGTGAACAGCAGCATGATGGTCGACACGACGATGATCGACGGGCTGCGGAGTCGGGCGAACACCGACCGCGAAGTACCGGTCCGGACGGCGTCGTCGACGTAGTCGTCGCGGAAGTGTTGCCACAGACCGAGAGCGGTCAGCGCCACCGCCACCGCGAGGATCCCGGTCCAGAGCGGAATGCCCCGGACGTCGGGAACCGCGTCCCGCCAGGGGATTCCGTAGCTGCCGACGTACCACCACTGGTTGCGTCCGGAGAATGCGAGCGCCAGAACATATGCGCAGGCGGCGGCGAACAGGGTCCGGTTGCGGCGACGACGCATGATCGTGCGATCGGCGCAGGCGGTTGCCACCGCGGCGAGCGCGCCGCCGATCGCGGCGTACACGCCGAGCTGGTGGGTCCACTTGGTCGGCAGGAATGCCATCAGCACGGCCGAGCCGGCGACCATGGCGACCAGACGCCACGTGGGTGCGGTGGCGATGCCGGGCAGGCGGCGCCGATTGAGCAGCATGACCACGACCAGGACGAAGCAGGTGAACACGATGAGAATGCCGAAACGCCGGGCGATTCCGCCGTCGGCGGTGGGGTTCATCAGCATGTAGTAGCGCATCGGCTCTTCCCACCACTTGTTGGTGGGGCCGACCTGCCCGTTGACCGAGACCGCCTCCAGGATCGGTGCCAGCGGCTGGTCGGCGAAGATCTCGAACATCACCGCGAGCCCGGCGGCGAGGATCGGGAGGAGAAGCGGCCACAGACCGTCGCGCTTGCGGCGCACCGCGAGACGTTTGATCAGCGGCCGGATGCCGGCGATCAGGGCGATCGAGGCGATGACGCCGGTGGGATGGATGGTGAGGGTGAACGCCGCGGAGATGATGCCGATCGTCAGCGGGAAGAACCGGCCGGTGGCGATCGCGCGCTCGACGCACACCCAGGTGAAGATGGTGCCCAGCGCGATGAGCGGTTCGACGCGCAGTCCGTTGTTGTACGGCATCCACACCGCCAGGAAGACCAGGGCGGCAGCCCAGATCGCCGCCGTCGACTCGCGGACGGCCCGCCCGAGGCGGGGGATCGCCGCCCTGCTGATCAACCACCACGACGCCATCGCGAACATGAACGGCAGCACTCGCAACCACGGCGTCGCGGTGCTGATCTCCATCCACGCCGACAGGTAGTGGTAGTGCCAGCCGAACGGATCCTGCGGGACACCGAAGTAGCGGTAGTAGTTGTCGAGATAACCGGCCTCGCCGGCGATCCGGCCGACCGTCACCTGGTATCCGTCGTCGGCGGTGTTGCCGCCGACGAACAGCCAGATCAGCAGCACCAGGGTGACGACTCCGTCGACCGGGCGTACGCGCCACCAGCCCGCCGGGAAGATCTTGTGATGGCCGCGCGCGTCGCGGGCGTCGAGGACCGCCAGCGCGGCGAGGGAGAGGATCGTCGACGCGATGCCGAGGACCAGCAGCCAGAACTTGAGTGTCGTGGGCGTGGAGACGAACCGGGTGTCGATGGTCGACCGGAAGGAGAGTCCGTCGGTGCTGACGTCGGCCGGAAGGCTCGAGTACACACCGATGATCTGCGGCCGGGCGTTGGGATCCCGCAGATCGAAGGACCGGACGGCGCCGGTGTCATCGTCATTCGGCGCGCTCGCGCCGCTCCCGGCGCCGGCGGCGTTCTCCGGCAGGCCCTGGATCGACCCCCGCGTGCCCTCGGTGTCGGATTCGACGACGATCCGGCAGTCCGGCGCCGACTGTGCGGCCGCGCGAGGAGTGTTGAGCAGCACGACGTTTCGTTGCACGACCTGGAGCGAGTCGGCGGTGGCCCGGACGAAGAGGCCGACCTTGCCTGCCTCCGCGCCGCCTTCGGGCACCGTCGACAACAGCACTCCGCCGGACGAGGGCAAGGATGCGCCGAGTGCGCACGGAACCGTGACGTCCATCGAGACCGGGACGAACGACACGTTCGGTGCGGCGACGTTCGCCACCGAACCCTGTTGCGGCCAGGTCAGTTCGGCCTTGGTGTAGTCGACCGGCAGGAACGGGCTGAGCAGTGCGAGCAGGATGCCCACGATGCCCGCGGTGATCGCGACGATACGCGCGGTGCCGGCGTGGCGTTCGGCGAAGCCCGGGCGGCGGTCGCTCACGAATGGCGCGGTGTCGGCGGGACTTCGGGAAGAAGTGTCGGTGTCTGCCACGTCTGCCTGGTTCTCTCCGGGGTGCCGCGTCGCCGGTTCGGCGTGCGAGTGGTCGGGGTCAGTCATCTTCGGGCACCACCCTGATCGGGCCGGGGCGCGACCATCCCCAGGTGGTCGACGTTCCCGTCTGCACGTCCGCGGGTCGCGCCTGCGGCACCAGCGGGGTCAGGCGCTGCAGGTTGCCCCACTCGCGGTACCAGTCGTCGTCGAGGTAGGTGGCGAGGGTCGACGGCCGCGTGAGCGCCTCCACCGGCGCCAGCAGGCCGCCGTCCTCGGTGGCCATCCAGGTCTTGGACTGCGAGTTGGCGATCCACGACTCGGGCAGGATGCGCCACTGCGGGAGGTCGAAGACGCCGTGGTGGGCGGTCATCGGACGCTGGCACGGGAACACCGCGCCGGCGGCGAAGTCGATGAGCACGGGGTCGGTGGAGCCGACGACGGTCTGCAGGGTCTGCAGCACCGGGGCCCGCGGCGGGGTGATCGCGAGCCACTGGTCCGGGTCGAGGTTGTTGTCCCGGGCGACGATTCGCATCACGGTCGCGTCAGCGGGAACGCGGTCCATCGGGATGCGCAGGTTTCGCCACGGGCGGTTGGTCCGCTCGGGGTCGATCGGGATCGCGGGCGCGCCGACCTCCTCGAACTGTCCGTTGGCAGGAACATTCGGCCCGCTCGCTTCGCTCCCGGCGCCGGCTTCGGGCTCCCTACCGAACTGAACCTCCAACGCCTGCCCGAAGTTCGGGACGCCGTCCCGGTCGAGCGTGAAGACCGCGCCGGCGGCGGTGATGACGATCAGCGGTGAGGAGTCGCGGGCGGGCAGGCGATACCAACCGGTGGTCAGAGTGGCCTGGCCGCTGTTGGTCTCGTGGCTGCCCAGCACGGGTGTGGTCGCCGGATCGAGGCCGAATGGCAGTGCCGCGGTGCTGCCGTTGACGCCGCGAGGCCCGACGCCGCCGGTGGTTCCCGGGTTGCTGCCGTAGACGATGAATGTCTTCGACAGGTCCGCGGAGGTGTTCATCGCGCCGGGTTTCTGGGCGCCGGCCTGCGGTGTGAGGTCCGGCTTCACCCCGTCGGGACGGAATCCCTGGGACTGACCCTGCAGCGTCGACGACGCCGTGCCGCCGTCCGCCGGCGTCAGCATGCCGCGATTGGGATCGGGTTCGACGAGCACGGAATCGGCCATCGCGCAGGTGTTTCCGCGCGCGGAGTCGAGATTGGCGGACAGCAACGTGAAGGTGTCCGCGCGGCTGGTCGCGGCCTTCGCGAACACCGCGAGTTCACTGACGACGATGAGGACGGCGATCACCGCTATCGGTGCGGACGCGACCCCGATGCGCCAGCCGGCGGGCGCGGCACCGCGGTCATGGGCGAGGCCGGTCTCGTCGACGAAGTCCATCCGGAGGTGTTGCCAGATGGCGAACAGCAATGCCACCACCGCGAGCGCGAGGAGCACGGTCGACACCTGGATCCCGGCGACGACAGGTGCCTTGTCGAACCAGGCGATGCCGAAGTTGTAGGGCCACGGCCAGGCGTTCTTGCCCGCCGCCGCGGCCGCGCACGCCACCAGCAGCCCGGCGACCAGGATCGACAGGTTGCGGAGCGTGCGGCGCGCCGCCTGCCCGATCGCCACGCAGGCGACGGCGGCCAGCGCCGCGCCGAGGCCGGCGAAGATGCCGAACTGGATGGTCCACTTCGTCGGCGTGAACGACAGGAACAGGATCGTCAGCAGGGAGGCGCCCAGTGCCCGCCACACCGCGCCCGGATCGAGGCCGTCGATCCGCTTGCGGCGCAACATGATCGCCAGGACGACGAACATGGACACGGCGAACAGGAGCACCGGGATGCGGCGGGCCAGGGCGCCGTCGGTGGTGTTCACCGCGAGGAAGTAGTAGCGCAGGAGTTCCTGATACCACGCCAGCGTCGGACCGACCGAGTAACGGATCCGCAGGGCCTCGAAGACGGTCGCCAGGGTCTGGTCGCGGAAGACGATGATGACGACCAGCGCCACACCCGCGAGAAGGGGGGCGAGCAGCGGCAGGAGCCCGTCTTCGGCGCGGCGTCGGACCAGGATGCGGAGCATGGGCCGGGCGCTCGCGATGAGCAGGGCGAGCGCGACGAGACCATGCGGGGCCAGGGCGAGCGTCAGCGCCGCGGTGAATGCGGCGATGACGGCCGGCAGCATTCGTCGCGTCGAGACCGTGACCTCCACCGCCCACCAGGTCGCCAGGGTGCCGAGGACGATGATTCCCTCGCTGCGCAGCCCCGAACACATCGGGAGCCAGAACGCGAGGAAGACCGCCGCGCCGGTGAGCATCGCCCACTGTGACCGCCGCACGGCGCCACCCAGGCGGGGCAGGAGAACTCGGCTGAGGATGAACCAGGCGGCCAGGCCCGCGAAAAGCGACGGGAGCCGCATCCACAGGCCGGTCGTCGAGATGGTCGACCAGTACGCCAGGAAGTTGTAGTACCAGTCGAACGGCGCTTCGGGGATGCCGTAGAAACGGTAGTAGTTCGCGAGGTATCCGGCGTCGGCGGCGTTGCGCCCCATGTTGAGGATGTAACCGTCGTCGGGTGACCCCGCCCCGAGGAAGTGCCAGACCACCAGCGTCACCGTCACGCCGATGTCGGTGGGGCCGGGCCGCAGGACCCGGCGCCACCGGAGGCGCCGGCCGACTCGTCGGTGATAGCCGTGGATGCGGTCGAGGCGTCCGACGGCCACGAGCGCGACGATCGCGGCTCCGACACCGACGACCATCACCACCCACTTGAGGATCGACGGCGACGAGTCGAAGCGATCGTCGATCTCGAGGCGGACGTCGACACCCGGGGCGGCCCGGAGCTGTTCGGGCGTGAGGTCGGTGAAGATGCCGGCGATCTGCGGGTTCGACGCCGGTTCGGCGAGGCCGACGGCGCCGCCGCCCGCGATCGCCGGTCCCGGGGGCAGACCGACGAACTGCGCGCCGGTCGTCGTGGCGTCGGAGAAGATACGGAGTTCGGTACAACCGGCCAGCGCGTCCCGCGGCACCGAGGCGAGCGTCTTGTTGCGGTTGGCGACGGATACGCCGTTCGCGTCGGCGACGACGAACAGCCCGTTGTCCCGCGCATTCACCGCGGCCGCGGGCATCGTCGACAGCACGACGGTCGACGTGTCGGCGGGGGTCGTCGACAGCACGCGACACGGGATCGAGATGTCGACGTTCCGGGCGGTCTGCGCCACGAGCGGAGCCGTGACCGATGCCGAAGTGCCGGTCTGTTGTGGCCATGTGATCGACGCCGTCGAGGTGCTGACGGGCAGGAACGGGGTCAGGATGCCGGCGACGACGGCGATGAGCCCGGCGACCGCGGCGACGAGCGCGACGGTGCGGGACTGCGGTGCGCCGGACGCACGCTGGGCAGCAGCTCCAACGGTGGTGTCGGCGTTGCCAGCGGACACTTCAGGCGACTTCGGCACAGGCGCATCGTAGTCAGCCATGCTGTGACAAACCCAAATCCCCTGACCGGATAGCTCGACGTGGCCTGGGTGGCTTCGACACGGCTCCTCGCTGCGCTCGTCACCTGCTCAACCAGCGGGAGAGGCGAGGCCGCCGGATCCCCTCCTGCTGGCCGAGCAGCGTCGTCCGAGCGCAGCGAGGCAGCCGGCTCCCCGCCCGCTGGCCGAGCAGCGTCGTCCGAGTGCAGCGAGGCAGCCGGCTCCCCGCCTGCTGGCCGAGCAGCGTCGTCCGAGCGCAGCGAGGCCGCCGGCTCCCCGCCTGCTGGCCGAGCAGCGTCGTCCGAGCGCAGCGAGGCCGCCGCGTCCGTCGAGGTCACTTCCCGCGCGCGACTCGGATCAGGAGAACCGCATGAGGATCGAGTGCACGGCCTGGGTGACGGTCATGCGGTCGTAGGTCTGCACGAACTCGAAGGTGCGCTCGAGATCGGGACCGGCGTCGTGCTGGTCGCGCGCCGAGAGCAGCGCCGCGAAATGCGGCCCGAGGACGGCGACATTCCACTCGTTGATCAGGTCGTCCTCCGCGTCGAGCGGCGCGCGGTGGACGTTCCCGTCCCGGATGTCGGGCAACCCGACACCGTAGACCCCGGCCAGACCGGTCTTCTCCGACATCTCCCGCCACCGCTTGGCGGTTCGCGAGGTGAAGTGTTCGGCGAACTGGAAGGTGCCCAGCACGATCGCGGCACCACCGATGGCCGCCTGCTCCTCGAGTGCCTTGCTCATCTCGATGAGCAGGCGTTTGTTGCCCATACGCGGCGGGATCGAGGTCGACGCGATGCGGTACGGCGTCGACTTGTCCGGGCCGGGGGTGGTCCACACCGGCATCTCGGGCAGCGGCACGACGGTCCGGCTGGCGAGGACGGACGGGTCGGTCACGGCGGGATACAGGTCGCCGATACCGAAAGCGGCGCCCATCGTCTGGGCGGTGATCCGGGTGGCCTCGTCGTCGACGCCCTCGGCGATGACGACGGCATGGCTGCGTTCGGTGTGCGCGGCCAGCGCGTGGGCGAGGTGCGCGGCGTCGGAGCTGGTCTGCGACGTGAGCAGTTCGGCACCGGTGACGATGATGTCGGGTTCGACGAGGGAGAGCAGCGTGGCCGCGTGCTCGCTGCGGACGAGCCCGTCGACGCAGATGATCTTGCCGGCCGCCCGGGCGCGGGCGACGCGGGCGAGTGTCCGCTGCGGGCTGCGTTCGACGGCGTCGGGGAGGATGACCATGACGTGACGTTCGAGGCTGCGCGCCGTCTCGTCGTCGAGGTTGTCGATCAGGTCGAGATCGAGGGAGACCAGCAGCGGCAGGATCTTGGCCAGCGACTGCGCACGTTGGGACGCGGCCATCTTGCGCTTGCGCTCGTCGAGTACAGGGTGTTCTTCGACGAGACGGGCGGCGCGTTTGAGGGCGGCGGCGGTGGCGAGCCGGGTACCGGCCGGCCCCCGGAGCTGCAGTTCGACGGCGGCGAGAGCGCCATCGGACAGCCGGCAGACCGGCGCGAACTGCATGTGGAGCTCCAGATCATCGAACAGGGTGAATGATCGCGTTTCGGACACACGTGCCTCCCCGTCAGAGCGGAAAAGCGCTCCGATCGATCTGGTGGACGCGGTTTGCTTCACATCCTGTTCGCGGCATCAGCCTGTGGTCAGCGTAACAAACCACGAACCGTGGACATGGTCGAGAAGCCCTTGGTCCCTGAGGTCCCAAGCGGCGCAAGGTATTCGGCTGTGTATCCGGGTGCGGGTGTCAGTGCCTGTTCGTAGTTGGTGGGTACAGAAAGGTGTTACCGCGGCCGCGACCAACGGGGCGGAAGGTCGCGACCGCGGCTCCGGGCGGGTCCGGGGGTGTGGTGACCCGCTACTCGGTCTGTTGCGCCAGGTCAGCGGGCTGCGTCGGCCGCTGCCTTTTCGCCGCTGGCGCCGGCGTGGGTGAGCTCACCGGTGTAGCTCTCGAGGTGTGCGCGGACGAACCACTGGAACTTCTCGAGTTCGGCGGTTTGTCCGATGAGGATGTCCTCGGTGATCGGATCGATGTCGCCGATCTTCTTGATGCCGTCGCGGTGCGAGGTGATGAACCCGTCATAGACCAGGTCGAGCGCGCCGAGGTGTGCCTGCGCGGTGTCGCGTCCGATGGAGTAGTCGTTCCACGAGCGGTCGTTCTCGATCGCCTTGGCGGTGCCCTTCGGCGACGCTCCGAGCGTGGCGATGCGTTCGGCGATGGTGTCCGCGTAGCCGCGGACGAGCTCGACCTGCGGGTCGATCATCTCGTGCACGCCGATGAAGTTCGCGCCGACGACGTTCCAGTGGATGTGCTTGAGGGTGAGGTGCAGGTCGTTCAGCGCGCTGAGGCGCTCCTGCAGGATGCCCACGACCTCGTTGGCGGCTTCGTTGCTGAGTCCAGGTGCGGTGAATGAAGGCATGACTCGAAATTAGGCCGGTACCGGCGGCGTGACGAGGGCTGCCGGCCATGAGTGACGGAACCGAGACAGCACATCACAGTGAGATAACGAAGGCCTCGAGCGTGTTTGCCGCACCGACCGTGGGGAAAAGGGAAACCCCAGGTCGGCGCGGTGTCAGACACCAGGTCAATACCCGCTGGAGCGCATCGGCGCGGGGTCGTACAACCCTGAACGGCGAGCCGTCCCGAGGTCCAGTTCCGCAGCCGGCGCCGGGATGATCTCGGTGAACTTCTGCAGGCCGCCCCAGTCACGTCCCCAGTTGTTCCGGAGGTACGTCGGCAGCAGGGTGGGTCGCAGCATCGCCTCGGTGATGCCGAGCGGACCGCCCGCGGTGCCCGACATCCAGGTCTGGCTGTTCTTCCGGGTGGCCTCGGCGTCGGGCATGATCCGCCATTGCGGTACCTCGAGGACGCCGTTGCGCACCTTCATCGGCTGCTGGCACGGGAAGACCATTCCGGGCAGCCAATCGATGAAGACCGGGTCGGTCTGGCCCACGACGTCGTTGAGGGTGGCCAGGGTGCTGACCCGCGGTGGCGTCACCGCGACCCATTCCGACGGTGCGGCCGCGGTGTCGGCGACCTCGACCCGGACGACATCGGCTCGGAGCGGTGCGTCGGCGAGCGGGAACCGCAGGTTGCGCCAGGTGGGGGTCTCGCCGATGTCGATCGGGAACATCCGGCCGAGCGCGCTCACCCGCCCGTCGGCCTCCACGCGGCCGAACTGCATAGTGACCTTCTGGCCGGCGTGCACGACCCCGATGCCGTCGACCGCCTCGACCGATCCGGCGACCGCCATCGTCAGCAGCGGGGTGTCGTCGGAACGTTCGGGCAGCTGGTACCAGTCCGAGGTCAGCGAGCCGGTACCCGACGGCGAGCCATAGCTGCCCAGGACGGGGGTCTCGGCGGGGTTCAGGCCGAACGGCAGACGCACTGTCGACCCGTTGACGCCTCGTGCGCCCTGGCCGCCTTCGGTGCCGCCCTGCGCGGACGAGCTGTCGCCGGATTCGTCTGAGCCGGCGCCGGTCTGGGCGCTGTTCTGCGCGCCGGAGGTGGTCGACGACTCGGTGTCCTCGGTGGCGTCGACGGACAGGCGATCGGGTACGCCGTTCGGGGAGAAGCCCGTCGTGTCCGGTCCGGCCAGCGCCGCGGCGATGCCGGGGGCGGGCCGACCGTCGACCGCCGCGGGCTGCAGCAGTCCGGCGGTCGGATCGGCTTCGACGAGGACGTCGTTGGCCAGCCCGCACGAGTTCCCGGTGAGAGCGCGTGCGTTGGACTTCATCCACGACCACGAATCACGTTGCTCGTAGGCGCCTTTCGCGAACGAAGCGACCATGAACAGCACCATCAGCCCGGAGATGACCGGCAGCGGCGAGAACTTGAGCTTCGAATACCACTTGTCGGCCCCGCGCGTACGGGTCTGTTCGTCGACGAAGTCGTCGCGGAAGTGGAACCACAGGCCGGCAAGTGCGGTGGCGACCGCGGCGGCGAGGATGAACCAGGCGATGTTGATGCCGCCCACCGTCGGTGGGCGATCCCACCACGGGACGCCGTAGCTGCCGACGAACCACCAGCCGTTGGTGCCGGCGAAGGAGATTCCGGTGATCGCGAGCACCGCGGCGGCGAAGAAGCTGCGATTGCGTCGCGACCGCAGCACGGCCGGCGCCATCATGGCGCCCGCCGCGGCGGCGAGGCCCGCGGCGATGCCCGCGTACACACCGAAGTGGTGGGTCCACTTGGTCGGCGTGAAGGCGATGAAGAACATCGTGCCGAGGGTGACGGCGACCAGTCGCCAGATCGGTGCGCGCGCAATGCCGTTGGGATGCTCCCGCCGAAGTAGGCGGAGCAACACGACGAACAGGCACAGGATCATCGCCAGCACGCCGAAGCGTCGTGCGAGCGTGCCGTCGGCGGTCGGCAGGATCAGGTAGTAGTACCGGATCGGTTCCTGCCACCACTCCAGCGTCGGGCCGACGTCGGAGGCGACCTTGTTACCCGCGATGAGCGGCGCGAGCGGCTGATCGGCGAAGATCTGGAACAGTACCGCGGTGCCGGCCGCCAGGATGGGCGCGAGCATCGGCAGCAGGCCGTCCCGGGACCGGCGCGACACCAGGGTCTTCACGATCGGTCGGATCCCGGCGAGCAGTGCGGCGACCGCCATCAGACCGCCGGGCGCGAGCGCGAGGGTGAAGGCGGCGGTGACCACCGCGACGGCGTAGGGGAGCAGTCGACGGGTCGCGATCGCGCGTTCCACGCAGCACCAGGTGAGCAGAGCGCCGACGGCCTCGGCCGGTTCCGGACGCAGACCGTTGTTGAACGGCAACCAGATCGCGAGGAAGACGAACGCGGCCGACCACACCGCCGGCGTGCTGTGCCGCACCGCGCGGCCCAGGCGCGGGATCACCTCTCGGCTGATGAGCCACCAGCCCAGCAACCCGAGGAGGAAGGCCGGTAGTCGCATGAACGGTGCCGCGACGCTCACGTCCGTCATGGCCGAGATGACCTGGAAGTGCCAGCCGAACGGGTCCTGCGGCACACCGAAGTAGCGGAAGTAGTTGTCGGCGTACCCGGCGTCTCCGGTGATCCGGCCGACGATGAAGTTGTAGCCGTCGTCGGAGGTGTTGGCGCCCGCGAACCACCAGAAGGCGAGAATCGCGAACACCGCGACATCGGGCGGCCGGATCGTGAACCAGCCCGACGGCAGGAAACGCTTGTGGCTGCGGCCGTCCCGGCGGTCGAGGATGCCGAGCGCGATCAGCGAGACGATCGTCATGAGGATGCCGAGCACGATCGCGGTGAGCTTCAGCAGGGTCGGGGTGCTGACGTAGCGGGTGTCGATGGTGGCGCGCAGCGACAACCCGTCACGAGAGACATCGGCGGGCAGATCGCTGTAGACGCCGACGATCTGGGGACGCATCTCGTGGTCGGCCAGCGCGAAGCCGTGCGCGGCGCCGGAGTCCGCGGCGGGTTCGGGCAGGCCCTCGAATCGTCCGCTCACCCCCTCGCCGTCGGCCCGGAAGACGATGCGACAGTTCGGATTCGATTGCGCGGCCGCTCGATCGGTGTTCAGCAGGGCGACGTTGCGGTCGGTGAGGGTCAGTGCGTCGGACGTCGCCCGGACGAAGAGCCCGCGGGCCCCGGCGTCCTGGCCGCCTTCGGGGATCGTCGACAGCAGTACTCCGCCCTGGTCGGGCAGGCGGGTGGCGAGTGCACATGGCACCGACGTCTCCATGTCGATCGGCACGAAGGAGACCAGCGGGGCGGCGACATCGGAGACGTCGCCGCCCTGCGGCCACTGCAGTTCGGCGGTCGACTGGTTCACCGGCAACAGCGGGGTGAGGATCGCCAACAGGAATCCGAGCAGACCGGTGACGGTCGCGACGATCTTCGGGTTGACCGTGGTCGCCAGACGGGACGTACGAGGCGTACGGGACTCACTCATCGGATTGGGGCTCCACCCTGATCGAGCCGGCTCGTGACCAGCCCCATTGCGTCGTCTGTGCCGTGTCGATCCGCGCGTCCGGTGCGTCGGACACGAGCGGGGTCAGCTTCTCCAGTGCGCCCCAGTCGCGCACCCAGTCGTCCTGCAGGTACGTCGAGACCGCCGACGCGGACGTGGTGGCCTCCGAGATCCCCAGCAACCCGCCGTCCACGCCGGCCTGCCACGTCTTGGACTGGGAATTGGTCAGCGGATAGTCACCCAGGATGCGCCACTGTGGGACCTGGGCGACGCCGTGGGACACACCCATCGGCCGCTGGCACGGGAAGTGCGACGCCACCCCGAAGTCGATGAGGGTGGGTGCCGTCGAGCCGACGACCGCCTGCAGCGTCTGCAACCGCGGTGCGCGCGGCGGGGTGATCCCGATGAACTGCTTCTCGCCGAGGTTGTTGTCCTGCAGCGACAATCGCATCACGGTCGCACGCGGCGGGGCGGCCGACATCGGTACGCGCATGTTGCGCCAGGGCATGTTCAGGATCACGGGACCGGGGTCGATGGGCAGGATGTCGGGGCCGACCTGTTCGAAGTTCCCGTCCGCACCCGGGCGGCCGAACTGCACCACCATCTTCTGCCCGAAGTTGCGTACGCCGAAGGTGTCGATGGTCGAGACGGCGCCCGCGGTGCTGAACACCAGCAGCGGTGACGCCGCGCGGTCGGCGGGCAGGTCGTACCAACCGGTCGTGAGCCGGGCCTCGCCCGGATACCCGTAGCTGCCCAGGACCGGCGTGGTGGCGGGGTCGAGCCCGTACGGCAACTTGGCGGTGGAACCGTTCACGGTTTCCGGTCCGCGCCCGCCGGTGGTCCCGGCGCCCAGCCCGCCGGTGATCGCGAACGGGCGGGCCATACTCGCCGACACGTTCATCTGTCCGGGGCGCTGGCTACCCGGCTCGGGCTGGAGGTCGTCGGGAATCCCGTTCGGGGAGAACCCGACCGGGTTCTCGCCGCGCAGCGCCTGCGTCGTGGTGGCGCCGCCGGCCGGGGTGAGCATGCCGGCGTTGGGATCGAGTTCGACGAGGACATCGTCGGCGAGGCCACAGCTGTTGCCGCGCAGCGTGTTCAGGTTCTCGGCGAGTGCGGTCGACGCCGGATACCGGGTCACCGCGGCTTTGGCGAACAGCAGTAACTCCACGATCACCAGCAGACCGGCGATCACCGCCAGTGGTGAGGAGGCGAGAAAGAGCCGTCGGCGATCGGCTCGGGTCTCGCCGGGCCCGGTGTCGGCATGTGCGAGACCGCGATTGGTCACGTAGTCCAGCCGCAGGTGTTGCCAGACCGCGACCGCGGCCGCGATCACGGCGAGGATGAGGAACAGCGTCGACGCCTGGTAGCCGGCGATGACGGGGGCGCGGTCGAACCAGGAGATGCCGTATTCGTAGAGGAACGGCCACGAGTTGTAACCGGCCATCGCGGCGGCCATCGCGAACAACAGTCCGGAGACGAAGACCGTCAGGTTTCGCGCCGAACGCGCCGCCGACTGGGCCACGGCGACGGTGGCCGCCGCCGCGATCGCCGCCGCCAGCCCGGCGAGCACGCCGAACTGGATGGTCCACTTGGTCGGCGTGAACGCGAACAGGAGGAGGGTGACCCCGACGGCGCCGATGAGACGCCAGACGGGTCCCGGGTCGACTCCGCGAATCCTCGTGCGCCGCAACATGACCGCGACCGTGACGAACAGGCCGGCGAGCAGCAGGAGCAGCGGTACGCGACGGGTGAGGGCGCCGTCGTCGGTGACGACCGAGATGAAGTAGTACCGCAGGAACTCCTGATGCCAGGAGATGACCGGCCCGACCGAGTAGCGCAGCTTGATCGCTTCGAGGACGGTGGCCAGGGTCTGATCGCGGAACACCACGATGAGCACCACCATGCTGGCGGCGGCGATCGGCGCGAGGAGGGCGAGCGTTGCCGCCCAGCGGGATCCGTCCATCCGGTTCCGTCGGTCGATGAGGATGTGCAGCAGTGAGCGGGCCGCCACCAGCAGGATGGCCACGCCGACGACGCCGTGCGGGGCGAGCGCCAGGGTGAAGCCCGCGACGAGGGCGGCCAGTGCCGCCGGCAGGAGCCGCCGGGTCGCGATGGCGTATTCCGCTGCCCACCAGGTCAGTAGCGAACCGAGGACGATGATCCCCTCGCTGCGCAAGCCGCTGCAGAACGGCAACCAGAACGCGGTGAACGTCAGGGCGCCCGCCCAGATGGCCCACGAACTGCGCCGCACCGCGGGGCCGAGGCGTGGCAGCAGCACCCGGCTCAGGACGAACCACGACACGAGTCCGGCGACGAGTTGCGGGATGTGCATCCACAGCACCGACGGCGAGACCGACGACCACGCCGCAAGGAAGCTGTAGTACCAGTCGAACGGTGCTTCGGGGATGCCGTAGAAGCGGTAGTAGTTGGCGAGGTAGCCGAAACCGTCGGCGGTACGGCCCATGTTGAGGATGTAACCGTCGTCGGGCGAACCGGCCCCGAGGACGCTCCAAACCAGCAGGATCGCGGTGACGACCAAGTCGCTGGCCCGGGGTTTCAGTGAATGCCACCACGAGCGGGTGCGCGCGCCGATCCGCCGGTGGTACCCGCCGATGCGGTCGAGCAGCCCGAGCGCGACGACGGCGACGAGTACCGACAGCGCGGCGAGCACCATCACGATGATCTTGAGGATCGACGGGGACGACTCGTACCGGTTGTCGATGGCCACCTGCACGCGCAGGCCGTTACCAGCGGCGTCGCGTGCCTGTTCCGGGCTGAGGTTGCTGAAGATGCCGTCGACCTGCGGGCGGCGGTCCGGCGGCAGGGTCGTCGACTCGCCGAGCCCGACGAACTGCGCACCCGGGCCGGTGGGGGCGGAGAAGATGCGCAAGTCCGAACATCGGCTCAGGTCGGCGCGGGAGGCGGTCGCGGCGAGACTGTTCCGGAAGGTCACGGTGATCGCGGCGTCGGTGGCGGTGACCCACAGCGACGACGACTTCGAGCGTGGTGCATTGGTCGGCATCGTGGCGAGGACCACGCCGTCCGGTGCCGACGCCAGCGTCGCGCACGGAATGCGGGCGTCGAGGGTCTGCGGGGTCTGCGCGATGAGCGGCGCCATCACCGACGACGTGTCGGCGTTCAGATCCTGCCCGGCCGGCCACTCGAAACCGGCGTCGACGGCCTTGACCGGCAGCAGCGGGGTGAGGGCACACAGCACGATGCCGGCGATCCCCGCCACGATCGCGATCCACCGGGCGGTGCCCGCGGAAATCCTGGTCCCGTGCCCCGACGATTCCGGCCCCGACGAGGACGGTTCGGCGGAATCCTCAGGCGAGGTCGGGGCTGTCACAGGCACGGTGCCTCATCGTAAGCGACGTCCCCCGGGGTACCTAGGGCCCACCCCGCGGCTCTGGAGGTTGGTGACGGCCTCCGCAGGCTCCGGTCTCCCTCTGGGAGCAGTAAGTGGGCCCGCTCCGAGCACAACAGTTCTTTCGCAGTCCACGACGGCCGTCAGGCCACAGCTGCTGAGGGGCGGCCGGAGCTTGCGGAGGGCGCGTCAACCCCCTGCTCCCTGAGGAGCGTCCGGAGCTTGCGGAGGGCGCGTCACGAAGGGTTCCGCACTGCAAAGACAGTTCTCGCCCGCGGGCGGACACTACCAGCAACCACCGACAATTTAAGGTGGCAACTCCGCGCAGCAAAGATTCTGTTGGACAACGTATTTCGAGCTGCCGTTTACCCTTCTTTCGTGTACAGTCGAACGTACATTCGCAGCACGGGTTCTCGGGGGAGGTGACCGTCATGTTCGATTCCCAGCAGGTCGTCGGCACCGACGCGCCTTCGCCTCGTGTGGTCGAGTTGGTGGCCGATCTCCACCGCACCCTCGACAAGTTGCAGACCGTGGATCTGTCGCCGTGTACCGATGCCGAACTCGCTGAGGTGGCCGCGGAGACCGAACGCGCCATCGCTCGTCTGACCGTTGCCGGTGACCGGCAGATCGATCAGGCCGTCGCTCGCGACCTGCCCCGCAAGGCCGGCTGCCGCACCCTCATGCAGTACATGACGCACCAGCTACGAGTGTCGAACCCGATGCGCCGCCGTAAGCAGATGGACGCCACCGCCCACCGGACCAGCCTCGGCGGCGAGGTCCTCCCACCCGAATACCCCTGCCTCGCCGAAGCGTTCGCACACGGCGCGGTCGGCACCGCGCACGTGCAGGCCGCATTGGATGTCCTCGACCGCATCCCGGTCGCCGTCGACCACGACATCAAGGTCGCCGCTGAGCGGCAGATGGCCGAGATCGCCACCGACCACACCCCCGCTGAGATCACCCAACTCGGTGCCCGCCTGCTCGCCCACCTCGACCCCGACGGCACCCTGACCGACGACACCGACCAGAAACGACGCCGCGGCCTGTGGATCGGTCGGCAACGCGCCGATGGCACCGCCAAGATCTCCGGCACCCTGACACCCGCACTCGCCGCCCGACTCACCATGATGTTCGCCGTGTGGGGCAAACCCGGACTCAACAACCCCGACGACCCCGCCTCGCCCAGCGGGCCGGCCGGTGCCGCCGACCCCGACGCCCTGGCCACCGCAGCCGACCGCGACGGCCGCACCCTCGCCCAGTCCAATCACGACGCGCTCGACGCTGCACTCGCCGCAGGTTTCGCCGACGGCGCACTCGGCACCTCGCACCGCGGCCTGCCCGTCCAACTGATCATCAAAGCCGACCTCGGCGACCTCGTCCGCGAAGCCGGACTCGCGACCACCGCCACCGGAACCCTGCTGCCCATCCGGGACTTGATCGCGATGGCCGGTGACGTCCAGCCGTGGTTGGCGATCTTCAAAGACGCCACCACTGTGCCGCTGCACTTCGGGCGCGG
>NZ_JBHUXZ010000024.1:0-75105 GCF_042668985.1 Gordonia sp. NPDC057258
CGGTCCTTGAGTTCCTCACTGTACTTGCGTGGTGCTGCCATGCTCTCCATCCTTCACAGGTTCGAGAGCCTCCGACAGACCCGGGGCGGTTCAACGCAAGTACTGGGAGGCGGGCCCGGGTCAGATCCATGTCGGCTTCACCGAGGCCAAGATCGCGAAAGTACTCGCCCGCGGGAACCGGATGGTCCCGGAAGTGGCTGCGGCGCTTGCGCACCGAATCGGGGTTCGCCCGTCCGATCTGGACCTGCTCGTCACCAACCAGCCCAACCGGATATTCCTGCGCAACTGGCGCGAGGCCCTCGAACTGCCCGAATCGCGACACCCGGACACGTTCGACGAATGTGGGAACCTGTTCGCGGTTGGGATTCCGATGACTCTGGACGCGGCGATCGACGACGGGCGCGTGCGTCCCGGTGACATCGTGATGATGTCGGCGTTCGCCCATGCCGGCGACTTCGCCGCTGCCGGAGCGATCCGGTGGAGTGGGCGTTCGTGACGGTTCTGCTGCCGGCTCCGACAACCGAGCGCGCCACGGACCTCGCCGGCGTGCGCACCGACGTCGTCGTGCGATGCGACCGGAACGAGTCCGCCTATCCCCCGTTGCCCGCGGTCGTGTCCGCGCTGCGCGACACGGCGGCATCGGCCCACCGCTACCCGTCGTTTCGTCCCGACGGTCTGCGCGCGACGATCGCCGAGCACACCGGTGTCGAGGCGGCGCACATCAGCGTCGGCGCCGGGGCGACGGCCGTACTCTCCGCGATCCTGCAGGACTCGGCTGCACGGGCCCGGGCCAGGGGTCGTACCGGACCTCGGATTGTCACCCCTGCACCGACATTCGAGGGTTTCGCGCTGCTCGCCGAGATGATCGGGCTCGGGATCGACACGACCCCGCTGTTCGACGACGGGCGTCCCGATGTCGGTGCGCTCGCCGCGGCCGCGGGTCCGGACACCGCGGCCGTCATCGTCTGCAGCCCGCACAACCCGACCGGATCGGTCCTCTCCGACGCGGAGATTCGTGAACTGCTCACGGCTGTCGACCCGGCGATCCCGGTGATCCTCGACCAGGCGTACGTCGAGTACTGCCGGAACGCACCCGATGTCCGGACGCTGGTCGACGAGTACCCCAACCTGATCGCGGTGCGAAGCCTCTCCAAGGCCCACGGTCTCGCGGGACTGCGGGTCGGATATGCGATCGGGTCGGCGACGTCCGTCGGCGGTGCCCGCCGTCACGAGGTCCCCTTCTCGATCACCGCGGGCGCCGAACACGCTGCGCCAGTGGCACTTGCCGCGTCCGACGAGCTGGCCGGACGGGTCACGGCGATGCGCCGCGAACGCGATCGAATCGCCGACGCGCTGCGCGACTCGGGCCACCCGGCGCTGCCGAGCGAGGCGAATTTCGTGTTCGTGCCGGGCCCCGACGGCATCGAGTTCGGGCGGCGACTGCGGGACGCGGGGGTCGTCGGCCGGGAGTTCGCCGGACACGGTCACCGGCTGACGGTGCCCGACCGCGCCGGGACCGATCGGCTCATCGAGGCGATCAGGCGAGCTCGATGAGCTCCTGATACTCCTCGCTCCAGTGGTCCTCGGTGCCGTCGGGCAACAGGATCACACGCTGCGGATCGAGCGCGGCGGCGGCGCCCGGATCGTGCGTCACCAGGACGACGGCCCCGGTGTAGCTGCGCAGGGCGTCGAGGACCTGTTCGCGCGAGATCGGGTCGAGGTTGTTGGTCGGCTCGTCGAGGAGCAAGACGTTCGCCGCCGAGGACACCAGCCCGGCCAGCGTGAGCCGGGTCTTCTCACCGCCGGACAGCGTGCCGGCCGGCTGATCGAGCTGGGCGCCGCTGAACATGAACGCGCCCAACAGGCCTCGGAGGTCCTGCTCGCCCGCGTCGGGTGCAGCGTGCCGGATGTTCTCCCACACCGACGCCCGGTCGTCGAGGGTGTCGTGTTCCTGCGCGAAGTAGCCGATCTTCAGACCGAATCCCGGCTCGATCGACCCTGTGTCCGGCTTCTCCACTCCGGCAAGCATTCTCAGCAGCGTCGTCTTGCCCGCGCCGTTGAGGCCGAGGACGACTACGCGACTGCCCTTGTCGATCGCGAGGTCCACCCCGGTGAAGATCTCCAGCGAGCCGTAGCTCTTCGAGAGTCCGGACGTCATCAACGGTGTCTTGCCGCATGCGGCCGGTTCGGGGAACCGGATCCGCGCGGTGCGGTCGGCCACCCGTTCCTCGTCGAGGGCGTCGATCATCCGCTCCGCGCGCTTGAGCATGGTCTGCGCGGCGGTCGCCTTGGTGGCCTTGGCACCGAGCTTCGCGGCCTGCGCGCGCAGGGCGGACGCCTTCTTCTCGGCATTGGCCCGTTCGCGACGACGGCGCTGCTCGTCGGTCGCCCGGGCATCGAGGTACCGCTTCCAGCTCATGTTGTAGATGTCGGCCTCACCGCGCACCGCGTCGAGGAACCACACCCGGTTCACCACGTCGGCCAGCAGGTCGACGTCGTGACTGATCACGACGAGACCCCCCTCGTGGTTCTGCAGGAAGCTACGGAGCCAGGCGATCGAGTCGGCGTCGAGGTGGTTGGTCGGTTCGTCGAGCAGGAGGGTGGTGTCGGATTTCCCCGAGCCGTCGGAGGCCGCGAACAGGATGCGTGCGAGCTCGATCCGTCGGCGTTGACCGCCGGAGAGTGTCCGCAGCGGCTGCTCGAGAACCCGATCGGGCAGACCCAGGCTGTTGCAGATCCGCGCGGCCTCGGATTCGGCGACGTACCCGCCGAGGGCGGCGAAGCGCTCTTCGAGGCGTCCGTACCGCGCCACGGCCTTGTCCCGCAGCTTGTCGTCGGCGGCCTCGGCCATCTGCGCCTGCTGCTTCTCCATGTCGCGCAAGATCTCGTCGAGACCGCGCGCGGAGAGCACCCGGTCCTTGGCCAGGACGTCGAGGTCCCCCTCTTTGGGGTCCTGCGGGAGGTAACCGAGTTCACCGGACCGGCGGATCGATCCCGCGTAGGGTTCGGTCTCGCCGGCCAGGATGCGCAGCGTCGTCGTCTTGCCGGCGCCGTTGCGGCCCACGAGGCCGATCCGGTCGCCGGGCTGGATGCGTAAGGCGTCGCCGGGCGCCGCCAACAGGGTCCGAGCGCCCGCTCGTACCTCCAGGTCGGTCGCGGTGATCACGACGGTCGATTCTACCGGTGCCGCGCCACTGCTTTTTCCACGTGCGGACCCCGGCGCCGTGCGGCCGAGTCGACCACCCCTGTCATGGTGGACCGATACGGTGTGGGACGTGACGCACTCCACAACGATTCCGCAGAACTTCCCGCAGTCCTCCGACCTGACCGGCCGGTCCGCGCTCGTCACCGGTGCCAGTCGCGGCATCGGTGAGGCGATCGCGACGGAACTGGCCCGACGCGGTGCCTCGGTCGTCATCACGAGCCGGAAGGCCGAGCCACTCGAGGAGGCCGCCGGCCGAATCCGGGACGCGGTGCCCGGAGCAACGGTCTCGGCGTGTGCGGGCAACACCGGCGACGCCGACGACCGGGCGGCCGCCGTGGCCGCGGCCGTCGCTCAGGGCGGCGGAATCCACATCCTGGTCAACAACACCGGGATCGCGCCGCTGGCCGGCCCACTGATGGGGGCCGACCTCGCCGCCTACCGCAAGACGTTCGACACCAACGTCGTCGCCGCGCTCGGGTTCGTCCAGGAGGCCTACCGGGCGGGCATGAAGGACACCGGCGGGTCGGTCGTCAACATCTCGTCGGTCGCGGGCCTGCGGTCGACGGGCGTGATCGCGGCGTACGGCACGTCGAAGGCGGCGCTGATCCGCCTGACCGCCGAGCTCGCCTGGGAACTCGGTCCGGCCATCCGGGTCAACGCGATCGCCCCGTCCATCGTGCGCACGAAGTTCGCCTCCGGGCTGATCGAGGGCGAGAACGAGGCCCGCGCGGCGAACTCTTACCCGCTCAAGCGGATCGGGGAACCCGAAGACGTGGCGCGGGCGGTCGCGTTCCTGGCGAGCGACGAGTCGGCGTGGATCACCGGCGAGACCCTCGCCGTCGACGGTGGCATGCTGGCCACGGGCGGTTCGTGATCCGCCTGCCCGACGACGCGCCCCCGTCCGGATCGCCGACCGCGACGAAGGACGGGTTGTGAGTTCCGGAGTCATCGTCGCGGGGGCCGGCCCGGCCGGCCGCGCCCTCGTCCACCGCCTAACCCGTGCCGGCGTACCGGTCACCCTGGTCGATCCGTCGCCCGACCGGGTCTGGCGGTCCACGTTCGCCTGCTGGTCCGACGAGTTGCCCGAGTGGGTCGAGCAGTCCGCCGTCGCCGCCCGGACCGAGCGCATCGGGATCGCGGGCCGCGAACTCGAGGAGGTGGCCCGCGGGTACACCGTCTTCGACACCCCCGGCCTGCAACGGTCACTGACCCTCGACGGGGTTCCGACCCGTTCCGCCCGGGTGGTCGAGATCGACGGCGCGCGTGTGCATCTCGATGACGGTTCGGTCCTGACCGGCGATGCCGTGGTCGACTGTCGCGGTGCGCTCCCCCACGACGCACCTCGACAGACCGCGTACGGGATCGTCGTCGACGCTGAGGTTGCCGCACCCGTGCTGGACGGGCACGAGGCACTGCTCATGGACTGGCGGGGTGGCGCGACAGACCGCCGGGCGCTGCCGTCCTTTCTGTATGTCGTGCCGCTCGGCGGGGGCGAGTACCTCCTCGAGGAGACCTGTCTCGCCGGGCATCCCGCCCTCGGTCTCGACGAACTCGAACGCCGCCTGGCCGCGCGGCTCGGCGGGATGCCGTCGGGGATCCGGCGGGTCGAGCACGTCGACTTCCCGCTGACCGGCTCGTCACCACACCCCTGGCGCGATCCCGTTTTCCGGTTCGGCGCCGCGGGCGGTTTCAAGAACCCGACGACCGGCTACAGCGTCGCGACATCGTTGATGTGCACCGACGCCGTGGTGGCCGCTCTCGCCGCGGGTCGAGACCCCGCCGCGGATCTGTGGCCGCCGTCCACCCGTGCGGTACACAACCTGCGTCTCCGTGGGCTCAGCGCCCTACTGGGGCTCAGTCCGTCGCAGACGGTCGCGTTCTTCGAGGCGTTCTTCACGATGCCCCTTGCCGCACAACGCAGTTACCTGAGCAAGCGGGACGATCTCACCGGCACGATGAGCGCGATGACCAGGGTCATCGCCGCAGTCGACATGCGTACTCGCGTCGTGGTGGCGCGCGGTGCGATGTCCACCCCGGCGTGGGCCGGCGACGCCGGCTGATCGGCACCCGCCGTTCGATCCGGCCTGCGTTCCGTCAGGGCTGCGCACTCAGCGCCGGCGCCATGACCTCCTCGATCCGCCCGGACAGATACCGCGCGTACTGGCCGGTGAGGTGGAACTTGCCCGAGTACACCAGTTGCTCGGCGATCACCGCCGGGCAGGTCCCCGCACAGAACCACGGGTCGACATCGACGAAGGTCTGACCGGTGAGCTCCGCGGCGCCCGACCAGCCCGACTGGTCCGGGAGCGCCGCGGCCGCCGGCTCCGCGCACCGGGTGAGTTCGGTGGGATCGGCTGCCATGCACTCCGACGGGCTCTCCGCCGGTCGCGGAATCCCGCCGAGCAGAAAGGTTCTGGTGCCCGCGGGCAGTTGATCGATCGTCGTCACCAGACCGTCCCGCCACACCTCCGCCGTGGTATCCCGTCCGGGTCCCTGATTGCCGCCGTCGTGGTGGCCGGCCAGCACGACGATCTCCGCGTTCTCCCGGGCGATGGTCGCCATCCGCCAGTCCTGCCAGTCATCGCACTCGGTGTAGGACCGGTTGAGCTGCCACTGGTAGTACGTCAAAGCCGCGGGACCGCAGTTGCTCTTGGTCAAGGCGAGTACCCGCCACCCGTTGCGTTTGCCGATGAGGTCGAACGCCGAGTGCCACATCGATGCCGCGGAGTCGCCGATCAGTGCCATGGTCCGGTCGCTCGTCGTGTCACCGAGGGTGCACGGTCCGAGGTCGTCGAGCCGGCTGACCTCCAGCGGCGGCTCGCATCCCTCGACCGACCACTGGTCGGAGTAGTCGCCCCCGGCGGCGAGCAACTCGTCGTTGGTGATGGCCGGTGGCAGGTCCTGCAGGGCGGTGGCCGCCTGGACGGCGGCGAGGACGTCGGTGGTGGACACCGCCGCCGGGACGGGCTCCGAAGCCGAACTCGTCGCGGTACCCGACCCGTCGGGCACCGCCTGGCATCCGGCCACCAACACGGCAGCACACAACGACACGGCCGCAACGACCCTACCGGTGACTTTCCTCGTCATCCGACGATCCTTTCGCGAAACTCTCAGAACAACTGCTGGACAAGGGGAACAGGGAGAGCCCATCGATAGCGCTCGAAGGCCGCGACCGCGAACACCAGGGCGACGCCGACCGGAACGATCGCCAGGCTCCACCACGGCCGGGCGGCGAGGGTGCGTGACCGACGGATCGGATTCTCGAATGCGTGGTACATGATCGCCGCGCACACCACGGTCACGCCGATGAGGAGCAGCTGCGTCGGCAGCGAGAAGTCGGCACCGATGCGGGCGGCGGTGATGGTGAACAGCGGCCAGTGCACGAGGTAGAGCGAGTAGGAGATGTCGCCGAGGTAGACGAGCACGCGAGTGCCCAGTATCGACATCGGAACGGTTGGCTGCGTGCGCATTCCGGCGATCAGAACGGCCGCCGTGCCGAGCACCGGAACGGCGGCCACCGAACCCGGGAATCCGCTCGTGTCGTCGAGTGCGACCACCGACCACGCGATGGCGGCGAACCCCGCCCAGGCGAGCCCGGCGGTCACGACCTTCCGCGCCGACACCGCGGTGGCCAACCATGGCCGCGCGACGGCGAGCAGACAGCCGACTGCGAGTTCCCAGGCGCGGGTGAAGGGCGAGTAGAAGGCCTCGACTCCGTCGAGCGGGGTCAGCAGCATGGAGTACAGGTAACTGGCCGTGGCCAGGACGACCAGGAGACCCAACAGCAGCGGTCGCAGGGGGACCCGTCTCGTGCGGGCTCCGCGACGCCGATCGCCAAGACCACCAGCAGCGGCCAGACCAGGTAGAACTGTTCCTCGACGGCCAGCGACCAATAGTGTTGTAGCGGCGACGGATCACCGCCGAGCCGGGCGTAGTCGGACCCGGTCTCGATGAAGTGGAAGTTCGCGAGGAAGAGCGACGCAGCCGTGGCATCCGGCAGCACCCGGGCGCCCCGGACGAAGTTGGTGAACTCGAAGGTCGCGATGACGGTCAGGACGATCACCAGGGTCGCGGCGGCACGATGCGCCGGGCGCGCGCGGCGTAGAAGCCGAGGAACCAGACGCCCCGCGACGCGGCGGGACGCCGCAGGAGCATTTCGGTGATGACGTACCCCGAGATCACGAAGAAGACATCGACCCCGAAGAAACCGCCTGGGAAACCTGGCATTCCGACATGGTCGAGAATGACCACCAGAACCGCGACCGCCCGCAGGCCCTGCACGACCGTGCTCCGGGGTCGCCGAGAGGCAGCGGGTTGTTCATCGCGCGCGGCACCGACTGCAACTGCCACCGGCCCCTGCTTTCGCTCCCCTGCGAGCTGCCTGTGCAGCTCTCTCCCAGCCGGAAAGCTAACACGCAGGTTAGCGCTAACCTCAAATCATGGTGGGGCGAGCTCAGTTCCGGCTTCGCAGGGCCCGCCAGCGTCGGATCATGTCGTCGACATCGACGGTGTGCGCCACGACGCTGTGCGGCAACGCCATCTGACGGGAGGCGAGATGTGCCTCTCGCACACGGCGATTGAACTCGACGAGGATGTCGCGGACCGCGTCCACGTCGGCGATGTGGCGCAGCGACTCCGGGAAATCCTGTGCCTCCCGGCGCAACAGCAGCGGCGCGGGGAGCAACGCCGACGAGTCGAGGTTCTCCTCGCGGATCTTGCGTTTGACCCACCAGTCGGGATCGTCGCTGTCGGTCAGATCCAACGGCTTCCCCGCGCCCGGCAGGTTGTCGAACTCGCCGCGTTCGGTGGCCTCGCGGATCATCCGCTCGACCCGCGACTCGAAACGCCTCATGCGATCAACTCCCCGCACGGAAGTGCCCTACCGACGAACAAGCGCCGGACCCGGTCGTCGATCATGACCGGGGCCGGCGCAGTGGTGTGTCCGATCGTCGGTCAGACGGTGAAGCCGAGGGCGCGGAGCTGCTCGCGACCGTCGTCGGTGATCTTGTCCGGACCCCACGGCGGCAGCCAGACCCAGTTGATCTCCATGTCGGTGCACAGACCGCTGGAGACCAGCGCACCGCGCGACTGATCCTCGATCACGTCGGTCAGCGGACAGGCCGCCGAGGTGAGGGTCATGTCGATCTTCGCGACCGCGTCGTCGGTCACCTCGATGCCGTAGACCAGACCGAGGTCGACGACGTTGATCCCCAGTTCGGGGTCGACCACGTCGCGCATCGCCTCCTCGACGTCCTCGATGGCCGGCAGCGACGTCGCGGGCGCGGGGGGTGTCCCCGTCACGCCGGTGTCGGTGGCCGCGGTCGTCGGTGTGTCCGTGGTGGCTGTGTCGTCACTCATGCTGTCTCCGCTCGTGTCTCGTGGCTGTCCATCGTCTGCGCGAGTGCGTCCTTGAAGGCCATCCAGCCCAGGAGCGCGCATTTGACGCGTGCCGGGTATTTGCTCACCCCGGCGAAGGCGATCCCGTCGCCGATGACGTCCTCGTCGCCGGCGTCCTTGCCGCGGGAGGTCATCATCGCGTTGAACGACTCGACGGTGGCCAGTGCTTCCCCGACCGGCCGCCCGACTATGAGGTCGTGCAACACCGACGTCGACGCCTGCGAGATCGAGCATCCCTGCCCGTCGTAGGACACGTCGTCGATGCTCGAACCGTCGTCGGAGACCGCCACGCGCAGGGTGACCTCGTCACCACAGGTCGGGTTGACGTGGTGGACCTCGGCACCGAACGGTTCACGGAGTCCGCGCCCGTGTGGGTGTTTGTAGTGGTCCAGGATCACTTCCTGGTACATCTGTTCCATCCGCATGGCTCAGACCGTCCCGAAGAACTTCTGCGCCGTGACGATCGCGGCGGCGAGCGCATCGACCTCGGCGAACGTGTTGTACGCGGCGAACGACGCACGTGCGGTGGCGGCGACGCCGAAGCGCCGGTGCAGCGGCCACGTGCAGTGGTGACCCACCCGGATGGCCACGCCCTCGTCGTCGAGGATCTGCCCGAGATCGTGGGCGTGGATGCCGTCGACGAGGAAGGCCACGGCGCCGCCGCGGTTCTCCGGGGTCGACGGCCCGATGATCCGCACACCCTCGATGTCGCTGAGCTGTTCCAGCGCCCGCGCGGTCAGCGCATGCTCATGCGCGGCGACGGCGTCCATGCCGAGAACGGTCAGGTAACGCACCGCGGCACCGAGTCCGACGACCTGCGAGGTCATCGGCACGCCCGCCTCGAACCGTTGCGGCGACGGAGCGTACGTCGACCCCTCCATGGTCACGGTCTCGATCATCGAGCCGCCGGTGATGAACGGCGGCAACGCATTCAGCAGATCGGACTTGCCGTACAGCGCTCCGACGCCACTGGGCCCGAACATCTTGTGCCCGGAGAAGGCGGCGAAGTCGACGTCGAGAGCACGGAAGTCGACCGGCATGTGCGGCACCGACTGGCAGGCGTCGAGCACGACGAGTGCGCCGACCGCGCGTGCGCGCGAGACCAGCTCGGCCACATCGGCGACCGCCCCGGTCACATTCGACTGGTGCGTGAACGAGACGACCTTCACCGACTCGTCGAGGGTCAGCGAATCGAGGTCGATCCGGCCCTGGTCGGTCACCCCGAACCAGCGGAGCGTCGCGCCCGTGCGGCCGCAGAGCTCTTGCCACGGAACGAGATTGGCGTGATGCTCCAGCTCGGTGATGACGACGGTGTCGCCGGGCCCGAGCGCCGAGCCCCCGAGTACATCCGCGGACCGCGGGTCGCCGAGGGTGTAGGTCACGAGGTTGAGTGCCTCGGTCGCGTTCTTGGTGAACACGAGCTCGTCGGCGGACGCCCCCACGAACGACGCGATGACCTCCCGGGCGTCCTCATACGCATCGGTCGCCTCCTCGGCGAGCTGATGCGCGCCGCGATGCACCGCCGCGTTGTGGTGCGTGAGGAAGTACCGTTCGGCGTCGAGCACCTGGACCGGACGCTGCGAGGTCGCCCCGGAATCCAGGTACACCAGCGGCTTTCCGTCGCGCACGGTGCGCGAGAGGATCGGGAAGTCGGCGCGCAGCGAATCGACGTCCAGGGCGGTGGAAACCTCTGTCGAGAGTGTCACCTGGTACACCTCCTGTGCTGGTGGGCTCGGATCGGTCGGGCGGTCTCAGCCGGCCTTGGCAGCCGAGGTGAAACGCTCGTAACCCTTCTCCTCGAGCTCATCGGCGAGTTCGGGACCGGCCGATTCGACGACGCGGCCGTTGACGAAGACGTGCACGAACTCCGGCTTGATGTAGCGAAGGATGCGCGTGTAGTGCGTGATCAGCAGGATCCCGCCGTTGTCGCGCTCCTTGTAGCGATTCACGCCCTCGCTGACCACCCGCAAGGCGTCGACGTCGAGTCCCGAGTCGGTCTCGTCGAGGATCGCGATCCGCGGCTTGAGCAGGTCGAGCTGAAGGATCTCGTGACGCTTCTTCTCACCGCCGGAGAAACCCTCGTTGACACTGCGCTCGGAGAACGACGGATCGATGTCGAGCGAGGTCATCGCCTCCTTGGTCTCCTTGACCCAGTGGCGCAGCTTCGGCGCCTCACCACGCACGGCGGTGGCGGCGGTCCGCAGGAAGTTCGACATCGAGACGCCGGGCACCTCGACGGGGTACTGCATGGCGAGGAACAGTCCGGCGCGGGCCCGCTCGTCGACGCTCATCTCCAGGACGTCCTCACCGTCGAGGGTGATCGACCCCGAGGTCACCTCGTACTTGGGGTGACCGGCGATGGCGTAGGACAGCGTCGACTTGCCGGAACCGTTGGGGCCCATGATCGCGTGCGTCTCCCCCGACTTCACGGTCAGGTCGACACCCTTGAGGATGTGGATGGGCTCGGCGTCGGCGTCGGTCTGCGCGACATCGACGTGCAGGTCACGGATTTCCAGTGTGGTCATAGTCTCAGGATTTCTTTCTCCGGGCTGGGAAGTTCGGATGGCGAGGGTGATCGGCGGTCAGGCGCCGGCGAGTTCGAGTTCCTGCTCGACCGCCGCCGAGAGACGCTCGCGCAGCTCGGGCACACCGATCTTGGCGATCACCTCGCCGAAGAAGCCGCGGATGACGAGGCGTCGGGCCTGGTCCTCGGGGATGCCGCGGGCCTGCAGGTAGAACAGTTGCTCGTCGTCGAAACGACCGGTGGCGCTGGCGTGTCCGGCACCGACGATCTCGCCGGTCTCGATCTCGAGGTTCGGCACCGAGTCGGCACGCGCGTTGTCGGTGAGCACCAGGTTGCGGTTGAGCTCGAAGGTGTCGGTGCCCTCGGCCTCGGCGCGGATCAGCACGTCGCCGACCCACACGGTGTGGGCCTCACGGCTGCGATCGCCGGAGACGTCGCCCTGCAGCGCGCCCTTGTAGACGACGTTCGAGCGGCAGTGCGGCTGGCTGTGGTCGACGAGGAGTCGCTGCTCGAGATGCTGGCCGGCGTCGGCGAAGTACAGACCCCACATCTCGACATCGCCACCGGGCGCGTCGTAGTGGACGATCGGCGACAGCCGAACCAGGTTGCCGCCGAAGCTGATCGCGAAGTGGCGGACCACGGAGTCACGACCGGCGCGCACGTGATGCGTCGCGACGTGGACGGCGTCGTCCTCCCAGTCGTGGATGTTCACGACGGTCAGTGCGGCACTGTCGCCGACGACGAATTCGACGTTCTCCGCGAACGTGCCGCTGCCCTTCTGATCGAGGACGACGACGGCGCGCGCGAACGCCTCGAGCCGGATCTGGGTGTGGCCGAAGGCGGTCTCGCCCTCGCCGGGGCCGGTGACCGTGACGGTGACCGGCTCGGCGAGCTCGACCTCGCGGCCGACGGTCACCACGGTCGCCTGCGTGAACGACGAATACGCCTGCGCGGCAACGCGGTCGAACGGCACGCCGCCCTGGCCGAGCCGCTTGTCGTCGCGACCGACGGTCTCGACCTCGACGCCCTCGGACGCTCCGGTCACTTCCACGGTCGCCTCGCCGGACCGCTGCGCGGATCCGTCGTGCAACCCGCGGAGACGACGGAACGGGGTGAACCGCCACGCCTCCTCGCGGGGACTCGGCACCTCGAAGGCGTCGACGTCGAACGAGGTGAACATCTCGCCCTTGTTGACGACGGGCGCCGCCGAGCCGGGAGTGGTCACGGGCAATGTGGGATCGGCCATCAGCCGACAGCTCCTTCCATCTGGAGCTCGATCAGGCGGTTGAGCTCGAGCGCGTATTCCATCGGGAGTTCCTTGGCGATCGGCTCGACGAAGCCGCGGACCACCATGGCCATCGCCTCGTCCTCGGTCAGACCGCGGCTCATCAGGTAGAAGAGCTGGTCGTCGCTGACCTTCGAGACAGTCGCCTCGTGGCCCATCGTCACGTCGTCCTCGCGGATGTCGACGTACGGGTAGGTGTCGCTGCGCGAGATGGTGTCCACCAGCAGCGCATCGCATTTCACCGTCGACCGGCTGCCGTGCGCACCGTTGTTGATCTTGATCAGACCGCGGTACGACGCCCGGCCACCGCCACGGGCCACCGACTTGGAGACGATGTTGCTCGAGGTGTTCGGCGCGAGGTGGACCATCTTGGAGCCGGTGTCCTGGTGCTGGCCCTCACCCGCGAACGCGACCGAGAGGACCTCGCCCTTGGCGTGCTCGCCGGTCAGCCAGACCGCCGGGTACTTCATGGTGACCTTGGAACCGATGTTGCCGTCGATCCACTCCATGGTCGCGCCGGCCTCGGCCTTCGCGCGCTTGGTCACCAGGTTGTAGACGTTGTTCGACCAGTTCTGGATGGTCGTGTAGCGGCAGCGGCCGCCCTTCTTCACGATGATCTCGACGACCGCTGAATGCAGCGAGTCCGTCTTGTAGATCGGCGCGGTACAGCCCTCGACGTAGTGCACATAGGCACCCTCGTCGACGATGATCAGCGTGCGCTCGAACTGGCCCATGTTCTCGGTGTTGATCCGGAAGTAGGCCTGCAGCGGGATGTCGACGTGGACGCCCGGTGGCACGTAGATGAAGGACCCACCCGACCACACCGCGGTGTTGAGCGCGGAGAACTTGTTGTCGCCCGCGGGGATGACGGTCCCGAAGTACTGCTGGAAGATCTCCGGGTGCTCCTTGAGCGCGGTGTCGGTGTCGAGGAAGATCACGCCCTGCTTCTCGAGGTCCTCGCGGATCGAGTGGTAGACGACCTCGGACTCGTACTGCGCCGCGACACCGGAGACGAGACGCTGCTTCTCCGCCTCGGGGATGCCGAGCTTGTCGTAGGTGTTCTTGATGTCCTCGGGCAGGTCGTCCCACGTGGCGGCCTGCTTCTCGCTGGAGCGCACGAAGTACTTGATGTTGTCGAAGTCGATTCCCTCGAGCCCCGCACCCCAGCCGGGCATGGGCTTCTTGTCGAAGATCTTGAGGGCCTTGAGACGCTGCTCGAGCATCCACTCGGGCTCGCTCTTCTTCGCCGAGATGTCGGCGACGACCGCCGGGGACAGTCCGCGCTTGGCGCTCGCGCCCGCGACGTCGGAATCGGCCCAGCCGTAGCCGTACTTGCCGAGGGCGGCGATCGTCTCCTCTTGGGTGAGGGGCGCCGCTGGGGTCGGGGTGGCCGGATCGGTGACAGTCATCGCGTGGCCTTTCGGGTTGTCGTGGCGGTCGGTGTCTGATTCGGGGTGGCGCGGGGCGATACGGGCTGCGTATCGGGGTCCGCGACGGCCCCGGGTCGGTCTTCGGTGGTCCCACCCGGCGGTGGGTGGATCGGCACATGGGTGGTGCAGGCGCAGTCACCGTTGGCGATGGTCGCCAGTCGCTGCACGTGCGTGCCGAGGAGTTCGGTGAAGACCGCGGTCTCCGCCTCACACAGCTCCGGGAACTCGGTGGCGACGTGCGCCACCGGGCAATGGTGCTGGCAGATCTGCACGCCGGTCCCGACCTGACGCGTGTTGGTCGAGTACCCAGCGCTGGTGAGCGCGTCGGCGATCTCGTCGACCGTGTCGGCGACGGTCACCGGACCGGTGCTGGGACGGACGCCGGCCACGATGCGTTCGACGCGCTCGCGGGCGAACTCGGCGACCGCGTCGGTGCCGCCGAGATCACGCAGCTTACGCATCGCCGCACCGGCCAGGTCGTCGTACGCGTGGCGCATCTTGCCGCGTCCGGAAGCGGTGAGCTGGAAGTACTTGGCGGGTCGGCCCCGGCCGCGTTGGCCGAACCCCGGCGAGGCGACCTCGATGTCCCCGGCGCCGGTCAGGGCGTCGAGATGGCGACGCACGCCGGCCGCCGAGATGCCGAGGCGCTCGCCGATATCGCCGGCGGTGAGCGGGCCGTCGTCGACGAGCAGGGTGACCACGGCCTCCCGGGTCTGACCGTCATGGTGCGCGTCGACACCGCCGGTCACTCCGGCACCCGTACCAGCGGAGGGCACGGCGCCGGCACTGCCAGAAGGCAGCACAACATCGTTCCGCATGGTTTTCACAACACGAGTGTGACGTAATTACTTCCCTGCTGCCAGCAAGGGTGCCCTTATCGCAGGGGGTCGAGAGGCCACCACGCCCGGCGATTACAGTCGTCGTGTGCCCGAAACCACAGCTCCGCGCCGCGTGCCGGACTACTTCGGACTCGTCTGGACCCGGTTGGTCGCCCTGCTCGACTATCTCGGACTGCGCAAACAGCGCCCTGCCGCTGCCGGCGCCGAACCCGGCGACTACGGCAAGACCGTGGCCCGCCTACACGACGACGAGCGCGAGGTCGGCCCGCTCAACGCCGAGGAGACCCGCCGGCTCCGCCGGATCAAGCTCTTCGGCGCCACCGGCTCGGTACTGATCCTCATCGGCGCCCTCGGGACCGGTGCGGTACCCGTACTGCAGAACCCAGTTGCCGGGATGCGCGTCCTGTCGTTGCCGTCACGCATGTTCGGCACCGCCCTCGCGCTGTCCATCGGCGGCGCGATCACCCTGGTCGTCGCGTGGTTGTTGCTCGGCCGGTTCGCAGTCGGCCGGTTCAGCGTCGAGGTCCGCCACGGCCGGAGCCCGGAGCGCCGCATGAGCCGCCGCCAGGCCGACCGGACCCTCATGCTGTGGATCGCCCCGATCATCGTGGCGCCGCCGCTGCTGAGCAAGGACATCTACTCGTATCTCGCGCAGAGCGCCATCGCCTTCCGGGGCATGGATCCGTACTCGGTCAGTCCGGTCCGCGGACTCGGCGTGGACCACATTTTGACCAGGTCGGTGCCCAACCTCTGGCGCGACACCCCCGCGCCCTACGGCCCCTTCTTCCTGTGGATCGGCGAGGGCATCACCAAGGTCACCGGCGACAACATCACCGCCGCGATCTTCCTGCACCGCGTCGTCGCACTGATCGGCGTCGCGCTCATCGTCTGGGCACTCCCCCGCCTGGCCCGCCGCTGCGGGGTCTCGTCAGTGGCCGCACTCTGGCTCGGCGCGATGAATCCGCTGGTCATCCTGCATCTCGTCGGGGGCATCCACAACGAGGCCCTCATGCTCGGCCTGATGCTCGTCGGTCTCGAGTTGAGTTTCCGCGCCATCTACGGCGCCGAACGGCTCCGCCGACCCGGGACCCTCGTCCCCACCCGAGCGGGCTGGTTGCTCATCGCCGGCGGTGCGGTGCTCGCGGCGTCGGCGATGATCAAGGTCACCTCGATGCTCGCCCTGGGCTTCGTCGGCATCGCCTTGGCCATGCGGTGGGGCGCCACCCTGCCCGTGCTCCGCCACACGCCGATTCGGGAATGGTGGGGTCGCTCCCGGTGGTCGGTGTACATGCTGAGCGCGTCGGCGGCCTTCTACGTGGTGGTCCTGGGCATCGTGATGATGGGGATCTCCCTCGGCACCGGGCTCGGCTTCGGCTGGACGGGCACGTTGTCGACGGGCGAGATCGTCCGCTCGTGGATGTCGATGCCGACCCTGTTGTCGGTGACCACCGGCCGGATCGGCGTCACCCTCGGCCTCGGCGAGCACACGCAGGCGATCCTCGAGGTGGCCCGGCCCATCGGCCAGCTCGTCGCCGCCCTGTTCATCGTCCGGTGGATGCTCGCCACGCTCGGCGGCCGGCTCCACCCACTCGGTGCACTCGGTGTGTCGATGGCCACAGTCGTGCTGTTCTTCCCGTTCGTGCAGGCCTGGTACCTCCTGTGGGCCGTGATCCCGCTGGCCGCGTGGGCCACCGGCGCCTGGTTCCGGATCTCCACCATCGCGGCGTCGGCGATCATCGCCATCGTGGTGATGCCCACGAGTTCCAACACGAGCGGAGTGGTTCTGGCACAAGGACTTCTGGCCGGCGTGATCATGGTCGCGGTTCTCACCGCCCTGTTCTTCGAGGACCGCGCGCCCCGTCGGCGGCGCCGCCGCGGGCCCGTGTCGGACGACGACGAGGCCACGGCCGGGTCGGCGTCGGCACGACGATGAGCGCATGCGCCGTGTGCCCGGTCACCGCTTTTCGTCCCTGGGCTCCGAGCGCCTAGTCTGACCAGTGTGCGCAGCACGACCTCTCGGCAGATCAACGACGACGATCGGGTGAACGATCGTCGGCTCCGCGATCCCGGGTCAGCCGCCTCCGCCGGCACCCCGGCCGCCTCTGCGGCGGCCGTCGAGGTCCGCGGTCTGGTCAAGCGCTTCGGTGATCGCACCGCGGTCGATCGGCTCGATCTCACCCTCGAACGCGGCGAGATCCTCGCCCTGCTCGGTCCCAACGGCGCGGGCAAGACCACAACCGTCGAGATCTGCGAGGGCTTCACCGCGCCCGACGCCGGCAGCGTCCGCGTCCTGGGTCTCGATCCCATCGCCGACAACGACGCGCTCCGGCGCCGCATCGGCGTCATGCTGCAAGGCGGTGGCGCCTACCCGGGAGCCCGGGCCGAGGAGATGCTGCGCCTGGTGGCCGCGTATTCGGCCGATCCCATCGATCCCGAGTTCCTGCTCGACGCACTCGGCCTGACCGAGGTGCGTCGTACGTCCTACCGACGTCTGTCCGGTGGCCAGCAGCAGCGCCTAGCCCTCGCCTGCGCGGTCGTCAGCCGCCCCGAACTTGTCTTCCTCGACGAACCGACCGCCGGACTCGATGCCCACGCCCGCCTCGTCGTGTGGGAACTCATCGACCGGCTCCGGGCCGACGGAGCATCCGTCCTGCTCACGACCCATCTGATGGACGAGGCCGAGGAACTCGCCGACCACGTCGCGATCATCGATCACGGCCGCGTCGTCGCCGACGGGACACCCGCCGACCTCACCAGCACCGGCGCCGAGAACGAACTGCGCTTCACCGCACCACGTGGACTCGACCTGTCGATGCTGGTGCTGGCCCTGCCCGAGGACTACCACTGCACGGAGGCCACCCCCGGCTCGTATCTGGTCATCGGTCCGATGACGCCGCAGGTGCTGGCCACGGTGACCGCCTGGTGCGCCAAGATCAACGTCCTCGCGACCGATCTGCGCGTGGAGACCCGCAGCCTCGAAGACGTCTTCCTCGATCTCACCGGACGGACCCTTCGACCGTGACCTCATCCGCACCCACCGGGCTCCCCCGCCCCGCCGACCGTGCTGCCGGAACATTCCCCGACGGTCTGTTCCGCCCCGCTCCCCGGGCGGCGTCGCTGCCGGCGATGATCGCCGCGCAGAGCGGCCTCGAACTCAAGCTCCTGCTCCGCAACGGCGAGCAGTTGCTCCTCACGATGTTCATCCCGATCACGCTGCTCGTCGGTCTGTGCCTGCTGCCGATCGACACCGGGTTCGGCGACGGCCCCGCCGAGCGGGCGGCGCTGTTCGTCCCGGCGATCCTGACCGTCGCGGTGATGTCGACGGCGTTCACCGGACAGGCGATCGCCGTCGGGTTCGACCGTCGCTACGGCGCGCTGAAACGCCTCGGCGCGACGCCGATACCGCGCTGGGGCATCATCGCCGGCAAGTCGATCGCGGTCCTCGTGGTGGTCGCGCTGCAGTCGGTGATCCTCGGTGGGATCGGCGCCGCGTTCGGCTGGCGACCGAGCCCCGTCGGTCTGCTCATCGGTGCGGTGGTCCTCGCGGTCGGCACCGCGTGCTTCGCGGCTCTTGGGCTGCTGCTCGGCGGCACCCTGAAGGCCGAGGTCGTGCTGGCACTGGCGAACCTGCTGTGGTTCGCGTTCATCGGCCTCGGCAGTCTGGTCGTCGTCGACTCCAACATCCCCGACGCCGTGCACTGGATCGCGCGGTGCATCCCGTCGGGGGCATTGAGCGAGGCGCTCGAGATGGCCTCGGAGGGTTCGTTCGACGCCTTCGGGGTGGGTGTCTTGCTGGTGTGGGCCGCGGTGGCCGGCACCTTGGCGGTGAGGTGGTTCCGATTCCGATGACATCCGATACTTCGAACGCCCCGGCGACGGCCCGGTCGGGCGATCATGCCGCGGCCGCCGGCGAAGCGCGCCGGCCGCTGACCGGTCCGTGGCGGTTCGTCCCCGGCTTCGGCCGGCCGACGGCACGATTCGTGCATCGCTGGGCCATCGCCCTGCTCGTCTCGAACGTGGGCATCGTGGTCACCGGCGGCGCCGTGCGCGTGACCGCCTCGGGCCTCGGTTGCCCGACCTGGCCGCGGTGCACCGACGAGTCGTTCGTGCCGCACGGCGAACTGGGCATGCACGGCGCGATCGAGTTCGGCAACCGTCTGCTCACCTTCGTGCTGATCGTCATCGCGATCGCGACCTGGGTCGCCGTCCTGCGGTCGGCCGGAGCGGCGCGCCGGGACAAGTGGCTGGTCACCCTCATCGCGCTCGGTATCCCGTTCCAGGGGGTGATCGGCGGGATCACGGTCCTGACCCAGCTCAACCCGTGGGTCGTCGCGCTGCATTTCCTGCTGTCCATGGCGTTGGTCTCCGCATCCACCGTGCTCGTCTACCGGATGCGTCCGTATCCGACGCCCACCGCGCCCGATGCCGACGCCCCCTCGACCGCCACGCGCCGGCTCGGCATCTACCTCGCCTGGCTTGTCTATCTCGTCACCTGGGGCACGATCTACCTCGGCACGGTCGTGACCGGTTCCGGCCCGCATGCCGGCGATGTGGACGCCCCGCGGAACGGTCTCGACCCCGGCAACGCGACACAGCTGCACGCCGACGCCGTCTTCACCCTCGTCGGGCTCGCGATCGCGGCCCTCGTCTACGCGCGGGTGTTCGCTCGGCCGCAACAGCGCTCGGCAGTGGTGTTCATGCTGCTCCTGCTGCTTCAGGGCCTGATCGGGTTCGTGCAGTTCGCCACGGATCTGCCCATCGCCCTGGTCATCGCGCACATGTTCGGCAGTGCGGTCCTGCTCATCGGCGCCACCTGGCAGCTCCTGATCGCGCGGAACCCGGTCGCCAAGGAATCGGCCACGAAAAAGGCAGACCCGCTGCGCGAGCCTGCCTGATCGAGCTCCGGCCTCAGAGGATGGCGCGGTTGCGCGCACGCGGGAAGCGCTTCTGCCGCGCGACCCAACCCGCCATCTTGCGGTAGTGCGACGTCGACACCGTGGTCTCCGAGGTGAGGTCACGGTCCCACTCGGCGATCTCGAGACCGTCGACGGCGTCGACCACGGCCTGCGCGGTCGCGAGATCGGGCACGACCCGGTCCCCGAGGATGCCGTTGGCGTCGCCGACGAGCGTGATCCGCACACCGGCGTCCCCGATCGCCTGGAGGACGACCTTCGCGCTGCAACCTTCGCGCTCGACGAACTTGCGTACCGAGGCGACGACCTCGGTGGGTGCCTCGACCTTCTGCTGTGTGCCCGACTTCTCGTCGTCGGTGGTGTTCGTCATGGGGGTCAGCATACCGGGGCGATCCCGGCGTGTAGAACGGTGTCGTGCGAGCTATCCAGGTGACCCGCCACGGCAGACCCGACGTCCTGACCTTCGGCAGTGTCGACGATCCCATCCCGGCCGCCGACGAGGTGATCGTCCGAACCGCAGCGGTGGGCGTGAACTTCATCGACACCTATCTGCGCCGGGGCCTGTACCCCTCCACACCGCCCTACATCCCCGGTACCGAGGGCGCGGGCGTCGTCGTCGCGACCGGCTCGGATGTGACGTCGCTGCAGGAAGGTCAGCGGGTGGCGTGGTGTGCGGCCCCCGGTTCGTACGCCGAGCTTGTCGCGGTCCCGGCCTCGAAGGCGGTCCCGGTACCCGACGCGGTCGACGACGCGGTGGCCGGTTCGTCGTTGCTCCGCGGTCTCACCGCGCACTATCTCCTCGACGGGAGTGCTCATCCCCAGGCCGGCGATCCGATCCTCGTGCACGCCGGTGGCGGCGGTGTCGGACTGATCCTCACCCAGCTCGCCAAGCGCCGCGGACTGACGGTCATCACGACGGTCTCGTCCGATGAGAAGGAGGAACTCTCGCGCGCCGCGGGGGCGGATCACGTCCTGCGCTACGGGGAGGACCTGAGTTCCCGCGTCCGTGACCTCACCGACGGACGCGGCGTGCCGGTGGTCTACGACGGCGTCGGCGCCGACACGTTCGAGCAGTCGCTGGCCTCGACCGCGGTCCGGGGGATCATCGTGCTCTTCGGGGCGGCGAGCGGGCCGGTTCCGCCGTTCGACCTCCAGCGTCTCAACGCCGCGGGGTCGCTGTCGGTGACGCGGCCGACACTGGCGCACTTCACCGACACCGCCGAGGAACTGAACCGCCGGGCCGGTGAGTGCTTCGAGGCGATCGTCGACGGCAGTGTCGAGGTGCGCGTCGGCCAGCGTTACCGATTGGCCGATGCGGCTGCCGCACACGCCGACCTGGAGGCACGTGTCACCACGGGTTCGACGGTGCTGTTGCCGGCCGGGACGTGAGCCGCGCTCAGAAGTAGGACGAGATGGTCTGCAGGCCGACGACCGCGTCGATCGCGAGGCCGCAGAACACGATGGCGAGATACTCGTTGGACTGCAGGAACACCTTCAGCGGTGCCACCTCGGCACCGCGCTTGGTGTCGCGGTACAGCTTGGTCACACGCTCCAGGAACCAGCCGCCGGCGGTCAGCGCGATCACGGTGTAGATCCAGCTCGTCGCCGGGATCAGCAGCAGTGAGGTCACCACGGTGAGGACCGTGTAGATCAGCATCTGGCGGGTGACGCGTTCTTCGGTCGCGATCACCGGGAGCATCGGCACACCGGCCGCCTTGTAGTCCTCCTTGTAGCGCATCGCCAGCGCCCAGGTGTGCGGCGGCGTCCAGAAGAAGATGACCGCGAAGAGGACGATCGGCTGCCAGCTCAGCGAACCGGTGACCGCGGCCCACCCCACCAGGGTCGGCATACAACCCGCGGCGCCGCCCCAGACCACGTTCTGCCAGGTCCGACGCTTGAGGATCAGCGTGTAGACGCCGACGTAGAAGAGGATCGTCGCAGAGACGAGCAGCGCCGAGAGGAGGTTGGCGGCGAAGTACAGGACCGCGAAGGACGCCGCCCACAACGCGAGACCGAAGATGAGCGCGCTCCGCGGCGCGACCGCGCGGCGGGCCAGCGGACGCCGGGCCGTGCGCTTCATCTTCTTGTCGATGTCGGCGTCGGCCACCATGTTGAGGGTGTTGGCGCTGCCTGCGCCGAGCCAGCCACCGATGAGGGTGAAGGCGATGACCGCGATGTCGACGTGGCCGCGGTCGGCCTGCAGCATCACCGGGATCGTGGCGACGAGAAGCAACTCGATGACACGCGGCTTGGTCAGCGCGATGTAGGCGAGCACCGTCGCACGCACACGCCCGGCCCACGATTGATCGGCCGGTGCGACCGTTTCGGTCGATACCTGCGGATTCGATGCGGTGTCGGTCGAGTGAGATGCGGCGGAACTGTTCCCGCTCACACGCTCCCCTATCCTCACGAACACTCCTCGTCCGCCCGCACAGACGCCCGCGGGCTACTACGGAGCATGGTAGACGTTTGCCTCTGCGAACCGTGAATCGAGGCATGGCACCGCCATGCGCGAGCTCTCGACCGGCGATGACGCCAGAACTCGCCGGTAACCATCGGTCGGCGCGCAACGCGCGGCCGGCGCCGATTACTCTGGAGGCGTACGCGCCGACGATCGTCGGTGGCCGACACCGGTCAGCGCCGATACCGATCAACGCCTACACCGATCACGCTGGTACCGGTCGCCCTGGTACCCATCGCCCCTTCTACGACCTCCGACCGAGTACGAATCGCACCGAGCAGGCACAGGAGACCTTCAGCATCGTGGCCGACACAGACGAGATCCGCGCTTTGACCACCCCCCGCCACCCGGACGACTGGACCGACCTCGACACCCGCGCCGTCGACACGGCCCGGATCCTGGCGGCCGACGCAGTGCAGAAGTGCGGAAGCGGACATCCCGGTACCGCGATGAGCCTCGCTCCGCTCGCCTACACCTTGTTCCAGCGAGTCATGCGTCACGACCCGACCGACACCGACTGGGCCGGGCGCGACCGCTTCGTCCTCTCGTGCGGACACTCGAGCCTGACGCTCTACATCCAGCTCTACCTCGGCGGGTTCGGTCTCGAGCTGTCCGACATCGAGGCGCTGCGGACCTGGGACTCCCTCACGCCGGGCCACCCCGAGTTCCGCCACACCCGCGGCGTCGAGATCACCACCGGCCCGCTGGGTCAGGGTCTGGCCTCGTCGGTCGGCATGGCAATGGCCGCCCGACGCGAACGCGGCCTGTTCGACCCCGATGCGGCGCCCGGACAGAGCCCGTTCGACCACTACATCTATGTCGTCGCCTCCGACGGCGACATCGAAGAGGGCGTGACGTCGGAGGCCAGCTCGCTAGCAGGCACCCAGCAGCTCGGCAACCTGATCGTGTTCTACGACCAGAACCAGATCTCGATCGAGGACGACACCGACATCGCGCTGTCGGAGGATGTCGCGAAGCGCTACGAGGCCTACGGCTGGCACGTGCAGACCGTGGAGGGCGGCGAGGACGTCGTCGCCATCGAGGCGGCGATCGAGGCGGCCCAGCAGGTCATCGACCGGCCGTCGATCATCTGCCTGCGCACCATCATCGGCTACCCCGCCCCCAACATGATGAACACCGGCATGGCCCACGGCGCGGCGCTCGGCGAGGACGAGGTCGCGGCGACGAAGAAGGTCCTCGGTTTCGACCCGGAGAAGAACTTCGAGGTCACCGACGAGGTGATCGGCCACACCCGCAAGCTCATCGACCGCGGTGCCGAGGAGCGCACGGCGTGGACGTCGTCGTTCGATGCCTGGGCGGAGAAGAACCCCGACGCCAAGAAGCTGTTCGACCGGCTCACCGCTCACGAACTGCCCGAGGGCTGGACCGACGTGCTGCCCAGCTGGAACGTCGGCGACAAAGATGTCGCGACCCGCAGCGCATCGGGCAAGGTGCTCGGCGCGCTCGCGCCCGTGCTGCCCGAGCTGTGGGGCGGTTCGGCCGACCTGGCCGGCTCCAACAACACCACCATGGACGGCGAGCCGTCGTTCGGACCGACCTCGATCAGCACCAAGAAGTGGTCGGCCAACCCCTACGGCCGCACCCTGCACTTCGGTGTCCGTGAGCACGCCATGGGATCGATCCTGTCGGGCATCGCCCTGCACGGGCCGACCCGCGCCTACGGCGGTACGTTCCTGCAGTTCGCCGACTACATGCGTCCCGCGGTCCGCCTCGCGGCGCTGATGGAGATCGATCCGATCTACGTCTGGACCCACGACTCGATCGGTCTGGGTGAGGACGGCCCGACCCATCAGCCGATCGAGCACCTGGCCGCGCTGCGCGCGATCCCGAACCTCGACGTCGTCCGGCCGGCCGACGCCAACGAGACCGCGTACGCCTGGCAGCACCTGCTCACCCGCCGGAACCATCCGGTCGGCCTGGCGCTCACCCGCCAGAACATCCCGATCCTGGAGGGCACCTCGGCGCAGGGCGTCGCCAACGGCGGATACGTCCTGAGCGACTCCGAGGGTGATCCCCACGTCGTCCTCATCGGCACCGGCTCCGAGGTGTACCTGGCCGTCGACGCACAGAAGGCGCTGGCGGAGAAGGGAATCAAGGCGCGTGTCGTCTCGATGCCCTGTGTCGAGTGGTTCGACGAGCAACCGCTGGGGTACCGCGACCACGTGCTGCCGCCGTCGGTTCCGCGCGTCGCGGTCGAAGCCGGTATCGCCATGCCGTGGTACCGCATCGTCGGCGCCGGTGGCGAGATCGTGTCGATCGAACACTTCGGGGCCTCCGCCGACTACAAGGTGCTGTTCACCAAGTTCGGCATCACCGCCGAGGCCGTGACCGCGGCCGCCGAGCGCGTCGTCGCGGGCTGAGCGACCACAACCCACAAGGAGAGAATCGTGACCCAGAACGAGAAGCTCGCCGAACTGTCCGCCGCCGGAGTGTCGGTGTGGCTGGACGACCTGTCCCGGGACCTGATCAGCTCAGGTGACCTCGCCGAACTCATCAGCACCAAGTCGGTCGTCGGGGTGACCACCAACCCGTCGATCTTCCAGGCCGCGCTGTCGTCGGGCCATGCCTACGACGACCAGGTCAACGAACTGGCCGCACGGGGCGCCGACGTCGACGCCACCATCCGGACGGTCACCACCGACGACGTGCGCAACGCCTGTGACGTCCTCGCCGCGACCTACGAGTCGACCGACGGCGTCGACGGACGCGTGTCGATCGAGGTCGATCCGCGCCTCGCCCACGACACCGACGCCACGGTGGCACAGGCCGTGGAGCTGTGGAAGATCGTCGACCGGCCGAACCTGCTCATCAAGATCCCGGCCACCGAGGCCGGGCTCCCCGCGATCAGCAAGGTCATCGCCGAGGGCATCAGCGTGAACGTGACGCTGATCTTCTCGGTCGAGCGCTACGAGAAGGTCATCGCCGCCTACCTCGACGGCCTCGACGCCGCCGCCCAGGCCGGCCACGACCTCTCCCGCATCCACTCCGTCGCCTCGTTCTTCGTGTCGCGGGTGGACACCGAGATCGACAAGCGACTCGACGCCCTCGGCACCCCGGAGGCCACCGAGCTCAAGGGCAAGGCCGCACTGGCCAATGCACGTCTCGCCTACTCGGCCTACCAGCAGGTCTTCGAGGTCGAGTCGCGGTTCCCCGAGCTGCTCGCCAAGGGCGCCCGCCCGCAACGCGCACTCTGGGCGTCGACGGGCGTCAAGAACCCCGACTACCCGGACACCCTGTATGTGAGCGAGCTGGTCGCGCCCAACACGGTCAACACGATGCCGGGCAAGACGATGGACGCCTTCGCCGACCACGGCTGGGTCAACACCGAGTCCATCATCGGTCTCGCCGCCGACTCGCAGGAGATCTTCGACAAGCTCGTCGCGGTGGGCGTCGACCTGACCGACGTCTTCCTGGTCCTGGAGAACGAGGGCGTCAGCAAGTTCGAAGACGCGTGGAACGATCTGCTCAGCGCGACCGCCGAGCAACTGTCCGCGGCGAACAAGGGCTGACCCCAGGTGGCGGGAGACGAGGAGTCAACCGGGACCGGTTCGTGGACCAATCCGCTCCGTGACCCGCAGGACAAACGGCTGCCGCGCATCGCGGGACCGTGCAGCCTGGTCATCTTCGGGGTCACCGGCGACCTCGCCCGCAAGAAGTTGATGCCGGCGGTCTACGACCTCGCCAACCGCGGCCTCCTGCCACCGTCGTTCGCCCTCGTCGGCTTCGCCCGGCGCGACTGGACCGACGAGGACTTCGGCGCCATCGTCCACGACGCCGTCCGTGAACACGCACGGACCGGATTCCGCGAAGAGGTGTGGGAACGCCTCGCCGAGGGATTCCGGTTCGTGCAGGGCGCATTCGACGACGACGCCGCCTTCGACAGGCTGCGCGACACGCTCAAGTCACTCGACGTCGAACGCGGGACCGACGGCAATCACGCGTTCTACCTGTCGATACCGCCGGGGGCTTTCCCGACGGTCTGCGAGCAGCTCGAGCGCAGCGGTCTCGCCACGCCGACGGGCGACAGCTGGCGACGGGTGGTGATCGAGAAGCCGTTCGGTCACGATCTCGAGTCCGCACGCGAACTCAACGCGATCGTCAACAACGTCTTCCCCGAGTCGTCGGTGTTCCGCATCGACCACTATCTGGGCAAGGAGACCGTCCAGAACATCCTGGCCCTGCGGTTCGCCAATCAGTTGTTCGATCCGCTGTGGAGTTCGCATTACGTCGACCACGTCCAGATCACCATGGCCGAGGACATCGGTCTCGGCGGCCGGGCGGGCTACTACGACGGGATCGGCGCGGCACGCGACGTCATCCAGAACCACCTGCTGCAGCTCATGGCCCTGGTCGCGATGGAGGAGCCGATCTCCTTCGAGCCCAAGCAATTACAGGCCGAGAAGATCAAGGTCCTCGCCGCGACGCGCAACGTCCTGCCGATCGACGAGAACACTGCCCGCGGTCAGTACGGACCCGGATGGCAGGGCAGCGAGAAGGTGCCGGGCCTCAAAGAAGAGGAGGGCTTCGCGAAGGACTCGAAGACCGAGACCTTCGCCGCCATCGCCCTCGAGGTCGACTCCCGTCGCTGGGCAGGGGTCCCGTTCTATCTGCGCACCGGAAAGCGCCTGGGCCGTCGCGTCACCGAGATCGCACTCGTCTTCAAGCGCGCTCCGCACCTGCCGTTCGACCAGACCATGACCGAGGAACTGAGCCAGAACGCCTTGGTGATCCGGGTCCAGCCGGACGAGGGCATCACCTTGCGGTTCGGTTCCAAGGTCCCCGGGTCGAGTATGGAGGTCCGGGACGTCAACATGGACTTCAGCTACGGCACCGCCTTCACCGAGGCCTCGCCGGAGGCGTACGAGCGGCTCATCCTCGACGTCCTGCTGGGTGAACCCTCGCTGTTCCCCGTCAACGAGGAAGTCGAATTGTCGTGGCGCATCCTCGATCCGGTGCTCGACCACTGGGCCGAGTCGGGGTCGCCCGACACCTACGAGTCCGGGACGTGGGGGCCGCGTTCGGCCGAGGAGATGATGGTCCGCACCGGTCGCGCGTGGCGCCGGCCGTGACGAGACGTCCGTACGCCCGCACCGACCGATCCGTTCAGGAGGCCTCCCGATGATCGTCGAACTGCCCGACACGTCGACCGGAAAGGTCGCCAAGAAGATCATCGAGGTGCGCGCCGCGGGCGGCGCGCTGAGTCTGGGTCGCGTGCTCACCCTGGTCGTGTGCGTCGAACTCGGTGAGCCGATGGAGGGGGCCATCGAGGCGGCGGTCGGCGCGAGCCGCGAGCACCCCAGCCGCGTCATCGTCGTGTATCGCGGTGTGCGCGAAGGCGACTCACGACTCGATGCACAGATCCGCGTGGGCGGCGATGCCGGCGCCTCCGAGGTGGTCGTGCTGTCGCTGCAGGGCGAACTCGCCGACCATCCGGACAGCGTGGTGACCCCCTTCCTCCTCCCCGACACCCCGGTCGTCACCTGGTGGCCGGGCAAGGGGCCACGACGCCCCGCCGACGATCCGCTCGGCAAACTCGGGCACCGGCGCATCGTCGACGCGAGCAAGGCGGGCGACTCGCTCGCGGTGCTGGCGCAGCGCCTCGAGACCTACTCCCCCGGCGACACCGACCTCGCCTGGACCCACATCACCCACTGGCGCGCGATCCTCGCGTCCGCGGTCGACCGACCGCCCCACACCCCGATCACCGAGGTCGTGGTCACCGGGTCGCAGAACTCGCCCTCGGTGGACCTGATCGCCGGTTGGCTGCGGTCCACCCTGAACGTCCCGACACGACGCCGCCGCGGCAGTTTCGAGATCCGACTCCACCGCGACGAGGGACCGACCATCCTCGCCGTCGACGAGGAGAACAACGCCGTGCTGACGATGCCCGGCAAACCCGATGGACGCGTCGCCATGGGCCGGCGTGAACTTCCCGCGTGTATCGCGGAGGAGCTACGACGACTCGACACCGACGAGGTGTACATCGAAGCACTCAAGGGTGTGCCCGAGGTCGAGTTCACAGATGACACCGAAGGAGTTGCCGCCCGATGACCACCGAGACCCTCGTCTTCGACTCCAAGCAGGAACTCGTCGAGACCGCCGCGACCCGGTTCGTGGATCTCGTGACCCGAGCCCAGGCCGAACGCGGCGTCGCGAGTGTGGTGCTGACCGGCGGCAGCAACGGGATCGGCCTCCTGTCGGCGCTCGCCGCCGACAGCGGCACCATCGACTGGTCCAAGGTCGACATCTACTGGGGCGACGACCGTTTCGTCCCCGCCGACGATCCGGAACGCAATTCGGGTCAGGCGCGCGAGGCGCTGCTCGACACCGTCCCCGTCGACCCGTCGCGGGTGTTCCCGATGGCGCCGTCGGACGGACCGCTCGGCGACGACATCGAGGCCGCCGCCGCGGATTACGCCGCGATTCTCGCCGGCCGGTCGAGCGACGGCGTGGCGCCGGAGTTCGATCTCCATCTGCTCGGCATGGGCGGTGAGGGACACATCAACTCGTTGTTCCCGCACACTGCGGCCACCGCGGAGACCACGAAGTCGGTGGTCGCCGTCGAGGATTCGCCGAAGCCGCCGCCGCGCCGGATCACCCTGACCCTGCCCGTCGTCAACCGTTCCCGGCAGGTGTGGTTCCTGGTCGCCGGCGCCGACAAGGCCGAGGCGGTCGGTGCCGCACACGGTGGCGCGGACCCGGCCGACTGGCCCGCCGCCGGGGCGCGCGGCACCGAGGAGACCATCTGGTTCCTCGACGACGCGGCCGCCGCCGACATCCGGTGACCGTCCGCTAGCCCGAGTTCCGCAGCGCGGTGGCGAGGCCGTTCATCGTGAGCTGGATCCCGCGCCGCACGATCGGGGTGTCCTCCCCCGCACGGAAGCGCCGCAGCAACTCGACCTGCAGCAGGTTGAGCGGCTCGAGATACGGGAAGCGGTTGTAGACCGACCGCTTCAGCGCGGCGTTGTCGTGGAGCAGGTCGTCGGTGCCGGTGATCTTCGCGCACATCGCGATCGTCCGCTCGTGTTCGTCGACGATCATGCCGAACACCCGCTCGCGCAGCTCCTCGTCGGGCACCAGCTGTGCGTACCGGTGGGCCAGGCCCATGTCCGACTTCGCCAGTACCTGAGCCATGTTCGACATCACGGTGCGGAAGAACGGCCACTTGGCGTAGTACCGCCGCAACGTCTCCAACCGCTCCGGATCGTCCCCGACCCATTCCTCGAACGCCGAGCCCGTGCCGTACCAGCCGGGCAGCATCACGCGCGACTGCGTCCACGAGAGCACCCACGGGATCGCCCGCAGATCGGAGATCTTCTCGGTCTGCTTGCGCGACGCCGGCCGGCTGCCGATGTTGAGGGCACCGATCTCCGACAGGGGCGTCGAGGTGGTGAAGTACTCGACGAATCCCGGGGTCTCGTGGACCAGCCGGCTGTACGCGGCTCGCGCCTTCGCCGCGATGTCGTCCATGATTTCGTAGGCCGAATCGGATTCGTCGCCGAGGCCTTCGGTGTCCAGGAGCGAGGACTCGATGGTTGCGGCGAGCAGCGTCTCCAGGTTGCGCCGCGCCGTGACCGGTTCGGCGTACTTCGCGGCGATGATCTCGCCCTGCTCGGTGATGCGCAGCGAGCCCTGAACCGCACCGGGCGGCTGGGCCAGGATGGCGTCGTAACTGGGACCGCCGCCGCGCCCGACGGTCCCGCCGCGCCCATGGAACAGACGCAACCTGATGCCCGACCGCGACGCCACGTCGACCAGATCGAGCTCGGCGCGGTAGAGCGCCCAGTTCGCGGCCATGTAGCCGCCGTCCTTGTTCGAGTCCGAGTAGCCGAGCATGATCTCCTGAATCCCGTTCTGGGACTCGACCATCGCCCGATAGAACGGGACGTCGAGAACGGCGAGGAGGGTCGCTGCGCCCTGCTGGAGATCCTCGATCGTCTCGAACAGCGGAACCACGCGGACACTACACCGCGGAGAACCGTCATTCGCGTCGTAGAGGCCTGCCTCCTTGAGCAGGATCAGCGCCTCGAGCATGTCACTGACCGACGTGCACATGCTGATCACATAGTTGGGCACGGCCGCGGGACCGAAGGTCGCGACCGCCCTGGCGGCGGCCCGGACGATTCCGAGTTCCTTGGTGGCCAGCTCGCTCAGCTCGGCGTCGGGACTGGTCAACGGTCGACGCGCACGCAGTTCCGCGGAGAGGATCTCGACGCGCTCGGTCTCGTCGAGCGACGCATAGTCCGGATGCACACCCGCCCACGCGAGCAGCTCGGCGACCACTTCCTCGTGCATGTCGGAGTTCTGCCGCATGTCCAGTCCGGACAGGTGGAACCCGAAGGTGCGCACGGCTTCTCGCAGGGCGAGCAACCGGTCGTCGGCGATCGTGTCGTCGTTGTTCGCGCGCAGCGCGCCGTCGATCACATCGAGGTCGGCGAGGAGTTCGGCCGCGTCGCCGTACGGCTGTTTCCCGTCGATGAGGAAGAGGTCGCTCGAGGTGAGGAAGTCGTCGTCGAACATCTCCCGGGCGGTCGCCACCAGACGGGACCGGATGGAGCGCAGGGCGAGCCGGAAGGGCTCGTCGGCCCCCGGGTCGTCGGCGTCGGCCCCGGCGAGGTCGAACAGGGTGTCGCTGGCGTCGATGAGCCGGGCCGACATGCTGAGTTCCTGTGCGAGACTCTCGAGTTCGGCCAGGTGATGTCCGACTGCGGTCTGCGCGGCGAGCGTGGTGGCCAGGGTCACCACCTCGGAGTTCACGAACGGATTGCCGTCCCGGTCGCCGCCGATCCAGGACCCCATCCGGATCATCGGTTCGTCGGCGAGTCCGGCGTCGGGGTATGTCGAGCGCAGCGCGGTGCGTACCGCGGTGTTGATGGCGGGCACGACCTCGAAGAACGAGGCGTCGTAATAGCGGAGCCCGGAACGGATCTCGTCCTGGATGGTGAGACGTTCGAGGCGGATGAGGGCGGTCTGCCAGAGTGTCAGGATCTGACGCCGGATGGACTCGGTGACCTCCGCGTCCTCGTCCGGCATCAGCTCGGTGCGGCCGCGGAATCGCATCAGCTCGGTGATGCGGTTCTGGGCCTCGAAGACGGTGCGGCGGCGGGTCTCGGTGGGGTGAGCGGTGATGACCGGCACCACGGCGGCATCGGCCAGCGCCCGGCCGACCTCGTCGTCGCCGAGTCCCGCCTCGGCGAGCTTGCGGTAGGTGGCGGCGAGGCTGCTGTCCTGGGGCGGGTCACCGGCCCGGACGTGGATGGCGCGGCGCCGCTCACGGTGGATGTCCTCGGCCAGGTTCGCCAGCAGGGCGAAGTGGCTGAACGCGCGGATGACCGGGACCGCGGTGGAGATGTCCAGATCGACGAACATGTCGGCGAGTTCGGTGCGGTCGATCTCGTTGCGGCGCACCCGGAATGCGGCCACGCGGGCGGCTTCGACGAGGTCGAAGACGTCGCTGCCGGAGTGTTCGCGGACGACGTCACCCAGGATTCCGCCGAGAAGGCGGATGTCCTCCCGTAGGGGTTCGGTGAGTGCTCGGCCCTCGTCGTCGACGACGATGTGGTCGACGATGGAGATCGATGGGCGCCAGTCCGGGACTCCCCGCGCGGGGACGGTTTCACTCATGCCGTCAAGTATCCCGGCAACTCACGGGCGCGGCATCCCGAGGCGCGTACGGTGGCTAGCCGGACAGTTTGATGTCGACGCCCACGCCGACGATGAAGATCACCCAGATGAGCCCGACGAAGATCGTCAACCGGTCCAAGTTGCGTTCGACGACGCTCGAGCCCGAGAGGCTGGACTGGACACCGCCGCCGAACAGCGACGACAGACCGCCACCCTTGCCGCGGTGCAGCAGGATGAGCACGATCAGCAACACGCTGGTCACGATCAATCCGATGTCGAGTGCACCTTGCACAGTCACGAGTCGCAACGCCCTTCCGTAAAGCCCCTACATACAGCTGTGGCAGGTCAACCCCCGAAAAGAGGCCAACCTGCCACAGTGTACGCGTGGGTGCGACCCGTCAGGGCAAGGGGCCACCCGCGGCGATCGCCGACAGCGTCGCGAACTCGTCGGACTTCAGCGATGCACCGCCGACCAACGCGCCGTCGACGTCGGGACGTCCGACGATGTCGCCGACGTTCTTGGCGTTGACCGATCCGCCGTAGAGGATCCGCACCGATGCCGCGGTCTCGGCGTCGGCGATCTCCGCCAGCGCCTCACGGATCGCCTTGCACACCTCCTGGGCGTCGTCCGCACTCGCCACCCGGCCGGTGCCGATCGCCCAGACCGGCTCGTACGCGATGACGGTCTGAGCGATCTCGGCCGCGGACAGACCGGCGAGCGATCCCTTGAGCTGCGCCACGTTGTAGGCCACGTGGTCGCCGGCCTCGCGGACGTCGAGCCCCTCACCGATGCACACGATCGGGGTGAGTTCGTGCTTGAGCGCCGCCTTCGTCTTGGCCAGCACGACCTCATCGGTCTCGTTGTGCAGGGTGCGACGCTCGGAGTGCCCGACCACCACGAAGGTGCAGCCGAGTTTCGCGAGGAACGCACCGCTGATCTCGCCGGTGTAGGCGCCCGAGTCGTGCGCCGACAGGTCTTGCGCACCGTAGGTGAGCAGGAGCTTGTCGCCGTCGACGACCGTCTGCACGCTGCGGATGTCGGTGAACGGCGGGATGACCGTCACATCGACCTTGTCGAAGTACTTCGCCGGGAGGGCGAAGGCGATCTTCTGAACCAGCGCGATGGCCTCGAGGTGGTTCAGATTCATCTTCCAGTTGCCCGCGATGAGCGGTTTACGAGTTGCCATGGATCAGCTCTCCAGAACCTTCAGTCCGGGGAGTTCCTTGCCCTCGAGGTACTCCAGCGATGCGCCACCTCCGGTGGAGATGTGCGAGAAATCGGAGTCGGGCAGACCCAGAGTGCGGACCGCGGCCGCCGAGTCGCCGCCGCCGACCACGGTGAACGCACCGTTGCCCGTCGCACCGGCGATCGCCTCGGCGACACCGCGGGTGCCCGACGAGAACTTCTCGAACTCGAACACACCCGACGGGCCGTTCCAGAAGATGGTCTTGGCACCCGAGAGGACCGCGGCGAACCGCTTCACCGATTCCGGCCCGATGTCCAGACCCATCCAGCCGTCGGGAATGGCGTCCGAGGCCACCGTGTCCGATTCGGCGTCCGCGGCGAACTTGTCGGCCACCACGACGTCGACCGGCAGGTGGATGACGTCACCGAACCGCTCGAGCAGGCTCTTGCAGACGTCGATCTGATCTTCCTGCAGCAGCGAGGAGCCCACCGAATGCCCTTGTGCGGCAAGGAAGGTGAACGCCATACCGCCGCCGATGACCAGCGTGTCGACCTTGGGTGCCAACGCCTCGATGACGCCGAGTTTGTCCGACACCTTCGATCCGCCGAGGACGACGGCGTAGGGTCGCGTCACCTCTTCGGTGAGCTTGGACAGCACGTCGACCTCGGCCGCCACCAGCTCGCCCGCGTAGTGCGGGAGCAGCTTGGCGACGTCGTAGACCGAGGCCTGCTTGCGGTGCACCACTCCGAAGCCGTCGGAGACGAACGCGCCGTCGTCGCCGACGAGCTCGACCAGCGCTTTGGCGAGCGCCTCGCGCTCGGCGTCGTCCTTGGCGGTCTCCCGCGGATCGAAGCGGATGTTCTCCAGCAGCAGGACGTCGCCGTCGGTGAGTCCTTCCGCGCGGGCCAGCGCGTCGGTGCCGACGACGTCCCCGGCGAGCTGCACGTTGCGGCCGAGTTCCTCACCGAGGCGGGCGGCCACCGGCGCCAGCGAGAACTTCGGATCCGGCTCGCCCTTCGGACGACCCAGGTGCGCGGTGACGATCACCTTGGCACCGGCGTCGATGAGCGCGTTGAGCGTCGGCAGGGACGCGAGGATGCGACCCGGATCGGTGATCGTCGACCCGTCGAGCGGGACGTTGAAATCCGACCGGACCAGCACACCCCTGCCCGAAACACCTTCGTCCAGAAGGTTTTTCAGAGTGGGAACACCCATGAGGCGTTGACTCCTAAGGTCGTTGGGGGTGGGTCAGAGCGACTTGCCGACGAGACCGATGAGGTCGACGAGGCGGTTGGAGTAGCCCCACTCGTTGTCGTACCAGGACACGACCTTGGCCTGGTCGTCGATCACCTTGGTCAGGCCGGCGTCGAACAGCGAGCTGTGCGGGTCGGTGACGATGTCGGACGAGACGATCGGCGCGTCGTAGTACTTGAGGATGCCCTTGAGCGGACCGTCGGCAGCGGCCTTGAGCGCGGCGTTGATCTCGTCGGCGGTGGCGGTCTTCGACAGCTGGGCGGTGAGGTCGGTGACCGAACCGGTGGGGATCGGGACACGCAGCGCGTAGCCGTCGAGCTTGCCCTTCAGCTCCGGGAGCACCAGGCCGATGGCCTTGGCGGCACCGGTCGAGGTCGGCACGATGTTGATGGCGGCAGCGCGCGCGCGACGCAGGTCCTTGTGCGGGCCGTCCTGCAGGTTCTGGTCCTGGGTGTAGGCGTGGATCGTGGTCATGAGGCCCTTGACGATGCCGAACTCGTCGTTGAGGACCTTGGCCAGCGGGCCGAGGCAGTTGGTGGTGCACGAGGCGTTCGAGATGATGTTCTGGCTGCCGTCGTACTTGTCGTCGTTGACGCCCATCACGATGGTGATGTCCTCGTCCGAGGCGGGGGCGGAGATGATGACCTTCTTGGCGCCGGCGTCGAGGTGTCCCTGAGCCTTGGCGCGGGCGGTGAAGATGCCGGTCGACTCGACGACCACGTCGACGCCCAGGTCGCCCCACGGGATGGCGGCCGGACCTTCCTTGACCTCGAGGGCCTTGATCTTCTGCTCACCGACGACGATGGTGTCGTCGCCCTCGAGGGTGACGTCGTCGGACAGGCGACCGAGGATGGAGTCGAACTTCAGCAGGTGCGCGAGGGTCGCGTTGTCGGTCAGGTCGTTGACCGCGACGATCTCGATGTCGGTGGTGCCCAAAGCTTTTTGCGCTTCGACGGCACGGAAGAAGTTGCGGCCGATCCGGCCGAATCCGTTGACGCCTACCCGAACAGTCACAGTTGTGCTCCTTAGCGGTATTCATGGTCGGGCCTGGTGGTCAAGCCCGGTCTGGCCGCGCGTGAGCGGTCAGCGAAGCACACCTGAGTGGTCACGCCTCCGCCCACGTCGCCACCAGCCTAGTAGGCGACCCTCTGCTCGGCACACCGCAGGTCCGTGTCAGGCCTCGTCGAGCAGCTCGGAGGTCACCGCGGATTCGGTGTCGGGGATGCCGTCCTGGCGGGCCTTCTTGTCGGCCATCGACAGCAGGCGGCGGATGCGCCCGGCGACGGCGTCCTTGGTCATCGGCGGGTCGGCGAGCTGACCGAGCTCCTCCAGCGACGCCTGCCGATGGGTGATCCGGAGCTGTCCGGCCGCGATCAGATGGTCGGGCACCTCGTCACCGAGGATGTCCAGCGCGCGTTCCACGCGGGCCGCGGCGGCGACCGCCGCACGCGCCGAGCGACGCAGATTGGCGTCGTCGAAGTTGGCCAGGCGGTTGGCGGTGGCGCGCACCTCGCGGCGCATCCGGCGTTCCTCCCACACGAGCCTCGTGTCGTGGGCCCCCATCCGGGTCAGCAACGCCCCGATGGCCTCGCCGTCGCGGATGACGACGCGGTCGGCTCCGCGGACCTCGCGGGCCTTGGCCGTGACACCGAGGCGTCGGGCCGCGCCGACGAGGGCGAGCGCCGCCTCCGGCCCGGGACAGCTGACCTCCAGGGCCGACGACCGGCCCGGCTCGGTGAGCGAGCCGTGCGCGAGAAATGCTCCGCGCCAGGCGGCCTCGGCGTCGGCGACACTACCGCCGACGACCTGGGCGGGCAGGCCGCGCACCGGGCGGCCGCGCAGGTCGAGCAGCCCGGTCTGTCGTGCCAGGCCTTCGCCGTCCTTGGTGATCCGCACGATGTAGCGCGCCGACTTCCGCAGCCCGCCACCGCGCAGGACGTGGACGTCCGAGGCGTAGCCGTAGAGGTCGTGGATCTCGCGGCGCAACCGCCGCGCCACGTTGCCCATGTCCACCTCGGCCTCGACCACCACGCGACCCGCGACGATGTGCAGACCGCCGGCGAAACGCAGCAGCGCGGACACCTCGGCTCTCCGGCAACTCACCTGAGTCACCGACAGGCGACTGAGTTCGTCCTTCACCGCCGCCGTCATCGCCACCGGTACCTGTCCTCCTGTCAACAGACCACACGTCCCTCGAGTGAAAATCGCGGAGACATCGCCCGAATCAGGCGTCCGCTCGGTCAGAGTAACGGGTCAGTTCACCTTCGCACAGTTCGTTCACCACGGCGGCGACTTTCGCCGGGTCATGGACCTGCCGGCCCGGCACCGCGACGTCTCCGACATTCAGCTCCGCGCCGAACAATCCGGCCGCACGCACGAGGTGATCGCGTTCCCGTCCCGCGGGCACCGACGACGCGTCCACGAGGACGTGGTCGACGCGGAAGGTGTTCGCATGGGCGTGCAGGACGTGGAGGTGGCGCTCGACCGAGAACCCCGGGGTCTCCCCCGGCTCGGGGGCCAGATTGACCACGAGGACCTTGCGAGCGCTGCTGCGCTGCAAGGCCTTCAACTGTTCGGGGACGAGCACGTGCGGGATCACGCTCGAGAACCAGGAGCCCGGCCCCAGCATCAGCAGGTCGGCCGATTCTATTGCGGTCAGCGCCGATTCGCAGGCCGGTGGGTCGCCGGGCAACAGCCGGACGCGGCGCACCTTGCCGGGCGTGGTGGCCACCGCGACCTGTCCCCGGATCTCGCGACTGATGCGTGGATCGGCCTCGAGTCCCGAGACGTCGGCCTCGATGTCGAGGGGCACGGTCGACATCGGCAGCACGTGCCCCGTGATGCCGAAGATCTCCCGCAACTCGGCGAGGGCCCCCACGGTGTCGCCGAGCACCTCGGTGAGTCCGGCGAGAAGCAGATTGCCAATCGGATGCCCGGCGAGCGCCCCACGGCCGCCGAAGCGGTGCTGGAGCACCTCGGCCCACAGTTCGTGCCGGCGGCGGGCCGCCGGGCCGTCGGCGCCCTGTGCGTCCGGCAACCCGTCGGGCGTACTCATCAAGGCGGCGAGCGCCATTCGCAGGTCGCCGGGCGGGATGAGTCCGAGTTCGGCGCGCAACCGTCCCGACGACCCCCCGTCGTCGGCGACGGTGACCACCGCGGTGATGTCGGCGCTCAGATAGCGCATCGCGGTCAGCGTCGCGTACAAGCCATGACCGCCGCCGAGGGCGACGATCCGGGGTTCCCGGGAACTCATTCGCGCCCCAGATCACGATGCATGACCCGGACGTCATAGGACGCGTGCCCGGCGTCGTCAACGGCGCGGCGCAACCGAGCCGACAGTTCCTCGGCGATGGCGACACTGCGGTGCTTGCCGCCGGTGCAGCCGACGCTGATGGTCATGTAGCGCTTGCCTTCTCGCAGGTAACCGCGGCCGACGATCGAGACCAGGCCGGTGTAGAGGTCGAGGAATCCGTCGGCGTCCGGTTGGCCGAGGACGTAGTCGCGGACCGGTGCCTCCCGGCCGTTGTGATCGCGTAGTTCGTCGATCCAGTGCGGATTGGGCAGGAAGCGGACGTCGGCGACGAGATCGGAATCGATGGGCAGACCGTACTTGAAGCCGAACGACTGCACCGCGATCGACAGCCGCGGTTCGGTGTCGCCCGGCGCGACGCCCTCGACGATCGCGCGCAGTTTGGCCGCGGTCAGCGCCGACGTCTCCACCACCAGATCGGCCACGTTCTTGATCGGGGCGAGGATCGCCCGTTCGCGGGCGATCCCCTCGACAAGGGTTTCCTTGCCCTGCAACGGATGTCGGCGACGAACCTGCTCGAAACGGCGAACCAGCACCTGGTCGCTGGCGTCGAGGTAGAGGAGCCGGGTCCGGATCCCGGACTCTTCGAGACTATCCCGCAGCTGTTCGAGCTGATGGGCGAGGTTGGCGTCGGACGCGCGCAAGACCATGGCGAGCCGGGTGATCGCCGGATCGTCTTCGCGGACCATCCCGACCATCGTCGAGATCAGCGAGGGAGGCACGTTGTCGGCGACGTACCAGCCGTCGTCCTCGAGCACGTTCGCCGCGGTGGAGCGTCCCGCGCCGGACATCCCCGTCACGAACAGAACGGTGAAGTCGGTGTCGTTCGCCTCGGCGATCGCCGCGCTCTGCACTTCGGTCTGGTCACTCATCGGCACCTCGTCCCGCGTCACCGGTCGCCACCGTCATCTCCTTCTCGGCCCGCTCCGGGATCGGGGCCGGGTTCGGGGTCTGGTCGGGCGCCGCCACCTCGCCGGAGAGCGCGGTCTGGACCGCGCGCGCCGTGGTGAGGCCGATCCCGGGCACCTGGGATATCTCATCCAACGATGCCTCGCGCAGGCGCGCAACCGAACCGAAGTGGGTCACCAGCGCGGTGCGGCGGGTTCGGCCGAGGCCGGGGACCCCGTCGAGCACCGACTCGGTCATGCGCTTGCTGCGCTTGCTGCGGTGGAACGTGATGGCGAACCGATGGGCCTCGTCGCGCACCCGTTGCAGCAGGAATAGTGCCTGGCTGTTGCGCGGCAGGATCATCGGGTCGTCGTCGCCGGGCACCCACACCTCCTCGAGGCGTTTGGCGAGCCCGATCACCGAGACGTCGGTGATGCCGAGTTCGTCGAGGACCGCCGCGGCGGCGTGCACCTGGGGCGCACCGCCGTCGACGACGAAGAGGTTCGGCGGGTAGGCGAACTTTCGCGGTTGCGCCGTGGTGTCGGCCGCCGCGCTGATCTCGCCGGACACCGGTGGCGGCGCATCGCGGTCGGTGCGGTGGCGCAGGAACCGGCGTCGGGTGACCTCGGCGATGGACCCGACGTCGTCGGATCGGCCCTCGCCGGCGGCGTGCCGGATCGAGTAGTGCCGATAGTCGGACTTACGCGGCAGACCGTCTTCGAAGACCACGAGGGAGGCGACCACATCGGTGCCCTGCACGTGCGAGATGTCGACGCACTCGATGCGCAGCGGCGCCTGATCGAGCAGAAGCGACTCCTGCAGTTCGGTGAGCGCCGCCGATCGGGTCGTGAGATCGCCCGCGCGTCGGAGTTTGTGCTGCGCAAGGGCTTCGCCGGCGTTGCGGGCGACGGTCTCGAACAGCGCCTTCTTGTCGCCGCGCTGGGGCACCCGCAACCGCACCCGGCTGCCGCGGAGACCGGACAGCCACTCCTCGAGCTCCTCGGCGTCGGAGGGCAACTCCGGCACCAGCACCTCACGGGGTATGGACTCCCCGTGTGCCCGATCGGTCCCGACGTCGACGGTGGCGTCGAAATCGACCTGGGCGCCGTAGAACTGGGTGATGAACTCCCCCACCACGTCGCCGTCGGTACCGTTGTCGCTGCGCTCGACCACCCATCCGCGTTGGCCCCGCACGCGTCCGTCGCGGACGTGGAAGACCTGGACCGACACCTCGAGCTGATCGCCGGCGAGCGCGATCACGTCGGCGGTGGTGCCGTCGCCGAGCACGACCGCCTGCTTCTCCATGGCGCGTCGCATCGCACCGATGTCGTCACGCAACCGTGCGGCACGCTCGAAGTCGAGATCCTCGGCCGCGACGTTCATGTCCCGTTCCATCTTGCGGATCATCAGGTCGGTGCGGCCGGCGAGGAAATCGCAAAAGTCCTCGACGATCTCCCGGTGTTCCTCGGCGTCCACCCGCCCCACGCAGGGGGCGGAGCACTTGTCGATGTAGCCGAGCAGACACGGGCGGTCGATCTGCCGGTGCCGTTTGAACACTCCGGCCGAGCAGGTCCGGGCCGGGAAGACCCGGGTCAGCAGGTCGACCGTCTCCCGGATCGCCCACGCATGCGCGTACGGACCGAAGTAGCGCACGCCGCGCCGGCGCGGACCCCGGTACACGAACAGGCGCGGATACTCCTCGTTCAGGGTGACCGCGAGCATCGGGTAGCTCTTGTCGTCGCGGTAGCGAACGTTGAAGCGCGGGTCGAATTCCTTGATCCAGTTGTATTCGAGCTGCAGCGCCTCGACCTCGGTGCCGACCACCGTCCACTCGACGGAGGCGGCCGTCGTCACCATCTGACGGGTGCGGGGGTGCAGCGAGGCGATGTCGGCGAAGTACGACGTCAGCCTCGACCGGAGGTTCTTGGCCTTGCCCACGTAGATGACACGACGATGCTCGTCGCGGAACTTATACACCCCGGGATCGGTCGGGATGGACCCCGGGGCGGGTCGGTAGGTAGTCGGGTCGGCCACGTGTTCCAGGCTAGTGTCCGGGCCGGACAGTCCCGCGGTAGCGCTCCTCGAGTTCGCGGAATCGACCCATCGCGTCGATGGCGCGCTGACCGTCACCGGCCTGAACGGCCAGGACGGTGATGTGTTCGTCGGCCGGGAAGAGCAGCCACGCCCCGAAACCCTGCTCCGGGTAGGTGAGACCGAGAACACGGTCCCATTCGAAGAGCCGCGCCGACACCAGGTTGCGCACCTCGACGCCGGCGGCTCCGACGCGCAGTCGCGGGCGGGTGAACAGCAGGATGGCTGCCGAGATGAGCACGCCGATGAGGATGATCGCGATCTGGTCGGAACCGCCGAGATTGCGGACTCCGACGTCGTCGATCGTGAGCAGTAGACCGAACGTGATGTGGATGGCCATCACCACGACGGCGGCGGCGATGGCCCACCGCGGTAGGTTGCGGGGCCGGTAGACCAGGTCCCAGCCGGTGGAGTCGGTCGGCGGGGTGTCCGCGGGACTCACGCCGATGCTCCTCCGACCGCCACCGGGAGGGTTTCGCCACGCGCGAGCGCGCGCAGGGTCAGCGCCGACGCCAGCGCGGCGACCGTCGCCTGTGCGCCCTTGTCCTCCGTCGAGCCCGGGAGTCCGGCCCGTGCGATCGCCTGGTCCTCGGTGAGCACGGTCAGGACTCCGTTGCCGACCGGGGTCGACTCGTCGAGCGACACCCGTGTCAGGCCGGCGGTCACCGCGTCACACACATACTCGAAATGCGGTGTCTCACCCTTGATCACGACGCCCAGCGCGACGACCGCGTCGTGCGTCCGCGCCAGTGCCTGCACGATGACGGGCAGCTCGATGGCGCCGGCCACCTGCACGATGGTCGGGTCGACGACGCCGTTGTCGCGCGCGGCCCGGATGGCGCCGTCGAGGAGCGCGCCGCAGACGACCTCGTGCCACTGCGACGAGACGATCGCCAGGCGCAGCGAGCCGGCGTCGGCGAGTTCGAGGGTCGGCTCTCCGTGGCCGCTCATGCAGGTGCTCCTTCGGACGCGCCGTCGGTGGGCTGGACGTGATCGTCGAGCCCGATCAGATCGTGACCCATCCGGTCGCGCTTGGTACGCAGGTACCGCAGGTTCTCGGCGTTGGCGCGCACCGGCATCGGGACCCGGTCGACGATGTGCAGACCGTATCCGTCGAGCCCCACGCGCTTGGCGGGGTTGTTGGTCAGCAGACGCATGGACCGCACGCCGAGGTCGACGAGGATCTGGGCACCGAGTCCATAGTCCCGCGAATCGGCGGGCAGGCCCAGTTCCAGGTTGGCGTCGACGGTGTCGGAACCCGCGTCCTGCAGCTGGTAGGCCTGCAGTTTGTGCAACAGCCCGATCCCGCGACCCTCATGCCCGCGCATGTAGAGGATGATCCCGCGGCCCTCGTCGGCCACCATCTCCATCGCGGCGTCGAGCTGCGGTCCGCAGTCGCAGCGCAGCGACCCGAAGACGTCGCCCGTCAGGCACTCCGAGTGCACCCGCACGAGGACGTCGTGGCCTTCGCCGTCCTCGCCGGTGACGTCGCCCTTGACGAGCGCGACGTGTTCGACGTCGTCGTAGACGCTGGAGTAGCCGACGGCACGGAAGTCGCCGTGCCGGGTGGGGATCCGGGCGTCGGCGACGCGGACCACGTGCTTCTCGTGACGGCGTCGCCACGCGATGAGGTCGGCGATCGAGATCAGTGCGAGATCGTGCTCGTCGGCGAACACACGCAACTCGTCGGTCTGCGCCATCGAGCCGACGTCCTTCTGGCTGACGATCTCGCAGATCACGCCGGCCGGGGCGAGGTCGGCCAGGCGGGCGAGGTCGACCGCGGCCTCGGTGTGCCCGGGACGACGCAGCACGCCGCCCTCCTTGGCTCGCAGCGGGACGACGTGGCCGGGTCGGGTGAAGTCGGCGGCCGCGGCGTCGGGGTCGGCCAGCAGACGCATGGTGGTGGCGCGGTCGGCGGCGCTGATACCGGTACCGATGCCCTCCCGGGCATCGACGGTCACGGTGTAGGCGGTGCCGTGCTTGTCCTGGTTCATCGAGTACATCGGCGGCAGGCCGAGCCGGTCGCAGGCGTCGCCGTCGAGCGGGACACACAGGTAGCCGGAGGTGTAGCGCACCATGAACGCCACCAGTTCGGGGGTCGCCTTCTCCGCCGCGAAGATCAGGTCGCCCTCGTTCTCACGATCCTCGTCGTCGACCACGACGACCGCCTTGCCGGCGGCGATGTCGGCGATGGCGCGCTCGATCGTGTCGAAGGCGACGGCGCCGCCAACCTCGGTTGCCGTCGCGTCGTTCCCCTCGCGCGGTGACTCGCTCATCAGAACCTCACTCGTTGTGCTCATTTCGCCCCCGCTACATCAGGAGTACCAGTCGTGTCCGAACCCAGGTGAAGGCGCTCGACGTATTTCGCGATGACGTCGACTTCGAGGTTGACCACGGTGCCGGGTCGGGCGGCGCCGAGGTTGGTCTCGTTCAGGGTCGTCGGGATCAGGGAGATCTCGAACCAGGAGTCGTCGCCGGACCCGCCGACCGCGGACACGGTGAGGGACACCCCGTCCACGGTGATGGAACCCTTCTCGACGAGATACCGGGTGAGCGCCGCGGGCACGGCGATCCGTACGACCGTCCAGTTCTCCGACGGGTTGACCGCGGCGATCGTGCCGGTGCCGTCGACGTGTCCCTGCACGATGTGGCCGCCGAAGCGGCCGTTCGCGGGCATGGCGCGTTCGAGGTTGACGGTGCTCCCGGCGGCGAGGTCGGACAGCGAACTACGGCGCAGGGTCTCGCCCATCACGTCGACGGTGAACTCACCGGGACGGAGGTCGACGACCGTCAGACACACGCCGTTGACGGCGATGGAGTCGCCGTGACCGGCGTCGGCGGTGACCACGGGCCCGCGGACGGTGAATCGGGCGGCGTCGGAAAGATCCTCGCGGTCGGCGATGACGCCGAGTTCTTCCACGATTCCGGTGAACACGCACTCCTCCTGCTCGCTCGGAGCAGACAGGGCGGCCTCGTGTCGCCTGTTCTCTCGCATCCGGACTGTGACCGTCGGCTTCGGATTCGCACCGAATCTGCTGTCCCTGCCTGGTGGCAGGCGCTCGCGGGCTGGACGATGCGGATCCACCGCACCCTCATCACCGCCGGTGGGGATTTCCACCCCGCCCCGAGAACTGGTGACATCGACGCTAGCACGGTCGGCGATGTCAGTCGCATTGCGATTCCGGTGAGCGAAATGCGTCGCGGGCATGTCGTCTCGCTCAGCTGTCGCGCGGGGTGGTCGACGGCCGCGACAGTGTGACGAGGACGTCCTCCCCGAGCCGGGTCACCGATCTCGTGCTGAACCGCTGGCCGTCGTCGAGGGTGGTCACCCCTGGGATCTCGACCGAACTGCGACCGGCGCCCAGCACCAGCGGGGCGACGTAGGCGTGCACCTCGTCGACGAGGCCCGCCGCGAAGAACGCGCCGAGGATGTGTGGCCCGCCTTCGACCAGCACCCACAGCGCGTCGGGCAGCGCGGCGAGGACGTCGGCGGGGTCGTGGGAGTCGATGCGGACCAGCGGTCCGCCGGCCGGATCCCGGAGCCGGGCGTCGGCCGGGATGTCGCGGTGGCCGAGGACCACGCGCGCGGGCTGGTGCGGGTGCAGTGCGCCGTCGACGGTGCGCGCGGTGAGCGTGGGGTTGTCGGCCAGCGCGGTGCCGGTACCGATCACGATGGCGTCGATCCGGGCGCGCTGTGTGTGCGCGTGGTCGCGAGCCTGCGGTCCGGTGATCCACTGGCTGGTGCCGTCGGGCGCTGCGATCCGGCCGTCGACACCAGACGCGATCTTCGCGGTGACGTGCGGACGACCGAGACGCTGGCGGGTGAGCCATGGCCGCAGGGGCCCGTCCTCGACGGCGCCGGCGGATACTCCCCCGGTCACCCGGACCCCGGCGGCCCGAAGCGTCTCGGCACCACCGGCGGCGACCGGGTTCGGGTCACTCACCGCGTACTGGACTTCGGCGATCCCGGCCTCGATGAGCGCCTGCGCGCACGGGCCGGTCCGGCCGGTGTGGTTGCACGGTTCGAGAGTGACGATCGCGGTTCCGCCTCGCGCGGCCTCGCCCGCAGCTCCCAGTGCCATCACCTCGGCGTGCGGCCCGCCGGGTGGTTGCGTCGCCCCGACGCCGGCGACGGTGCCATCGGCCGCGAGGATGACCGCACCGACGGGCGGGTTGGGCGAACTGATTCCCATCGCCTCCCGGGACGCGCCGATGGCGCGTTCCATGGCGGCGGCGATGTCCATCGGGTCAGGCCTGGGTCTGTGCCCGTGCGGCGGCGGCCGACTCGCGGAGTGCGGCGACGGCCTGTCCGGGGTCGTCCGCGCCGTAGACGGCCGAGCCGGCGACGAAGCAGTCGATGCCGGCCTCGGCGGCCTCCTCGATGGTGTCGGCGTTGATGCCGCCGTCGATCTCGACGAGGAGCCGCAGGTCTTCGGCGTCGATGAACTTCCGGATGGCGCGGGCCTTTTGGAGGACCTCGGGGATGAACTTCTGACCGCCGAAGCCCGGCTCGACGCTCATGATCAGCAAGGTGTCGAAGTCGCGCAGGATCTCGAGGTAGGGCTCGAGCGCGGTACCGGGCTTGATCGACAGGCCCGCCTTGGCCCCGGCGGCGCGGATGTCACGGGCGACACCGATCGGGTTCTCGGTGGCCTCGGCGTGGAAGGTCACGTTGTGCGCTCCGGCCTCGGCGTACGGCGGTGCCCACCGCTCCGGGTTCTCGATCATCAGGTGGCAGTCGAGCGGGATGTCGGTGGCCTTCAGCAGGCTCTTGACGATCGGGAGTCCGAGGGTCAGGTTCGGCACGAAGTGCGCGTCCATCACGTCGACGTGCAGCCAGTCGGCGCGGGTCTCCCCCGGCTGCGCCACCGCAGCGGCCTCGGCCGCGAGATTCGCGAAGTCCGCGGACAGGATGGACGGGGCGATCATGGGCGCGGTACCGGCGGTGCACATGGTCGACAAGTGTAGGACGCGGGTTCCGCTACGGACGAAAGCGTGCCGGCGTCTCAGACGCCGTTCGCCGGCCAGCCGGGGGACGGGGGCTCAGGCGGGCGCGGGGTTGGGCCGGTTCCCCTAACCGCGTCTTCAGGCAGCACACCTTCGGGGACCGGGTGCGTTCGACAGATCTCCAGTTCCGCAGAGTTGTCGCGCCCGACGGCTGCGAATTCGAAGTGGTCGGCTCGCCACCCCCCGAATACGTCCAGTCGTGCCTCACGAGCGGCGCCACGTTGCCGAGCGGGCGGCGCCTGTCCCGACCGAGTGAAGGTGATCACGGATGGGACTGCACTTTTTGGGTAAGTGGTCCAGGCTCCCGCCCCGCCTGAGTTGTCACTAGAGGCGTAACCGTACTCGCACAGAACGATCTCGTCTTGCGGACCCAGTCGCTCCCGCCTGGACGCGACGAATACGGACGTCCCCACGAGACCGCCCTCAGCGCTTTCGCTCGGGATCGCGCGAACTCGTTGCTCAATCCCCGGTGCCGATGCGTTCACGAACCCCGGATACGCCCACTTCGTGGACTGCCCCTCTCGCGCAAGGTAGAACGACTCCACGTACGCGCGCACGAAGGTTCCTTCAGCAGAGAGTGGATCGAACTCGTCGTTCCCCACCCAGCGGAAGGTGACATCGAATCCGGGTGGCCGAACAGCGCTATGCGCGGGCGTGGTCACGCCCACATCCGGACTGTCGCTCGAACCGCAAGACGAGATTGCGAGGGCCATCATCACGGCCATGCCAACTGCAGCGGGTGGCGCGGATCGCCTCACCAGCCCGCGCCGTCCGCGAAGTTTTTATCGTTCATCCTTGCCAGTTGGTTGTTGTAGTCGGTGAAGAAATAGCTGCCGCGGGCTCCGACAAGCTCCTGAACAACCGATTTGAGAGCGATTCCGTCCCAGCCTGGCGGTAGGCCGTCCTTTGCAACTGAGTCCAGAAAATCCTGATCATAGGCTTGAGATCCATAGATGGACCGGAACGAATCCGTCTCGAGAAACTCCGGATGACTGGATATGTAGCCCTCGAGCATCTCTCGGTACACCAGGTCCAGGTCTGTGTTCTTGTACAAGCTAGCGCGCAAAGAAGCGAATTCAGTCGCTGAACCAACATCCTCAGGATTCGGCGGTAAGCCGGTGACATCGAGCTTAAGCGAGGGAGCCGCTATGTCAATCGCACCCTTGATAGCCGGGCTCAACCCGGGAATACCTGTTGCGAGCGACTTCACGGAATCGAACGCGGCGCCGTGCAGGGCGTAGTCGCGCGCCGCGTCATAACGCCGGTCGGCAGTATCTTCGTCTAGCATCGCGTTCATACCGGCGGTCATTCCACCGTGTAGTCGAGCCACCTTTTCCCCGAGATCAGTGCGCTCTGGGTCGCTACCGAACACCTGTTCAAGCACATTGGCTTGCCAGAGCGCGCTTGTGTTCATCACGCGCCCGGCTTCCGGGTCCGAGGTGAGGATTTGGAACAACGACTTGAACTGATTCGCCTCGCCGAGGGCGGTTACACCGCGAGTGTCGAACAGCGTCGGGTCCACCTCGGCCAGTTCGGCCAGAAACGGACTGACTGCTCGCGCAAGCGTTCTCGTCAGTTCGGGGTTGACCTCACCCAATGAAGCGGACCCGCCGTTCATGTCTTCGAAGTCACTCTTGTTCTCGGCGATGATCCTTGCCAGCTCGCTCGCGATCTGACCGGATCTGACGCCGTCGGCCATGCGCTCGGCAGACACACCATCTGGGGTGCTGGCGACCTCGGGCATCCAATTGAACAACCGGTTGATCCCGTCGTGTTCACGTCCTGCCTTGTCTGCCCAGTCGAACTGGAATAGCTCTTTCATTGCCAGCGATGGGTCGTAGGGCTTCTCGCCCCCATCAAGACTGTGAACTGCCGGCATCGACGAGTGCGAGCCGCCTGTGGCCCCCACCACCGCATCGTGGACGGCAATGTGGTCGGACCCAGCGACTCCCAGCATTCTGTCGAGCAGCCTCTCGACGGACGGGTGCGAGATGGTTTCGTTCCGGTCGGTGATGTAACGCTCGTTTACGTCCCCGCCGGCAATCTCGCTCGCACGAGCAATGATCGCCCTGTCGACGTCGCTCCCGAGCTGGACAGATTGCGACCCGTACGAGGCGAGACCCGAGTCCTCTGACCGGTGCTCCAGGACATCCATGAGGTCGTTGAAGTCGTCAACAGAGCCGAGCCGGGTGACCTCGATCATCCGGCTACCGTCTACGCCAGACGGATCGTTGGAGATGCTCGCCTTCGACGCTGCCGGACCACTCAGAAGGTCCCGTATCGGCGCTGGGAGTTGGTTCAATCCTCCTGCCACGAGTGGCGTATTTGTCCCCAAGACCTCGGCGATCGAATTCGAATCGGTCTGTCTGGTCCGCAAGTTCGGGTTCCCCAGCAGATAGACGCCGTCGCCGAGACCTCGTTTCAGGTTCTCTCGCTCTGCGCCGATGTATCTGTCGCCGAACGACTTCAGCGCATCAAGAGACAGCGGCTGCCCCTCGGGTCCGCCACCCCAACTCGGTGTGTAGATCGCTTTCAGGTAATCGAACTGCTCCTTCGAAATCTCCGCGAAGTCCCCGCGGGCCAACGCGGCCCGCTGTTCCGCGGTCAGGCTGGTCGCACGGAAGAACCGATCTTTCTGCTCCTTCGTGGCACTACCACTCATGATGGCCTGGACATCGATGCTCGCCTGGCCGGGCGAGTAGCTCGACGCGAGTGGCGCATTACCTTCGGCATCGCCAAAGGCTGCCGCGAGAACTCTCGCCCCGTTGCGATCGTCCTCGCCCATCTGATCGGCCAGGGAATGCAACGAGAGGGTCGCCGTCTTCGCCTCCTCCGCTCGGGCGGCCTGAGCGTCGAGAATCGAGCGCTCGGTCGCACTTCCCGCCTCCACGCCCTTGAGCTCGGCCGCATAGTCTCGGGTGTCTCGTACCGTCCAGTCGTCGGCAACGCTGAACTCGTCCCGTTCCAGCCCGAGCGCTCGAACCAGTGCGGTGGTGCGATTCGGACTGATCGCAGACGACGTATCCCGGAGCGCAGTGGCGGCGCGGGTGATGTCGGCCCCGAGTTTGTTGATCTCGGTTCGATCGGAGTCGGTGCGCGTCTCACAACCCCGCTGGGAGTCCCCCACCCACCCTTTGGAGTCACCCGCTTTCATCGGCGCTTCGGCCATCCTCTGGGTGAGATCCCTCAGGTCATCCACGGCCGCGTCGAGCGCAGACGCGGCCGCATCCAGAGACATCAGGTCCCAGCCGTTGACGACAGACCGCGATGGTCGCGACATCAGAACTCGCTGATGGCACGGAAGCCGCTGGCCAGGGACTCCTCGGTATCAGCGACGTCACCGGCGGCCTGGTAGCAGGTCTGCGACACCTGGTCCATCCTCGCCGCCGCGCGGCCCAGCAGTGAACGGACGGTGCCGTCTTTGCCGGCGCACGCAGCGCCGATCGCCGACGCCGGCATCGCGGCCGACGCATCGTCGAAGGCGGACTTCCCGGTCCACAGAGCTCGTGTCTCCGATGAGCATCGAGCCAGCGCATCGCCCACGCCGGTGATGACACCCAGCTCCTCGACACCGAACCGCTCAGCCATACAAACCCCCGAGTTTGCACCGACAACGACGTGGCGGACCGCCACGACGAACAACCTAGTACAGCATCACCGGACTATGCGTTCGCCATCCACAATCACGACGCTGCGAGTATCTGGATCAGGCTGGTTTCGACGCCGCTGCGTCCTGGCGGTTGATGCCCCATCGCGGGTGGAGCGACACTGCGGTGTCGTAGCGCGGTCGGGGTGATCACGTCGATGACGCGGACGCCGTCGACCATCTTCACGTCGTAGAACCAACCGGGGGCCTCCTTGGCGCGGTTGTGCAGGACGCAGGTTCCATCAGCGTTTACCGCGCTCGTCGGGCCGTGGCGCCGATGCGGTGTGGCGTGGTCGATCTCGACGATCGGTGCACCGCAGTAGGGAGTCCGACACCGTTGGTCACGCATCCGGATGAAGTGGGCGAGAGCGGTTGGGAAAGCTCGTGCCCGTGACTCCATCGCCACCAGCGCGCCATCGGACGGTCTCGCGTACAACTTCCGCATCGTCGAGGCGGTCTCCCCCTCGGGCGACACCGAATCGGCCACCAGCAGCCGCGCGATCGTCGCCGGGATCGGTCCGTATCCGTGGACGTCGGCGGCCGAATCGTCTAGGCCGAACAAGGACCGGTCGGACAGAACGACATTGAGCGCGATCGGTGTCGGCTCTGCGACAGCGCGTCCGGTGACACGTTCGACCAGGGTGTCGGTCATGACCTGTGCATGATTTCGGTCGTCCTGTCCGACAACTGAGTCGGCGTGCTTCTTCAACGCGGCGTACACCGCGATCCCGTCCGCCATCGGCAGCAGCACCGACAGTTTCGTCATCAGATCCGGCGCGGGTCGCACACTGACGCGGCGGTCCTTCTCGGCCTTCGATTTACGTGCCACCACCGCTTCGGAATCGAGTTCGTACGCATGGCGCTTGGCCGATGCTTCGATCTCGCGGTCGGACACCCCCACCAGAGCTGCGGGATCGGCGCAGATCCGGCGGTCGATCTCCTCACGCGCTTCACGTGTCAGATAAGCGGTTTCGCGTACCAGGATCGTGGCCCGCCACTCGGTGAGCACACCGGAAGTCAGTGCCGCCATCGTATGGGGCATCTCGTGCGCCAGGGCGCGGGCGAATCCGAGGCACTGGCTTCCCTTTCGGGGCGAGACCTTGCGCGCCAGACCGATCTCGGCGGCGAGTCCGCGACCGCGCCGGCGCTCCGGTACGTTCCGTGCTGCTTCGTCGGCTGCGCGCAGCGCGTCGAGATTCGCGGTCTCACGCACCTGGGCCGCCGTGCATGCCGACTTGATCTCCTCGAGCAGAGTGAGCCGATCCACCGACTCCGCCTCCTCGAGACCCACGGGCATTGCCGACAGCCCACCCACGATGGACCGTAGATGCTCGGTAGCCAAGAGGCCAGTTGCGTCTGAAGCGACGTCGTACATACATTCGATGGTACCGGAAAAGCAGCACATGATGGTGCACTTTCCACAAGGCGGACGCCAGATTTGCACTTAGCCATTGAGTTAAGCGATGGGACCTGCAACACTTAGCCACATGGCATACAGTTCGGTCGCACTCGACGAGATCTTCGGCGCGCTCGCCGATCCCACGCGTCGCGCCGTCGTCGAACGCCTGGGGCGTGGGCCGGCCAGCGTCGGCGAGCTCGCCGAACCCTTCCCCATCACCCTGCCGTCGTTCATGAAGCACCTGCGCGTGCTCGAGGACAGCGGGCTCGTCTTGACCAGAAAGGTCGGACGCACACGGATGTGCACCCTCGACAGGCGCCGTATGCGCCGTCTGTCGACGTGGCTCGAACATCAGCGCACCGTGTGGACCGAACGCACCGACCGTCTCGAAGACTTCGTGACCGACACCGAGGAGACACCATGATCGACCCAGAACTCGACCTGACCCTGCACCGGGTGATCGGTGCTCCGCGACAACGCATCTGGGAGGCGTGGACCCAGCCGGAGAAATTCGCCAAATGGTGGACGCCGGCTCCGACGGTCACCCGCGTCGACCGCCTCGAGCCCGAACCGGGCGGTGGGCTCGTGACCCGGATGAGCGACGACGGAACCACTTTCGTACCACACATGGATGCCGTCTTCCTCGTCGTCGATCTCCACGAGCGCCTGGTGTTCACGAATGCCGTCGACAGTTCGTGGCGCCCTGCCGAACCGGCTCCGGTCCCCATGACCGCCGAGATCTCTCTGGCCGAGCACGCAGACGGAACCGAGTACAGCGTCGTCGTGCGCCATCGGAGTCCGTCCGATCGTGACCGCCATGAGGAGCTCGGGTTCTACGACGGCTGGGGTTCGGTCACCGCTGCGCTCGCCACCCTCGTGGAAAGCAGAACGTCCTGACCCGGAACTAGTCCCGCGTCAACGCCGCCAGGAACATGGCGTCGGTGCCGTGGACATGCGGCCAGAGTTGAACGTGGGGTCCGTCGCCCAACAGGTCCGGGCCGAGCTTGCCCACCGTCACCAACGGGCGGGCGTCGAGTTGGCGCACACCGTCTGTCGACGCCAGGACGTCGGCCACCACCGCCGTCGTCTCCGCCGGGTGCGGCGAACACGTCGAATAGACCACGATGCCACCGGGTTTCACCAGGCGCAGCGCTTCGGTGAGGAGCTCCTTCTGTAGGACGACGAGTTCGTCGACGTCGGCAGTGGTCCGGCGCCAGCGGGATTCGGGTCGTCGGCGCAGCGAGCCCAGGCCCGAGCACGGAGCGTCGAGCAGGATGCGGTCGTAACCGGCGTCGAGCCCACTCGACCGGGCGTCGGCGACATGGATGGTGACCGGGAGGTCGGACACGACCTTGCGGATCAGGCCGGCGCGATGCTCGGACACCTCGACCGCATCGAGTCGGGCACCGTCGATCTCGGCGAGCGAACCGATGAGTGCCGCCTTCCCGCCGGGGCCGGCGCAAATGTCGAGCCACCGCCCACCGTCGTCGGCGACCTCGGCCACGGTCACCGCACGGGCGATCAGCTGACTGCCCTCGTCCTGGACACCCGCGTACCCCTCACGGATCGCGGCGACGTCGCCGGGATCGCCGCCCGGGAGGTACACGCAGTACGGGGAGTAGTCGCCGATCTCCCCCTCGCTGGTGAGGGCGAGTTCCTCGGCGGTCATGAACCCCGGACGAGCGACGAGATGCACTGGCGGTCGCTCGTCGTCGGCGGCGAGTGCCGCCTGCAGCTGTCCCGCCGAACCACCGAGAGCGTCGCGGAACACCTCCGCGATCCAGCGTGGATGTGCGTACTGGAAGGCGAGATAGCCGACGAGATCGTCCGCGGGCGACGGTGCGAGCTCTTCCACCCACATGTCCTCGTCCTTCTGGGAGACCTTGCGCAGTACCGCGTTCACGAAACCGGAAGGCCCCATCCCGTTTTCGGCGCGCACCAAGTCAACCGACGTGGAGACCGCCGCATGTGCGCCGACCCTCGTCCGCAACAGCTGATAGGTGCCGAGCCGCAGGACGTCGAGCACCGTGCCGTCGATGTCGGCGACCGGCCGTTTCGCGGCGGAGGAGATCACCGCGTCGAGTAGACCCTGGGCCCGCGCGGCCCCGTAGGCCAGCTCGGTGGCGAAGGCAGCGTCTCGTCCCTCGATCTTCCTGTCGCGCAGCATCTTCGGCAGGACGAGGTTGGCATACGCGTCGCGTTCGCGTACCGCGCGGAGGGTGTCGCGGGCGGCCACGCGCGCGGGATCGAGGTCCTTCTGCCGGAACTTGCCGCTCATCCCAGGACCGTCCCGTCGGTCAGGCGCGCGCCACGAGCCCAGTCGGCGGCGGGCATGGGCTTCTTCCCCGGCGGCTGTACGGTGCCGAGTCTCACCGGCTGCGAACCGGTTCCGACGAACACCGCCTTCTTCGTGACGGCGAGTGCACCGGGCGCCAGGGCGCCGTCCCGCACCGCGTCGGGCAGACCGGGATCGTCGCCCGACGCGACCGACACCGGCCCGACCTTGATCCGCGCGTCGTCGAGGCTCGTCCACGGTCCGGGTGCGGGCGTGTAGGCGCGAACCAGGCGATCGATGATGTGTGCCGGCAGTTCCCAGCGGATCCGCGCGTCCTCGACCTCGACCTTGGGCGCATGGCTCACCCCCGTGGTGGGCTGCGGTTCGGGGGCGAGTTCACCGGCCTCGAGGCCGTCGAGCGTGGACAGCAACAGTCCCGACCCGGCATCGGCGAGACGCCCGAGCAGATCACCGCTGGTGTCGGTGGGTCGGATGGTCTCGGTGAGCACCCCGAAGACCGGACCGGTGTCGAGACCCTTCTCGAGCCGGAACGTGCTGGCCCCGGTCACCTCGTCGCCGGCGGCGATCGCGGCCTGGACCGGAGCGGCACCGCGCCAGGCGGGCAGCACCGAGAAGTGCAGATTGATCCAGCCGTGCTGCGGGAGGTCCAGTAGTCCGGGCGGCACGAGCCCGCCGTAGGCCACGACGGCACCGCAGTCGGGAGCCCAGCGCCGGAGCACGTCGTCGACCTCCGGCTCCGACAACCGGCGCGGGGTGATCACCTCGAGCGCATGCTCGTCGGCGAGTTGCCCGACCGGTGACCGCATCACCTTGCGGCCGCGGCCGGACACGGCGTCGGGACGGGTGATGACCCCGACCACCTCATGCGATGGCGAGTCGATGAGGGACTGCAACGACGGCACGGCGACCTCGGGGGTCCCGGCGAAAACGATGCGCATTCATCCGATCGTAGGCGGGTCGATCTGCACCCGGATCGGCCCGGTCTGTCGATGTGTGTTGCGGCGCACCTGGCCCGCGACGAGCGCCTCGGCGAGGAGCCGTCCGTGCTTGCGCGGCAACCGCACCAGGATGCGATCCATCTCGTCGTCCGCGGCGGCCTCCCACTCGGCACTGCCGGCCGGTGGGCGGACGCCGGGCGGCAACGGCACCGGGCCGAGAACATCGGCGTCGGAGGGTAACTCGAGGTGCTCGACGAAGTCGGTGATCACCCCGGTCGGCCCGTCGACCGAGGCCATCGTCACCGCCGGGGGGAATCCGAGTTCCACGCGCTGTTGCAACTGGATCGAGGCGAAACCCACCGGGTCCCAACGGATCAGGGCCTGCACGGGTGCGAGCGCCGAATCGGCGACGATCACCACTCGCCCACCGTCACCGTGCGGAGTCACCATCGCGGCGAGCGCCATCCACCGCCGGACCGCGTGCTCTTCGGCACGCAGGTCGGCCCGGTCGAGCTGTGCCCAAGTGTCGACGACGATCGCGGCGCCGTATCCGCCCGGGGCCACCGGCTCCGCGCCTGGCGTCGCGACGACGAGCCGTGCGCCGGGTTCGATCTCGTTGAGGATCGTGTTGCCGCCGCTGGTCAGCACCGGCACGCCGGCGAAAGCACGTCCCAGCTCCTCGGCGGTCCGGCGCGCACCGGTCACCGTCGCGCGCACCGAGGTGTTGCCGCACTCCGGGCAACGGAAGGACCGTTCGGGCCGTCCGCACCATCGGCAGCTCAGTCGTTGGTCGGCATCGAGCTGCAGCGGTCCGTGACAGGCCCGGCACCGCGCGTGTTCGCGGCAGCGGGTGCATGCGAGCGACGGCACGTAACCCCTGCGCGGGACGCTGAAGATCACCGGACGATCGGCGGCGAACGCCGACCGCGCCGCGTCGAACGCGACTTCGGGGATGCGCGCCGACCGGGCCATGGGGTCGCGTGCGATCTGCCGGTCGTCGTCGGAGATCGCCTGGACACGGGGGCTGCGGGTGCGGACCGTCGTGCGGTCGGCGACGAGGTCGTGCGCCCAGCCCGAGACCACCAGCGCCTGCGCCTCGGCGGTCCGGGCGAACCCGCCGAGCAGCAGGCCGCACCGCTCGTGGTGCGACCGCAGCACCGCCACCTCGCGGGGATGCGGGTAGGGCGCGCGCGGGTCGGCCATGCTGTCGTCGCCGTCATCCCACACGACGACCAGACCGAGGTCCTCGACCGGCGCGAACACCGCGCTTCGGGTACCGATCACCAGTTGCGCGGCACCGCGGCGCACGGCCAGCCATCGGCGGTAGCGCGCGGTGGGTCCGAGTCCGGCGGACAGCGCGACCCCACGGTCGCCGATCAACGGCTCACACTCGGCCCACACCCGATCGAGATCACGCTGATCGGGAACGACGAGGATGCACCCGCGTCCCGCTGCGAGGGTCGCCGCGGCGAGTTCGGCGAGACGGCGCGGCCAGTCCTCCCCCGGTAGGGCCTGCCAGACGGCCCGCGGATGACCGTCGGCCAGGTTCTCTACGTAGGAGTCGGCCAGGGCATACCGATGCCAGTCGGCGAGTTCGGGCGATTCGACGACAGCGGCCGGGTCGGGCGTCGTCTCCTTCTCGGTGCGCGCATGCCGCGGCGGTATGGCCAGGCGCACGACGTCGCCCATCGTGCCCGCGTACCGATCGGCCACCGCACGGCACAGCGTCGCCAGCTGCGGGGTCAGTACCGGCTCGGCGGACACGACCCGGTCGAGCCAGCCCAGCTTGCCGGGATGATCGCTCTTCTCGATGCGCTCGAGGAGGTAGCCGTCGACGAGCCGACCCGAGAATCGCACGCGGACACGAACACCGGGCTGCGCGTCCTCGTCCTGGTCGACGTCGATCAGGTAATCGAAGGGACGGTCGAGGTGAGCGAGCCCCAGAACAGGAAGAACACGGGCCACCGGCAGCTCGGCGGCCGGGACCCGTGCTCCTTTGGGTGTCAGTGAGAATACTTCCGCAGAGGGTCTACAGACCCGCGGCGGCCCGCAGCTTCTCCGCGCGGTCGGTCCGCTCCCACGGCAGGTCGACGTCGGTGCGACCGAAGTGGCCGTACGCGGCGGTCGGTGCGTAGATCGGGCGCAGCAGGTCGAGGTCGCGGATGATCGCGAGCGGACGCAGGTCGAAGTTCTCGGTGATGACCCGCTCGATGACAGTCGGATCGACGTTCTCGGTGCCGAACGTCTCGACGAACAGGCCGACCGGTGCGGCCTTGCCGATCGCGTAGGCGACCTGGACCTCGATGCGGTTCGCCAGTCCCGCGGCCACGGCGTTCTTGGCCACCCAGCGCATCGCGTAGGCCGCGCTGCGGTCGACCTTCGACGGGTCCTTGCCGGAGAACGCGCCGCCGCCGTGACGGGCCATGCCGCCGTAGGTGTCGACGATGATCTTGCGGCCGGTCAGGCCGGCGTCACCCATCGGGCCGCCGAGGACGAACTTGCCGGTCGGGTTGACCAGCAGACGGTAGTCGGTGGTGTCGAGGGTCGGCAGATCGATCTCGGCGAGCACCGCGTCGACGACCTGCTTCTTGATGTCCGGCGCGAGGAGATTGTCGAGGTCGATGTCGGCGGCATGCTGCGTCGACAGGACCACGGTGTCGAGGCGGACCGGGGTGTCACCGTCGTATTCGATGGTGACCTGCGTCTTGCCGTCGGGGCGCAGGTACGGGAGCGTGCCGTTCTTGCGCACCTCGGTGAGGCGCCGCGACAGGCGGTGGGCCAGCGCGATGGGAACCGGCATGAGTTCCGGGGTCTCGTTTGTGGCGTAGCCGAACATGAGGCCCTGATCGCCGGCACCCTGGCTGTCGATCTCGTCCTCCGAGATGCCGCTGCGGCTCTCGTGCGAGTTGAAGACGCCACCCGCGATGTCCGGGGACTGCGCACCGATGGCGACGTTCACGCCGCACGATGCGCCGTCGAAGCCCTTCGTCGACGAGTCGTACCCGATCTCCAGGACCTTGTCGCGAACGATCTTGGGGATGTCGGCGTAGGCGGTGGTCGTGACCTCGCCGGCGACGTGCACCTGTCCGGTGGTCACGAGGGTCTCGACCGCGACACGCGCCTTCGGATCGTCGGTGAGGATGGCGTCGAGAATCGAGTCGCTGATCGCGTCACAGATCTTGTCGGGGTGTCCCTCGGTGACGGATTCGCTCGTGAACAGGCGTGACGAGGTGGTCATCAGATCCTCTCGAGATCTACGCGCGTCGATGGTCGCCGCGCCGCTGGCGGTGTCGGCCAGTCCGACTGGCCGGGGATGTTTCCAACCTAATCGGTCGGTCGAGCTCCTCGACCATCAGGCACCAGTTGCCGCACTTCGTCAAGTATCCGACTCGACATGAGTGTTTTCGACCCGAAGGGCAAGGCGGTCTCGTCGCCGTTGGCGGCGAGCAACCAGCCGGTGTTGTCCTCGGTCCCGAAGGCCTTGCCGTCGCCGACGGCGTTGACGACGAGGAGGTCGCAGCCCTTGCGGGCGAGCTTGGCGCGGCCGTGGTCGAGGACACCGCCGGTCTCGTCGCCGGTCTCGGCGGCGAACCCGACGATCACGGTGGCAGTGGGAATGCGGCCCTCGTCGCGTGCGGTGACGAGTCCGCGCAGGATGTCGGGATTGGTGGTGAGGTGGATCGGCGCCGGCCCCTCGTCGCCCTTCTTGATCTTCGACTCGGCGACCGCAACCGGTCGGAAGTCGGCGACCGCGGCGGCCATGATCACGACATCGGCGTCGGCGGCGCGCTTGGTCATCTCGTCGGCGAGTTGCTCGGCGGTGGAGATCCGCACGATGGTGACCCCGGCCGGGTCGCCCGGGTCGGCGGTGGACCCGGCGACGACGGTGACGCTCGCGCCGCGTTGGGCCGCGGCGCGGGCCAGCGCGAAGCCCTGTTTGCCGGAGCTGTGGTTGCCGAGGTACCGGACCGGGTCGAGCGGTTCCCGGGTTCCGCCGGCGCTGATGAGCACGCGGACGCCGGCAAGGTCGTACGGGAGTGCGTCGGCGCGATCGAGCAACAGCTCGCCCACCAGGGCGATCTCCTGAGGATCCGGTAGACGACCGCGGCCCGAGTCGGTGCCGGTGAGACGGCCCGACGCGGGTGTCATCACGACCGAGCCGTGCGACCGCAGCGTTGCGATGTTGGCCTGCGTGGCGGGGTGCTCCCACATCTCGGTGTGCATCGCGGGTACGAACAGCACCGGGCACCGCACGGTCAGCAGCGACGCGGTCAGCAGGTCGTCGGCACGCCCCTGTGCGGCGCGGGCCATGAGGTCGGCGGTGGCCGGGGCGATGACCACGAGGTCCGCGCCCTGCCCGAGCCGGACGTGGGCGACCTCGTCGACGTCGTCGAACACGGTCGTGGAGACGGGGTTACCGCTCAGCGCCTCGAAGGTCGCCTTGCCGACGAACTCGAGCGCAGCCGGGGTCGGCACGACGCGGACGTCATGGCCGGACTCGGTGAAGTGTCGGATCACCGAGCAGACCTTGTAGGCCGCGATCCCGCCGCCGACGCCGATCAGGATGCGGCGCCGGGTTCCGGTCGGTTTGGTCATCACCGACGACGACTATTCGCCCTCGGTGTGCTCGAGCAGGTCGGAGTGGATCTCACGCATCGCGATCGACAGCGGCTTCTCCTGGAGGCCGGGCTCGACCAGCGGGCCGACATACTCGAGGATGCCGTCGCCGAGCTGGTTGTAGTAGTCGTTGATCTGGCGCGCGCGCTTGGCTGCGTAGATGACGAGTGCGTACTTCGACGACGCGCGGTCGAGGAGATCATCGATCGGCGGATTGGTGATCCCCAGCGGCGTGTCGTAGGCCGGTGCGTCGGCGATCTCGGTGATGTCGAAATTGGTCGGGGTGCTCACACGAACTCCTGCGTCGAGGTCTGGGTGTCGGAAAGGGCCGGTCAGGTCGCGGATGCGGCCGGCTGTTCAGGTCCGACCAGCAAGGATACCAACTCATCGACGGCGCGGTCGACTTCGCTGTTCACGATGACGTGGTCGAACTCGTCCTGCGCGGCCATCTCGGTGCGCGCGGTGGCCAGTCGGCGCTCGATCGCCTCGGGCGTCTCGGTGGCCCGCCCGGTCAGGCGGGCGACGAGTTCGTCCCAGCTGGGCGGCGCGAGGAAGACGGTGATCGCCTCGGGGAGCCGGGCCACCACGTTGCGCGCACCGACCAGGTCGACCTCGACCAGAACCGGTTTGCCGGCTTCCAGTGCGGCGAGCACGGGGGCGATGGGGGTGCCCGAACGCTGCAGCCCGCCGTGGATCTCGGCCCACTCCAGGAGTTCGTCGGCGGCGATCATCTTGTCGAAGTCGCCCGCGGACACGAAGTGGTAGTCGCGGCCGTCGACCTCGCCGGGCCGTGGGTCCCGGGTTGTCGCCGAGACGCTGAAGTAGACATCGGGTACCGCGGCGCAGACCCTCGCGACCACGGTGGACTTGCCGACGGCCGAGGGGCCGACCAAAACGATCAGTCGACCCCTCGTGCGTCCGGTTCCCTCGTGGTCCGGGCGGTGGTTCACCGCCGCGTCCACGGGTTCGTTCCGCTGCCGTATCCGGTTCGGTTGCTCACGCTCAGGAGCTGAACTTCTCGAGCAGAGCCTTGCGCTGACGGTCGCCGAGACCACGCAGGCGGCGGGTCGGGGCGATCTCGAGCTCGGTCATGATCTCCTGCGCCTTGACCTTGCCGACCTTGGGCAGGGCCTCGAGCAGGGCCGAGACCTTCATCTTGCCCAGGATCTCGTCGTTCTCGGCATCCTTGAGCACCTGCTGGAGATCGGTGCCACCGCGCTTGAGGCGCTCCTTGAGCTCCGCGCGGACGCGACGAGCGGCAGCTGCCTTCTCCAACGCAGCGGCGCGCTGCTCATCGGTCAACTGGGGAAGGGCCACGGGGTTCCTCCGTCTTTCGTTCTCGAGTGGGACTGCATCGTTCGCCCGGGGGCGTCCGAGGCTCTGTTGCCGTGCGACCGCGGCTGGATCGCCATCGCCGGCCTGTCAGCCGGGTCTGCACCCGGCCGACGCCATCAAAATGTTGGCGGCGAATGCGACCGTACCCACGTGAGCAGGCATTTGCGAGTGCGACCCCCCGTTTTCGGGGCGTTTTCTCATGTTGTAGGGCCTCGTGTGCGTTCACGGGAGCACAGCACCGATTCAGTGCCTCCCCCATCGCGCTGACTACGTGTTTCGTAGCATTCTCGCAGGTCAGCGCAACGTCGGGCGATAAGGTGGTCGATAGCAAAGCGAACGACCTCCCGCCCCGACGTCCCTCGACTGAGACGCGTGTGACACCAGTGATGTGGCCGGAAATTCTGGGATTGGACCGAGGCACCGCGCGTGTCGCGGGCAGCCCTGTGCGCAGTGTGAGCACATGCGCCGGCATCGTCGGGTGCCTCGGTTACTGTGAGCAGACTTTTCACCTGAACACTGATCGGGGGTCAGTGACATGTTTGTGGATCCGCCGCGAGTTCGTGGCCTGGCAAGGGCAACCCGGGCCGTCGCAGAGGCGACCCGGCAACGCGCACGCTGAGCGGCGGCGCCAATCCGGTGGCCGGCGCTGACGACAATGAACTAGCGGTCAGCCTTCGCGACGCAGCTGCAGCACTGGATAGAGTCGTCGACTACCACGCAGGTCAGTACGTCGGCTTCGCCCACCTTTGCACGCGCGGGGCGGACTCTTATGAGAACGCCGACGATGCCAGCGGCCAGCGACTCCGCAGCGACCTGGCGCATGGCCGAACTTCGGCTGAGCCCGATCGTCGAGGGGGTGGAGGCTAGTGTCCGGCGAAGGTTCGAAGTACACGGTTCCCCTTGTGATGGGGTGGTCCCTGGACAGTGCGAAATCGGTCAGTCGTCTTCTGTCGTCCGCGTCCAAGCAGATGTCCACCGACTTCAAGAGCGCGGGCAGTACTTTCGACGCGTCGCACGAATACTGGCGCGGGCACGGCGGAGAGGACGCTCGCGAGTCGTCGCGGACCCACGCTGATGACGCAGTTCGCAGCGCCTCCGTGATCGGTGCGGTGGCCGAGAAGTTCGACACTCGGGTGTCCGAACTCGAAGGCGAGGTCTCGAACCTTCCAAGCAAGGTGACCGAAGCACTCTCCTCTGAGTTCGATTTCTACGTCGAAGACGACGGCACCGTCAATTCCGAGCGGTCGAACATGGAGTGGTTGCGTGTGTGGAAGTCGGACTATCTGTCCAAACTCGCGGAGAAGGAAGGGTTGGAGAACTTCCTGACAATCGCTATTCGTGGCTCGCTGGCACGGATCGAAGACATCGATCGACGAGGCGCCGAAGAGCTCCGAACCGTCCTTGAGGGCCTCTCCGACAGAGTGAAATACGGGGTGGTCGGCACACCCGACGATCCGAGACTCGCCGAAATCCTTCGCCGATACCAAACGGCGCCGTCCGAAGGCGGTGCCCGGTTGTCCCGGTTGTGGCCGAGCGGCGTTCTGTTGCAGGCAATCCGCGCGGTGGACCCGGCGGTTGAGCCGGTTTTCATGACCCCAGAAGAGATCGTCATGCTGGCGACGATGGGGGCTCGGCCGAACGGCTTGGACGATCTGGTCGACTTTTTCGCCATTCGTTCACAGGCCAGCGGCGCCGCAGAACAGCAGCATGCCGGACCGCGCAGCATTTCCGATGGACATGGCGACGCCTTCCGGCACACTTACTGGAATGCGCTCATGACCCAGCGGTTCGGGGAAGATTGGACTCGACAGTTCGCAACCGCGCACGAGCAATTGGGCGGCAACCCGCCTCACCGAGAGGCGATGGATCTGTACAACAACGAGATCGGCCGTCAGTTGGCGCGGGAACACCCCGAAGCGAGTCCCGAAGAACTGGCCGCCGCCGTCGATCGGGCAGTCCGGGACGGCAGGACTCTCGTCATCGGGGCCGACGACGAGATCGCTTGGAGTGACCGAGTGGCTGAGCACAGCACCGGTGCCCCGTCACTCACGGATATCCCGCTACCGGCAGGTGAGCGGTGACCTCGTATCAACACGGCAGGTGGTGCCGCGCGATGATCGGGCTTTTCGTGGTCTGCTTCACCGCTACGGCGATTAACGGGTGTTCAGGACTTGCCTCTGGGGGTCCCGAGCAGAAGCAGATGCAGTGTGAGACCGAGTTCCGTATCGACGACAATTCGCAACCACTGGGATCGTCCGAGCGTTTTAGACACGCAGCCATTCAGTCAGCCTCAACGGGCACACAGGTGACAACGCTGCACGACGTTGCTCGCGAAGCAGGGTGGACCGGAGCGTGGGACCGAGTGCTGCAGGCTTTCGACAACACCGATTCCGCGTCGACCAACGCCTCCGCCGGAACTACCGGCATCTGCTTTCTCGGGGTAAGCCGCAGCGATCCCGATTTCGGCGCACAGGGCGACTACATCTTTTTCGACGGCCCTCGTCCCGTCCAAAGCATGCACTGGGACGGGGCCACCGAGATCATGCGCGCGTTGGGTGATAGCACCACCATCCGGCGTGATGAGCCACTCACTGCGGAAACCGACTCAGATCCGCCGATGCTGGTAACCGTCGAAACCCGCTCCCCCTGAGCACGAAACCCTGACCGCACCTCAGCCCAGCGCGGCCTCGACCTCGTCGCGGGCGCGGACGAAAGCGTCGCGCAGGGCGATGGGATCGGGCCCGGCTCGGAGCACGCCGCGGGAACTGGCGGGCAGCACCCAGGCCGGGTCGGCCCCCTCGAACACAATCGGCAGGTCGGCGGCCGTTGCACCCTGGGCACCCAGCCCGGGGGCCAGGATCGGGCCGCGGAGGCCGGCGAGATCGAGCCCGTGCTCACGTGTCGCCCCGACGACCAGGCCGACGGTCGCGGTCCCGTCCGTGTTCTCGGCGGCCGCGGCGTCGACGATCGATTGCGCGACCGTCCGCTCCCCCACCTGTGCCCGCTGCAGCTCGCCGCCCTCCGGGTTCGACGTCCGCGCCAGCACGAAGACGCCGCGCTCGCCGGACCGCGCGAGATCCAGTGCAGAGCGCAGGGATTCGTAACCCAGGTAGGGAGACGCGGTGACCGAGTCGGCGCACAGCGGCGACGACTCGGACAACCAGGCCTGCGCGTAGGCGGCCATCGTCGAACCGATGTCACCGCGCTTGGCGTCGGCGATGACGAGGGCGCCCGCCTCGCGACAGCCCGCGACGACGCGTTCCAGCACCGCGAAACCCGCCGAACCGAACGGCTCGAAGAACGCGACCTGAGGTTTGATGACGGCGGCCACCGGACCCAGCGCCTCGACGCAGATGTCGGCGAACGCCGACAGTCCGTCGATGTCCACCGAGAGGCCCCATTCCTCGAGCAACGCGGCGTGGGGATCGATCCCGGCGCACAGACGCCCGCGCTCGACGACCGCCCTCGTGTAGCGGCCGCCGAACCCGGACGCGTCCGTCACGAGCGGCCGGCCAGGTCGGCGTGCCGGTTCTGCAGCGACCGCACCCCGATGTCGCCGGTCATCGCGGCCTCGATGCCCTGCACGGCGGCCGAGGCACCCTGCACCGTGGTGATACACGGGATGTTCACCGACACCGCGGCGCTCCGGATCTCGTAGCCGTCGACGCGGGGCCCCGAGTTGCCATACGGGGTGTTGATCACCATCGTCACCTCGCCGGCGCGGATGATGTCGACGATCGTGCGCTGCCCCTCGGCGGCCTCGAAGTGCTTGCGCACCGTCTCGCACTTGATCCCGTTGCGGCGCAACACGTCCGCGGTCCCCTCGGTGGCCAGGATGTCGAACCCCAGGTCGGCGAGGTGCTTCACGGGGAAGATCAGCGCCCGCTTGTCCTTGTTGGCCACCGACACGAAGATCTTGCCGCTGGTCGGGAGCGAGCCGTAGGCGGCGGTCTGCGACTTGGCGAATGCGCGACCGAAGTCGGCGTCGATGCCCATGACCTCGCCGGTCGACTTCATCTCGGGGCTCAGCAGGTTGTCGACCCCGCTGCCGTCATGGCGACGGAACCGATTGAACGGCAGGACCGCTTCCTTCACCGAGATCGGCGCCGTCGCCGGAGCCTCTCCGCCGCCGCCGGTGGCGGGCAGGATGCCCTGCTCCCGCAGATCGGCGATCGTCGCGCCGAGCATGACGCGCGCACACGCCTTGGCCAGGGGCACCGCGGTGGCCTTGGAGACGAACGGGACCGTCCGGCTCGCACGCGGATTGGCCTCGAGCACGTAGAGGATGTCGTCCTTGAGCGCGTACTGGACGTTGAGCAGACCCTTGACGCCGATGCCCTTGGCCAGCGCCTCGGTCGAGGTCCGCACCATCTCGAGGTCGGCGCGGCCGAGAGTGACCGGCGGCAACGCGCACGCCGAGTCACCGGAGTGGATTCCGGCCTCTTCGATGTGTTCCATCACGCCGCCGATGTAGACCTCGTCGCCGTCGCAGAGGGCGTCGACGTCGATCTCCACCGCGTCTTCGAGGAACCGGTCGACCAGTACCGGATGATCCGGGGTCAGCTCGGTCGCGCGAGAGATGTAGTCCTCCAGGGACTTCTCGTCGTAGACGATCTCCATGCCGCGTCCACCGAGGACGTACGACGGCCGGACGAGCACCGGGTACCCGATCCGGGCGGCGGTGTCGCGGGCCTCGTCGAAGCTCGTCGCGGTACCGAACGCCGGGGCCGGTAGTCCGGCGGCGGTCAGCACCTTGCCGAACTCGCCGCGATCCTCGGCGAGGTCGATGGCCGCCGGGCTGGTGCCGACGATCGGCACCCCGGCCTCCTCCAAACGGTGCGCGAGACCGAGCGGCGTCTGGCCGCCGAGCTGGACGATGACACCTTCGACGGTGCCCGACTCCGATTCGGCGTGGTAGACCTCAAGGACGTCCTCGAACGTCAGCGGCTCGAAGTAGAGACGGTCGGCGGTGTCGTAGTCGGTGGACACCGTCTCCGGGTTGCAGTTGACCATGACGGTCTCGTATCCGGCGTCCGACAGGGTCAGTGCGGCGTGCACGCACGAGTAGTCGAACTCGATGCCCTGACCGATGCGGTTGGGGCCCGATCCGAGGATCAGGACCTTGGGGCGCTCCGTCTGGGGCGCGATCTCACTGGTCGCCCCGGGGTCGAGTTCGTAGCTCGAGTAGTGGTACGGCGTCTTCGCCTCGAACTCGGCCGCGCAGGTGTCGACGGTCTTGTAGACCGGCCGTACGCCCAGCCCGATCCGGTGGGCGCGAACGGCCGCCTCGTCGGCGAAATCCGAACGCAGAGCGGCGATCTGACGGTCGGAAAAGCCGGTGGACTTGGCCTCGCGCAGCAACGCCTCGTCCAGCGTGTCGGCGTCGCGGATCTCCACTCCGAGCGCGGCGATCCCGCCGATCTCGGCGAGGAACCAGGGATCGATCGCAGTGGCCTCGTAGAGGTCCTGGATCGTCGCGCCGGCCTCGAAGGCGAGCATCAGCTTGTACAACCGGCCGTCGCGCGGGGTCTTGATGTCCTCGAGCAGTGCGGGCAGGTCAACGGTCGCCGGGTCGGGGCGGTTGGGCTCGGCCCAGAAGCCGCCGGCCTTCGTCTCCAGCGACCGCATGACCTTGCCGAGCGCCTCGGCGAAGCTGCGACCGAGGCTCATGGCCTCGCCCACCGACTTCATCGTGGTGGTCAGCGTGTCGTCGGCGCCCGGGAACTTCTCGAACGCGAACCGCGGAGCCTTCACCACGACGTAGTCGAGCGTCGGCTCGAAGCAGGCCGGCGTCTCCTTGGTGATGTCGTTGACGATCTCGTCGAGGCTGTACCCGATGGCGAGCTTCGCGGCGATCTTGGCGATCGGGAAGCCGGTGGCCTTCGACGCGAGCGCCGACGACCGCGACACGCGCGGGTTCATCTCGATGACGACGAGGCGGCCGTCGCGTGGGTCCTGGGCGAACTGGATGTTGCAGCCGCCGGTGTCGACGCCGACCTCGCGCAGGATGTCGATGGAGAGGTCGCGCATGATCTGGTACTCGCGGTCGGTGAGCGTCATCGCCGGGGCGACGGTCACCGAGTCGCCGGTGTGGACGCCGACCGGGTCGAGGTTCTCGATGGAGCAGACGACCACCACGTTGTCGCGGTTGTCGCGCATGAGCTCGAGCTCGTACTCCTTCCACCCGAGGATCGACTCCTCGATGAGGACGTTCGCGGTCGGGGAGGCGGCGAGACCGCCGCCCGCGATCCGGTCGAGGTCCTCGTCGTCGTAAGCCATTCCCGAGCCGAGACCGCCCATGGTGAACGACGGCCGGACGACGACCGGGAACCCGAGCTCGGCGACGGTGTCCCGCACCTCGTCCATCGTGTGGCAGACGCGGGACCGCGCGCTCTCCCCGCCGACCTTCTCGACGATGTCCTTGAACATCTGCCGGTCCTCGCCGCGCTGGATGGCGTCGAAGTCGGCGCCGATCAGCTCGATGCCGTACTTCTCCAGCGAGCCGCGATCGTGCAGTGCGACAGCGGTGTTGAGCGCGGTCTGACCGCCGAGGGTCGCCAGCACGGCGTCGATGGGATGCCCGGCGTCGCGCTCGGCCTCGATGACCTTCTCCACGTACTCGGCTGTGATCGGCTCGATGTAGGTGGCGTCGGCGAACTCCGGATCGGTCATGATCGTGGCCGGGTTCGAGTTGACCAGGCTGACCCGCAGGCCCTCGGCCTTGAGGACCCGGCAGGCCTGCGTGCCGGAGTAGTCGAACTCGCAGGCCTGACCGATGACGATCGGCCCGGACCCGATGACCAGGACGTGGTTGATGTCTTCGCGGCGCGGCATCAGGCACTCGCTCCTTGGGACTTGTCCCCTTCGAGCAGGGTGACGAACTTGTCGAACAGGTAGGCGGCGTCGTGGGGACCGGCGGCCGCCTCGGGGTGGTACTGCACCGAGTAGGCGCGGCCGGAGAGCAGCTCGACGCCCTCCACGGTGCCGTCGTTGGCGCAGACATGGCTGACCCGGGCGCGGCCGAAGTCGGAGTCGAACTCCTCGCCCGCCTCGCCTTCGAGCGCGAAGCCGTGGTTCTGCGAGGTGATCGAGACCTTGCCGGTGGCGTGGTCGACGACCGGGATGTTGATGCCCCGGTGGCCGAACTTCATCTTGTAGGTCGACCGGCCGAGCGCGCGGCCCAGGATTTGATTGCCGAAGCAGATGCCGAACAGCGGGATGTCCTGGCCGAGCACCCCGCGGGTGAGTTCGACGATGTCGTCGGCCGTGGCCGGGTCGCCGGGACCGTTCGAGAGGAACACCCCGTCGGGCTTGAGGTCGGCGATGGCGTCGAGCGCGACGGTCGCGGGCAGCACGTGGGTGCGGACGCCGCGTTCGGCGAACATCCGCGGCGTGTTGGTCTTGATGCCCAGGTCGATGGCGGCCACCGTGAACCGGTGCTGGTCGAGGGGTTCGACCACGTAACCGCTGTCGGTGGTGACCTCGTCGGCCAGCCGGGCGCCCTTCATGTCCGGCTGGTTGCGCACGCGGGCGACGAGTTCGTCGGTGTCGGCGAGCGCCGGGCCGGAGAAGATCCCGGCCTTCATCGACCCGTGGTCGCGGAGGATGCGCACCACGGTGCGGGTGTCGATACCGCCGATCCCGACGATGCCCTGACGGTCCAGCTCCTCTGCGAGGGAGGTCGTCGCGCGCCAGTTGGAGACGCGTCGGGTGGGGTTGCGAACCGCATACCCCGCGACCCAGATCTTGCCCGAGTCACCGTCGACGCCGGTGCTCCCGGCGCTGCCCGTGCTCTCGCCGTCCTCGGTGTTCCAGCCGGTGTTGCCGATCTGCGGCGCCGTGGCGACCACGATCTGCCGGTGGTAGCTCGGATCGGTCAGGGTTTCCTGATAGCCGGTCATCGCGGTGCAGAACACCGCCTCGCCAAGGGTCTGGCCGACTGCGCCGAAGCTCCGGCCGGTGAACACCTGGCCGTTCTCCAGCACCAAGACCGCTGTGTTCATTCCTGTGCCCCTTGTCCCTGTGGCCCGTGTCCACTGTCATGCGTCCCGGCGAAGGCGCTCACCCAGCCGGGGTAGATCGTTTTGTCGTCGGCGCGCACCCCGGAGTCGATCTCGGTGCCGCTGGGCAGGACCCAGCGGATGGCGAGGACGCCGTCGGCGGTCATCACCTTGCCCGCGATGCCGCGTTCGGTCCGGACCGCGGTGATCGATTCCCGGGGAATCCAGAGGTCACTGGCTCCCTGACGCGCGATGAGGATGCCCGTCTCGAACTCGGTCAGCACCGAGGACGCCCGGTCGCCGATGTCACCGACGGTCACCCGGTTCTGCCAGCTCGGCGCGATGGTGCTGCCGAGGTAGAGGCCGGTATCTGGACCTCTGAGTACCGCGCCCGGCTCGGTGGGGATCGTCGGCAGCGTGCCGATCACGTCGGCCTGCGCCGCGGTCTTCTTCCGATTCCCGGTCGCCAGCAGGTAGAACACCGACGCCACCCCGAGGGCGAGCAGTGCGACCACGCCGATGAACCAGGCGTTGAAGACGATTTTGCCGTATCCGAGCAGCGACGCGAGCACCGAGGCGACCACCAGCACCGCGAGGATCGCCGGTACCAGTCCACGCCTGGGTCTCGCGGTCATCGGGTCACCTGCCCGTCGTGGGCCGTCACCACGCCGCGCAGCACCGTCGCGGTGACGGTGGCGGGCATGGTCATCGACTCGAACGGGGTGTTGGCCGACAAGCTCGCCAGCTCGGGACCGTGCACCACCCAGGACGTGTCCGGGTCGACGACGGCCAGGTTCGCCGGCTCGCCGACCTCGATCGGACGACCCTGATCGGTGAGTTCGACAATCTGCGCGGGCCGCTCGCTCATCACTCGCGCGACGCCGCGCCAGTCGAGCAGGCCGGGCTTGACGAGGGTCTCGACGATGATCGGCAGGGCGGTCTGCAGGCCGAGCATGCCGGGCTTGGCCTGGGCGAACTCGCAACACTTCTCCTGCGCGGCGTGCGGGGCGTGGTCGGTGGCCACACAGTCGACGATCCCCTCGGCCAGCGCCTGTCGCAACGCCTCTTTGTCGCGGACCTCGCGCAGCGGCGGATTCACCTTGTTGACCGGGTCGTACGTCTCCAGCCGCGAGTCGTCGAGCAGCAGGTGGTGCGGGGTCACCTCGGCGGTGATCGCGATCCCCTGGTCCTTGGCCCAGCGGAGCAGTTCGACAGTACCCACGGTCGAGGCGTGGCAGATGTGGATGCGCGCACCCGCGTCGCGCGCGAGCAGGGCGTCGCGGATGACGATCGACTCCTCGGCCGCACGCGGCCAGCCCGCCAGACCGAGGCGCGAGGCCGTCGGCCCCTCGTTGGCAACGGCACCGACGGTCAGTCGCGGCTCCTCGGCGTGCTGTGCGATGAGGACGCCGAGCCCGGTCGCGTACTCGAGCGCACGGCGCATCAGGAGCGGATCGTCGACGCACTTGCCGTCGTCGCTGAACATCCGCACGCCGGCGGCACCGGCGGCCATCATGCCCATCTCCGCGAGCTGCTTGCCGCCCAGACCCACGGTCACGGCGCCGACCGGGTACACGTCGACGAGTCCGACCTCGCGCCCGGACCGCCACACGTTGTCGGTGACGGTCGAGTTGTCGGCCACCGGGCTGGTGTTGGCCATCGCGAAGACCGCGGTGTAACCGCCGAGCGCGGCGGCTGCCGAACCCGACCGGATGGTCTCGGTGTCCTCGCGGCCCGGCTCCCGCAGGTGGCTGTGGAGGTCGACGAACCCCGGCAGCAGCACGCCGCCCTTGCCGTCGATCGTCTCGGTGCCGTCGGGCGCTGTGACCGCGGAACCCATCTCGCTGATGACGCCGGCGACGACCAGGACGTCGATCGGCTCTCCCTCGCCGTACGGACGGACGGCGCGGAGAAGAACGGATCCGGTGCGGGCGGTCACTTCACATCTCCTGACACGATGTCGTGGGCGGTCACAGGCGTGCTCCCGCGGAATCAGAGCCGACGAGCAGCCGGAACAGGACCGCCATGCGGACGTGCACGCCGTTGCGGACCTGTTCGAGAACGGTCGCCTTCGGCGAATCGGCCACCGAGTAGCCGATCTCCATGCCGCGCAACATCGGTCCGGGATGCAGGACGACGGCGTCGTCGGCCAGCAACGCCATCCGACGATCGTTGAGCCCGAAACGGACCGAGTACTCGCGGGCACTCGGGAAGAACCCGCCGTTCATGCGTTCGGCCTGGACGCGGAGCATCATGACGGCGTCGACGGCCGGCAGCTCGGCGTCGAGACTTCCCGAGACGCTCACCGGCCACTGGTCCACCCCGACCGGCAGCAGCGTCGGGGGCGCCACCAGGACGACCTCGGCGCCGAGCGTCGAGAGCAGGTGGGCGTTCGACCGCGCGACGCGGGAGTGGATGATGTCGCCGACGATCGCGATCCGCCTGCCCTCGAGCGAACCGAGCCGCTGTCGCAGGGTCAGCGCGTCGAGGAGCGCCTGCGTGGGATGCTCGTGCGTTCCGTCGCCGGCGTTGATCACCGCGGGACCGTCACCGGCGGGCGTGGTCGTCCAGTCGGCGATCTGGGCCGGCGCGCCCGACGCCGGATGCCGGACGATCAGCGCGTCGGCGCCCGCCGCGTGCAGGGTCTTGGCCGTGTCGCGCAACGACTCCCCTTTGCCCGCAGAGGAACTCGAAGCACTGACATTGATGACGTCGGCACTCATCCACTTGCCCGCGACTTCGAAGGAGACCCGGGTGCGGGTGGAGTTCTCATAGAACACGGTCATCACCGTCCGACCGCGCAGCGTCGGCAGTTTGCGCACCTCACGCCCGGTCAGGGCCTGCTCGAAACGCTCGGCGTCGTCGAGGAGGGCGGTGGCATCGTCACGGCTGAGGTCTTGCGTCGACAACAGATGCCGCATCATGAATCACTCTCCGCGGCAACCGAACTCGACGCCGAGGCGAGGACGACCTCGTCGATGCCGTCGTGTTCGACGAGATGGACCGAGACCTGTTCGTCGCGGGCCGTCGGGATGTTCTTGCCGACATAGTCTGCGCGCAACGGGAGTTCGCGATGGCCACGGTCGACGAGGACCGCGAGTTGCACGGCCGCGGGACGACCGAGATCGCGCAGTGCATCGAGCGCGGCACGGACCGTCCGTCCGGAGTAGAGGACATCGTCGACCAGGATCACGATGGCGCTGTCGACGCCACCGGCCGGCACCATCGTCCGCTCGAGCGGGCGGTGTGGCTTGCCGCGCAGATCATCGCGGTAGAGCGTGATGTCGAGATATCCCACCGGCACGTCGACGCCCGCGAATTCGCCGATCTTGGCACCCAGCCGGGTGGCGAGAGATGTTCCGCGAGTGGGGATTCCGATGAGGACGACGCGAGGTGCGTCGGGCGAGTCCAGAGCAGTCTTCTCGATGACCTGGTGTGCGACACGGGCAATCGTGCGCGACACGTCAGCGGCATCGAGCAGCACCCTGGGAGCGGGGCTGGCCAAGGCCGACCTCCTTCTCCGCCTCGCAGGACGGATCGTTAAAGGATGTCTGTCTCGCGACACTCTACACCGGGCGGCGACGCCGACGAATTCCCGCGACGTACGCCACACCCGGTGCGGATCAGTTGGGCTCCGGCCGTCCGGGTGCGGCCCCACCGGGTTCGGCGGAAGCGGCTGCCCGGACCTGCGGCGCGAGCTCGGCGATCTTGGCCAGCACGCCGTTCACGAAGGCCGGCGAGTCGTCGGTCGAGAGTTCTTTGGCGAGTTCGACCGCCTCGTCGACGACGACGATCGTGTCGACGTCGAGGGAGTTGAACAGCTCCCACGTCGCCAGTCGCATGATGGCGCGGTCGACGGCCGGGAGGCGTTCGAGGGTCCAGTCACGCAGATACGACGAGATGACCGCGTCGACCTGACCCTGGTCCTCGGCGAGTCCCTGGATCACGGTCGCGGTGTAGTCGTGGATCGAGCCGACGCTCTCGTCCGAGCGGACGTATTCACGACGTTCGGCGACGAGCTGCGCGGGACTGACCTTCTTGGCCTCGGCCTCGAAGAGAAGGTCCACCGCGCGCCGCCGCGCCTTGTGTCGGGTTCCGGGTTGTTTCACAGGTCAGGAGTTGACGCGGCCGAGATAGCTGCCGTCGCGCGAATCGACCTTGAGCTTGTCACCGGTGTTGATGAACAGCGGAACCTGGATCTCGGCGCCGGTCTCGAGCGTGGCGGGCTTGGTGCCGCCGGTGGAACGGTCGCCCTGGAGTCCGGGATCGGTCTGGGCGACGATCAGCTCCACCGTGACCGGCAGTTCGACGAACAACGGGTTGCCCTCGTTCAGCGAGACCTGCACGGTCATGTTCTCCAGCAGGAAGCGGGCGCCGTCGCCGACGGTGGCCGGCGGCAGGGAGAACTGCTCGTAGTCCTGCGCGTCCATGAACACGTAGTCGGTGCCGTCGTTGTAGAGGAAGGTCATGTCTCGACGGTCGACGGTCGCGGTCTCGACCTTGACGCCCGCGTTGAAGGTCTTGTCGACGGTCTTGCCGCTCAGCACGTTCTTGATCTTGGTGCGCACGAACGCGGGGCCCTTGCCCGGCTTGACGTGCTGGAACTCCATGATCTGCCAGAGCTGGTCGTCCATGCGCAGCACGAGGCCGTTCTTGAAGTCGGCGGTGGATGCCATGTGGTTTTCGTTCCCTTGCAGTCAGATGACGGTGAATGTCTTGTCGGTGGCGGTCAGCAGGTCGGGGTCGCCGTCGGTGACCACCAATGTGTCCTCGATCCGGACCCCACCCCATCCGGGTAGGTAGACACCGGGCTCCACGGTGACCGCAGCACCGCATGGCAGTGTACCCGCCGCGAGTTTGCCGATTCCCGGCGCTTCGTGGATCTCCAGTCCCACTCCGTGACCGAGACCGTGCACGTAGTTCTCGCCGTGGCCGGCGTCGGCGATCACGTCGCGGGCCGCGGCGTCGACCGCCCGCAGGTCGGCCCCGGGCGTGAGGGCCCGGCGGCCGGCGGCCTGTGCGGTGGCGACGAGTTCGTAGAGGTCCCGCTGCCACGACGCCGCGCGCCTCAGGACGAAGGTCCTGGTCATGTCGGAGTGATACCCGCCGACCACCGAGCCGAAGTCGATCTTGACCAGATCGCCGTCCGCCAGAGCCGTGTGGGTGGGCCGGTGATGCGGGATCGCCGAGTGCGGGCCGGCGGCCACGATGGTCTCGAACGCGATCCCGTCGGCCCCGAGGCGATACATCTCCCACTCGAGCGCACGCGCGACCTGCCGCTCGGTCGTCCCGGCCCGCAGGACGCCGTCGGCGATGATCTGCGCCAGGGCCGCATCCCCGATCGCGCACGCCGCCCGGAGCAGCTCGATCTCCCCCGGTTCCTTGACCGCGCGCAGGTTCTGCACGACACCGGTCGTGCTGACGAGTTCGATCCCGGAGTCCCCGACAGCCGCGGACAGCGCTCGGTGCCCGGCCACGGTCTCGGTGTCGGCCTCGAAGCCGACGCGACCCGCCCCGGCGGCCCGGGCGTGGTCGACGAGGGCACGCGCCACCGAGCGTTCGATGATCGGCTCGACGTCGGGCACCTGTTCGGCGACCTGGGTGAGATACCGGCCGTCGGTGGCGATCCGGTCGCCGGCCGGATCGTCGACGTCGATCAGCACGGCGGCGTTGGAGCCGGTGAACCCGGTCAGGTAGCGGACGTTGACGAGGTCGGAGACGACGAGGAACGAGACCGGGTCGTCCGCGGTACGCAGTTCGGCACGCAGCCGGGCGCGGCGGCCTGCGGTGTCATGGTTGATCGGCACCCTGGCCACGCTACGGCCGGCGCCCGAGCCGCGCGAACCCGCCCGACCCGCGAAACCCGACCACTTCGACCAGGGTGTGTCCGCTGTCACCACCCCCGTGCGTAAGATGACGCGCATGTCTTCGTGGTTGGTGCGCGGTCTGACGATGACCGCAGTTCACGTCCTCGCCCGCGTCTTGCTGGGATTCGCCGTGGTGCAGGCGCCGCTGAACTCGACGATCTGGCGCACCATCGCGATCGCGGTCGTCGTACTCATCGCCCTGGTGTGGGGTGGTTACGACGGCATCCGCGACGCCCGCGCCAACCCGGATCCCGATGACTACGAGGATCTGACCGTCCGCTGGCTACAGGCCGGTGTCCTCGCCGGCGTCCTCGCCGGGCTGATCTCCTGGATCCTCGGCACGGTCGTCCTGGCCGGCATCGGGCAGGCCAGCCTGTTCATCGAGCTCATCGCCGGGGCGTCGTTCACCGCACTGCTCGTCTTCGTCCCGGCCTTCATCGGCGCTGCGATCGGCCGTTTCCTCGTCCGGCGCGACCAGAACAAGGGCGCACCCGACGACGACTGGTCGGTGCACGAGGATCGTTCGCACCGCCACGACGGCGGGACCGAGGCCGACTCGGACGCGCCGACGCAGCGCATTCGCTGAGGCTCAGGACGAAGCCCCCCGTGCGAGTGGCCGAATTCTCAGCTCCCTGAGGTACGAGCGAAGCGAGCCACCTCCTGCTCCCTGAGGAGCGCTCGGAGCTTGCGGAGGGCGCGTCACGAAGGGTCCTCGCAACTCGTCTCGCCAGGACCCTTCGAGGCTCGTCGCTGATATGTAGTGCTGCTCTGTCAAGTCCCATGGCGAAATTGCCTCCTTCTCAGGGGCTGTTGTGGGGTTGGCCACCCGCCGCGGTGTGTGGTGGTCGTTACTCGCGACGGTGTTGTCGGACTGATATACGCGGGTTGGTTACCGCTCAACGGTGTTCGACAGGAGATGAAAACGCTGGCCGACGGGTCTATGTAAACGTGCGTACCGTGCACCCAAAAGTGCTGGCGCACATAGCGACGCCGTGGATTCGTTCCCTGTTCACCACAGCGGGAGTCCCGCGACGGGTGGCCAAGATTGTGTGTCAGTGCTGGTTAGTCGTCGAGCACCGCCAGCGACCAGCACCAGCCGGCGAGTGAATCGCCCCGGGTTTGCTGGAGGCTCGGTTAGTTGGTTCCAGCGTTTGCGGGGACCGGGTTCTCACGGTAGCTGGTGACGGTGTGGGTCGACCAGTAGGCGCTCTCGTACTCGACGGGTGGGACGTGTCCGATCTCGCCGTGCAGGCGGCGGTGGTTGAACCATTCGACGTACTCAGCGACGGCGATCTCGACCTCGCCCACACCTGCCCAGCCGCCTCGCGGGCGCATCACGGGGTTACGGATGCATTCGGCTTTGAACAGCGAGTTGAACGCCTCAGCCATCGCGTTGTCGTATGAATCCCCTTTGGAGCCAACAGATGTCACCGCTTCGGCTTCGGCCAGTCGTTCGGTGTAGCGGATGGCTCGGTATTGCACTCCGCGGTCGGAGTGGTGGATCAGCCCGGCCACGTCGTGGCCGGCACGCGACCGTGCCCACAATCCCATGTTCAGGGCGTCGAGGGCGA
>NZ_JBHUXZ010000025.1:0-73699 GCF_042668985.1 Gordonia sp. NPDC057258
CCGGCTCACCCTGCATACCCACCAGGATCCCAGCCCACCAGGCAAACCCGCTCACCCCACACCGAAACGACACCGACTATTTCAGCAGTCTCCTAATCCGAAAGAAGCGACCCCATTGCTCCCTGAGGTGTGAGGAGCGATAGCGACGAGCCACGAAGGGCCTGGTGAGACACGTTGCGGAGCCCTTCGTGGCTCGCTTCGCTCGCACCTCAGGGAGCATGAGTTCAGTCGCCCAGGATTGGTCTTCCGTGGCCCACGACGGCCGCCGAGCCGCAGTTGCTGAGGAGCGGAGCCACTCAGGGCGCGGGCGGCGGCGGGTAGACGAGGTTGTTGACGCGGTAGACCACCGCGTCGCCGCGGCGGAACACCTCGGTCAATCCGGGAGCGCCGTTCTGACGCAACGCCAGGAAGGGGTCGCCCTGGTGACCGCGCGCCGGGTCGGGCATGCCGCGCTGGAACTCCCAGTAACTCGGTGGCGAGTCGATCACGTAGTGCACGTTCATGTCTCGCACGATCTGGTCGATGGCCGGGTCGGCGCCGATCTCCGACACACCCCAGAAGAGGTCGCGCTGCCGCTCGGAGAACTCGTTGGCCCGGTAGAAGGGGAACATCGGGGTGACCCCGGTGACCGGGTACAGGTAGCCGGTGCCCTGGTCGAGGTTGTTGAGGACGAGGACGTCCTGGGCGTCGGGCTGCGCGGCGAGCCACTCGTAGGCGGCGAGATCGTCGGGCCCGACATACTTGCCGCCCCGCTCCTTCGACGCGATCTGCGCGTTCGGCGGATAACGCACGACGGCGGCGCCGGCGATCAGACCCAGCAACACCACGTACGTCGCGGCCACCACCCAGCGCGCCTTCCCCGAAGTCGCCTCGGCCTTCTCCTGACCGTCGGTCGGGTCCGATGCCACGCGCCGTCGGACCAGACCCGCGACGCCGAGCGCGAGAACCCCGATCGCGACGCCGGCCGCCGCGGCCGAGAGGATCGCGACCACGAACGTGAGCCGGTGGGGTGAGTTGTAGAAGTAGCCGCCGATCGCCCCGAGCGGGTACGACAGCGGCCCCAGGGACACCATCGCGTTGGCGGTCACCAGGGCGAACACGAACCATGCGACCAGGCCGGCCCAGCATCGCAGCCATACGAGCGCGATCAGCCCGAGCAGGGTGACGACGATCAGCGGCCACACCGGGAAGTGGTCGAGCTCGAGCGGGATCGTCCCGTTGAACGCGCCCTTGACGAGCCCGTCGAGGACCCCGATCGTCTCCTCACGGAAGTCGAAGAACGGGAGTTCATTGGTGTCGGCGACCCGGATGGTGCCCAGGACGACCGGTGCGATGAGCACCAGCGTCACCACCGCCGTGACGGCCAGCGTCGCGAGATCGCGCAGGCGACCGGCGACCGAACGCCACAGACCCTCGCACAGCCACCAGAGGACGACGATCACGCCGACGACGATCAGGCCGGAGGGGTGGGTGGCGGTCACACCGGCCACGGCCAGCGCGGCCGGCAGCACACGCGATCTGTCCGACACCACGCTCATCACGAGGACGGCGGCGACCGGCGCCAGGCTCACGCCGACCGCGTTCGGCACCGAGGTCAGCTGGACCTCGACGTAGGGCAGGGACGGGAACAGCGCGCTCAGCGCACCCGCGGTACCGGCGATGAGAGCCGACGAGTCGACGTCGTAGCGGTGCCGCGCGAACCAGTAGGCCAGCGACGCGACACCGAGCGGGACGGTGATCGCCAGCACTGCGGGCGAATACGTGTTGTAGAGCTCGACCGGGTCGGCACCGGTCAGCGGGAACAGCAACGCACCCAGCGCATGCCAGGTGTTCGGGTAGTAATTGAACCCCTGGGTGTCGTAGTTCATCAGCTCGCCCATCCGCATGGCCGAACCGACGCCCGTCTCGTGGATCCAGCGCAGCGAACTGGCGTGCCACAAGGAATCCCACACCTGCGAGATGTTGCCGAGACCGGCGAATGCCGTCGTCGCGATCGGCCGGATGCAGGTGACGGCGATGACGAGTCCACCGAGTCCGAGCCCGGCGGCGACCCGCACCATCGCGGTCCGTCCCACGCGGGATTCGCCGTCGGCGTCGGGTACCGGCGCCAGCCGCTGGCCCCAGCGGGTGAGCAGCAGCGCCGAGTAGACCCAGGCACCGCCGACCGCGAAGACCAGACCCACCAGGGCCGAGACGGCATTCCACTCGAAGCCGACGACGGAGTACAGCACCGTCAGGATCGAGACCAGGGCGAACGTGATGGGCGGACCGGCGGCCAGCGCGACCGGCCACGGGAGGTTCATCCGTCGGCCGACGAACGCGCCGGGCAGGATGAGCACGAGCGCGGTCACCACGACGACCCATGCTCCCAGCATCATCGTCTGCGCCTTTCCACACTCACCCGCTGCACTCCCCGTCGCACCGCGGTGTCACTGCGCGGTGCCTGATCAAACTCTCAGCAGGTTACCGGGTGGTCGATCGACGACGCGTCACCGTGTGCGGGCGGCCCCGGCGGCCGAGCCCGCCATCGCGGCGGTACCGGGTTCGTCGTCGGGCGCACCGTGACGACGATGTCCGAGGAGAGCGACGATCAAGCTCATCATTGCGGCGACGGCGCCGAAGCCGAACATGACCGGGTAGGTGATCGCCGGCCAGCTCTCCGAGATCCAGGCCAGAACCGCCGGAACCCCGAAGCCGAGGTAGGTCACGCCGTAGAACACGGCCGTGAGCCCGGCGAGGTCGTCGGGTCCGGCGATGCGCTGCACCTCCAGCAGGCCGACGATCATCGCCATGCCGTATCCGCAGCCGAGCAACGTCGACGCCAGGAGCGCGACCCATACGGTCAGCACCTGTGCCGCCACGGCTGCGAGGACCATTCCGGCCACGAGCACCACGAAGGCGACGACGACACCGCGGAGACTCCCCGGCCGGTCGATCCGCCGACCCAACGACTGGATGCCGAAACCGGCGGACAGGCCGAGGACGCAGCACAGGCCGGCGAACGCGATCGGCGCTCCCGCGGTGCGGGCGGACATGAGGGCAGGGACGATCGCGTAACCCGATGCGGCGGCACCGAAAACCCAGGGCGCCAGTGGCAGCACGACGAACAGGAAACGACGATGGCCCGCGGACGGGATGCGCAGGTCGTCCCGCAGACGCCCCGGCGAATCTTGTCTGGGACGCGTCTCCGGCACCAGCACGATCAGATTCGCCGCGACGACCGCGATGGCGATGTTGATCAGGTACGGCAGCACATGCGGCCACGGCCCCCACTGCGCGAGCACCCCGGCCACCCCGGCGCCGACGCCGAAGCCGGCCGTGAGACTCATGGCCGCGCGACCGGCGCCGGCACCGGTCCGCGCACCGTCTCGGTCCGAGAGTTCCTTGATCCAGCTCCCGCCCACGGCCATCGAGAGCCCCAGCGCGATGCCGCTGCACACCCGCCCGGCGGTCAGCAGTGCTACCGACTCCGAGCCCGCGGCCAGCAGTCCCGAACCGACCGCCGCGAACAGCGGGGCGGGCAGCATGAGTGGCCGTCGGCCCAGCCGATCCGACAACGGGCCGCCGATCAGCAGGGCGGGCACGATGCCCAGGACGTAGGCGAAGAGCAGCGCGTCGACGACGACCGGCGACATGTCGGTGATCTGCCGGTACATGACCAGCAGCGGCGTGAATTCGTTGCCGCCCCACGCGGTGGCGAACACGGCGAGCGCGACGGCGGGCCATCCGAAGCGCGCGCGGTCGGCGCTCATGCCGGCGCCCCGGGGAGGTCGTGCCCGGGTAGATCGTGAACCGCGACGAGGTGGCCGGCGAGCAGCGTGTCGAAACGTTCGGCGTCGGCGGACTCGATCGCGTCGAGGAGCGCGCGGTGGTCGTCGAGGATCCGGGCCGCGACACTCGCGTCCCGGTGCACCGACGCCGTCGTCATCCGTCGATGCCGCTCTCCGAGCGTGGTGTAGAAGCCCGACAGCAATGCGTTGTCGCCCGCGGCGGCGATGAGCTGATGGAACTCGGCGTCGATGCGGGAGAACTCCCGGATGTCCGAGGCGTCGGACCGACGATGGGCGTCGAGGTTGGCGCGCAGACTCCGCACGAGTCCGGCCACCGCGCCCGGCCGGCCCACGACCGCACGCACCGCGTGCCGTTCGAGGAGCAGGCGCGCGTCCACGACGTCGCGGATCTCGCGCTCACCGATGGGGACCACGAGGGCTCCCCGTTTCGGGTAGAGACGCATCCAGCCTTCCGTCTCCAACCGCAGGAACGCCTCGCGCACCGGCGTACGGCTCACCGAGCACTTCGCGGCGATCTCACCCTCGCTGATCAGCTCACCGCCGGCGATCGCGTTTGTGAGAATTTGCTCTTTGACCTCGACATATACCCGCTCAGCAGCGGATTCGGAGGTCGCATGCAACATAGACACAAGTTGTACCTTATCAATGATCATTGGACACTTCACCTGGGCCGACCCACCTTCCGGAACGATCCCAGACGGTGAGACACTTAATCCGGCCGTAACGAGCGTCACCCCGCTCGCACGAGCCCGGCCCGCGTCCGCTGAGCCCACCTGCTCGCGTCGATGCGGATCACTTCTAGCTCGCGGGCAGCGTGGCCGGCGAGACGATGCAACCCGCATTTCGCGGCTTTTCAGGAGGACCCGTGACGAGCACGGAGGACACACGTATGGGTGAGACCCCCTACACCGAACCCACGATCGCCGACCACCCCATCACCGACGAAGAGATCTTCTTGGCCCACGTCGGCGGCAAGCTCTCGGTGGAGCTGCGCGCACCCATCGACACCCAGCGCGACCTGTCGATCGCCTACACCCCGGGTGTGGCCCAGGTGTCGCGTGCGATCGACACCGATGCCACCCTGGTGAACAAGTACACCTGGACCGATCGCCTGGTCGCCGTGGTGAGCGACGGCTCTGCGGTCCTCGGACTCGGCGACATCGGTCCCCGCGCCTCGCTGCCGGTCATGGAGGGCAAGTCCGCACTGTTCCGCAGCTTCGCCGGACTCAACTCGATCCCCATCGTTCTCGACACCCAGGATCCCGACGAGATCGTCGAGACCCTGATCCGACTCCGCCCGAGCTTCGGCGCCGTGAACCTCGAGGACATCTCCGCGCCGCGCTGCTTCGAGATCGAGCGCCGCGTCATCGAGGCGCTCGACTGCCCGGTCATGCACGACGACCAGCACGGCACCGCGATCGTCGTCCTCGCCGCCCTCAAGGGCGCGACGACCCACCTCGGCCGCGATCTCGCCGGCCTGAAGGTCGTGATCTCCGGCGCCGGTGCCGCGGGTGTCGCGTGCGCGAACATCCTTCTGGCAGTGGGCATCTCCGATGTCGTCGTGTTGGATTCCAAGGGCATCGTGTCCGCGGGACGTGACGGCCTGAACGAGTCGAAGAGCGAACTGGCGTCACGCACCAACCCGCGCGGGCTGACCGGTGGCGCGGTCGAGGCGCTCGCCGGCGCCGACGTCTTCATCGGTGTGTCGGCAGGTCTGATCCCCGAAGAGCTCATCGCGTCGATGAACGACGATTCGATCGTCTTCGCCCTGTCGAACCCCGACCCGGAGATCCATCCGGAGGCCGCCGCCAAGTACGCGGCGATCGTCGCGACCGGGCGCAGCGACTTCCCGAACCAGATCAACAACGTGCTCGCCTTCCCCGGCGTCTTCAAGGGTGCGCTCGACGCCGGTGCACGACGCATCAGCGAGGGCATGAAAATCGCTGCGGCCGAAGCCATCTTCTCGGTCGTCGCCGACGACCTGCGCGCCGACCGCATCGTGCCCAGCCCGCTCGACGACCGGGTCGCCCCGGCGGTCGCGGCCGCCGTCGCCGACGTCGCCCGCGCCGAGGGGCATTGCTCCTAGCCGTAGGGCTTCGATCTCGACTGAAAACCACCCTCCAGGAGGGCGCCGACGGCAATTTGTCGTCGGTCCGCCTGTGGAGGGTGGTTTTCAGCAGTTCGGCGGCGTCACTCACCACCCCGATTGATCAGTAGTTCTGGTCCTGCCAGGTGCACAGGCACACCTCGTTGCCCTCGGCGTCGGCGAGGACCCAGAAGGCCGGGGCGTACTCGTCGGTGAGGAGTTGGCCGCCGGCGGTGATGGCCGACTGCAGCCGCTCGTGTAGTTCGTCGGTCGGGATCCACAGGTCGACGTGCATCCTGCTCCGCTGGGGACGAGGTTCGTCCATCTGCTGGAACCAAACGCTGGGTAGGCGCCCAGCCGGATCGACGAGGTCGACAGGTTCGCGATCGGCCGCGTCGCCGTAGCCCAGGACGGCTTTCCAGAAGGGCCTGATGGCCGGGATGTCGAGGGCGTCGATGGCGAGGTTGAACTGGGTGACGGGCGCGGACACCGGCTCGAGGCCGAGGTCGGCGGCGATGCCCGTGATCCGGTTCGCCAGCGCGACATCGGCTTCCGTGAGCTGGTGCGCGCTGTGCGTGGTGAGCACGAGATGCACCGTGCCGTAACGCAGATCGATGTCGGGGTGGTGGTTCGCCTCTTCGGCGGCGTCGATGATCTTGGCGACGAACTCGCCGCCCCGCACCATCGATCCGGTGTTGTAGGCGGCGGCGAGTCTGTCGGCGATGACACGCCAGGGATCGGCGACCATCTCGGCGGCCTCGGCGGTGGTGAGCGGTGAGCGAGTGGACCCGGTCATGTCGCCCCATGCTGCCCCGTTCCGGTGGATTGCGAAAGGGGGCGCGCCTCAGTGCCTCTTGGTGGTCGCCGCGGCCAAGGTCGCGATCGCCTGGTGCGTCGCCGGGAGGAACCCGCGGCGCGCCTCCTGGTCCAGGGGGGTGCCGGCGCCGATGACGGGGTCGTAGTCGAGTCCGATCACTCCGCCGACCGCACCGGACACCACGTTGACCAGCATGTCGGCGAGTCCGTCCTGATGGGTGGCCGGTAGTTGGGAGGAGATGACGACGATCGTCTTCTCCAGCACCCCGGCCCGGTCCCATTCGGTGAAGACGACCCGGGCGCGGTTGAGTAAGTCGGGTCTCGCGGCGATGACGAGCACCGGGGTGAGGTTCGGGAGGTCGTCTTCGGCGAGTTCGGGCAGCAACGTGAGCGGATGCGCACCGGCGTCGACGACGGGAACCGCGCCCTGCCGCCACGTCTCGACGACGGCGTCGGTGACCGTCGCCTCCTCGGGCGGAAGCCACAGACCCGTGCCCGACGCCGTGCGCAACAGTTCGGGGTTACCCGACCCGCGGAGCCGCAGCTCGATGTCGCAGTCGTTGCCCGACGCGTCCACCCACCACGAGAGCAGCCCGAGCGTCGACGACGCCCGATGCTCCGCGAGCAGCGCCGAAACAACCGACGTGCCAACGCCTCCCGCTGTCCCGCACACGACGACGGCCCGCTCGGCCCAGGCCTGCGGGTCGCCGTCGCGTGGTGTGGTCGGGTTGGTCATGTGGATTCAGGGAACGAGCATGTAGATGGTCGAACCGTAGCCGGAAGGGACTCGAACAGGACTATTGGGCGAAAACCCACCGAACCCAAGGCTGACTGGACCTGAGCCGGTGTTGATCTCCCAAACCTTCTTCTCGCCCGGACGCGGGCCGAACGTTGCGGTAACCCATTTTTCCAGGTTGTAACCCCGCACGCTGGTGTAGTAGTTCCCAAAGAGCACTCGGCAATTCGGATTACGCTTCCAACTCGCCCCAGCCCCGGTGAACCCGTGCGACCGCACCGTGACCCTGACTACACCCCGCTTACCCTTCGGCGCATCCACAGTCGCGTTGACCGCACCCCGGCAGTAGGAGTGGTCGCCGAATATCCCGAAGTTGTAGCCGGTAGTCGAAACTTGGGGAATCGGAGCCGCGGACGCCTGACCGACGCCCGCCATGCACAAGGCGCCAACGATAAGTCCGACAAAAATAGTCGCGAGTAATCGCTTCATTTGATCCCTCTTTACCTTCTGCGGGCGCTCAGTTACGGGACCAACAGGTAGAAACCCGCCCCGTATGACTGGGGTGAGGCGATCGGGCTGTTAGCCGAGTAGGCAGTTACGCCGAATACGACCACACCCGAACCCGTATGAACGTCCCAAGTCTTGCTCTCACCGCGTCGCGGCCCGAAGCCAGCTCTTACCCACTTCTGAATGTTGAGTCCTCGACCGCTTGTGTACGTTGTCGCGAAGAGGACTCGACACCTCGGATTCTTCCTCCATCCCGGGCCGTCGCCTGTGAACCCGTGCGACCGTGCAGTTACTCGAACCACGCCGGGCTTCCCTGCCGGCGCATCGAGACCGATGTTGACAGCTCCGCGGCAGAAGGAGTGGTCACCAAAGGTGCCGAAATTGTTCCCGGTCGTTGATAGCTGGGGAATAGGGGCTGCGGTTGAGTGACCACCGCCAGCAACCGTAGCGATACTTGCCAAGACAAGCACGACCATAAAGACCATGAGTTTATTCATTCGTCCCTCACTATTCGATTCGGATCAAAAATTGGAAGTGGCCCCGCGTCGGTGCGCCACCCATCTGTGAGCACGCACCGAATATCTTGTCGGCGCGGTGCGGCGTACTAGATCGTCAGTTTTCGCTGGGTTCGTCAAGGAACCAGCATGTAGTACGACACGCCCACCGACTGCCTCAGACGAATCGGGTTGTTACGGGCATACGTCGACACCAGAAACTCGACCACTCCCGACCCAGTCCTGACCTCGTGAACCACCTTCTGCCCACGCCTCGGACCAAAATTGGCATTGAAGAAGTTCCATTGCGCGTACCCAATCGCACTGGTGTGCACCGTGCCGACCAACAGCTTGCACACCGGATTCCGCTTCCAACTCGGCCCCTGGCCGGTAAATCCGCGAGACGTGAGCGAGACGCGGACAACTCCCGGCTCCCTGGGCGCTGCGGTGAGACTGACGTGTAGTACACCGTTGCAGAATGAATGGTTGCCCACCGTAGCAAATTGGTTGCCGCTGACCGAGATTCTCTGCAGTTCGGGCGCCGCGTTGACATCTCCTGGACCAGCGATCACCCCGGTCAGCGCTGCTACAGCCACCGTCAGTGCAACTGCAATACGTCTTGACATCAAAAACTCAACTCACTTCGTAAGCTACGGGACCAACATGTAGTGCGACACTCCGTAGGACTGCATGACGCGAACGGGGTTGTTGCGCGCATACGAGACGGCCTGGAACTGAACAAGACCGGACCCGGTCCTGATGTCGTGGACCACCTTCTGTCCGCGGCGCGGTCCAAAATCGGCGTTAAAGAAGTTCCATTTGGCATACGCCTCGATGCTCGTATGCACTGTGCCGATCAGAAGCTTACACACCGGCTTCCGCTTCCAACTCGGACCGTTTCCTGTGAAGCCAGAAGACGTGAGGGTGACCCGGACGACCCCGGGCTTGGATGGGGCGGCAGTCAAGCCCACGTGCAGGACTCCTCTGCAGTAGGAATGATCGCCAAAGGTTCCCATGGTGTCGCCGGTAATACCTATGCGTGGCAACTGTGGTGCAGCATCGCTTTTCCCAACTCCGACGACAACACCCGCGGACACGACGACAAGGCCGATCACTACACACAACAGACGTTTCATATTCAAAGGCCCTTGTTCTCAGTGATGTTCGGCTGAAGAGTTGCCAACCTCAGCCGGCCACAAGACGTCACTTCCAGGGACCGCGTTCTTCAGGCTGTCGGACTGTGCGCGAGTCCAGTCGCGTACCGACTTCTCAGTCTGCGGGCCGAACACTACATAGGGTGACCGAGCTTGCGCTCCCGACCATTTGAAGGTCGAAGCCCCTATTCTTGCGTCAACGTCGCCACGATGGTTGACGACATAGTCGACGGCTGGCAACCCCGCGCTGCGCGCGCGATCTGCTGTCAGGTGGAATTCAAACTGATTCGGCCCATCAGGCTGCGGGAGCGCGTGCCGTGGACCGTTCTGATTCCATGGCTCATCCGGGTTCGCGCCGGGGTCACCCGCGCCAAGCGCATACGCGAGGGCTCCGCCAGCAGTCCCACCGATGGCGAAACCGACTATTGCGCCTGCAGCGCCAGCCCCGGCACCTCCAACCCCGGCACCGATTAGTGCACCTACACCCGTCTGAAACGGCTGCGGCGGGAACGCGGAGCCGATCAACGCCCCGACTCCCGCACCAACTCCCGCGCCCACAACCGCCGACGGAATACCAAGCGCGACAGCACCAGCCGTACCACCGGCCATGACACCGATGATCGTGGCGGCAGCACGACGCGTCGCCTCGTCCTCAGGAACACCAGCAGAGATCAAACCTTGCGCGATCTTCGCCTCACCATAGGCCGACCACGCATTGATCGAGTTCACATCACGCTTCGACATCCCCTCCGGAATGTCGGTGACGAAGTTGCCCACACGGATCTTCTCCGGCGGCGGCGCGATCGGCCGAACCGGCGGAGCAACCCGCGGAGCCACCCGATTGTTGATCAACGGAGTGTAGGGCTCGTCATACGAATACGACCCAGGCGCGGTGTACGCCTGATAAGGCGCCTCCACCGGCGGCCCCGGAATACTGCCCGGCCCCGGAACCACGACCGGCTCGACCGTGGCCTCAGCACCGGCACCACCATCCGGCGACACATCGCTCGGACTCGTGCCACCCTGCCCCGGCGCCGTGTCACCCGGACTCGTGCCCCCCTGCTCCGGCACCGCAAACGCCGCTCCCGCGCCCGCAGTGATCGACGCTGCGACCACCGCCGATGTCAGCGACAGCAATGGACCACTCGGCACCCGACGCTTCCGGTGCCGACCCCGACTATGACTCATTACTCGACTACCTCTCTGGTGCGCCCACGGCGGGCGAGATCTCACTCAACTGATCGAATGGACTGGATGTAGGACCTTCCGCCGATGGTCGTCGTGCGGATGACCTGGCGGTAGGTGATGGGCGCCGCGTCGGGCTGCAGTTCGGTGAGCACCACCGAGTACTCGCCCGGGCCGCGCTCGGCGACCGTCAGACAGTGCCGGGTACCGATGGGACGCTGGTTGATGTACTGCTGCATCACGTACTCGGAGGCCACCGCGCCCGGCGCCGCGACCGCCCGTGCCGCCCTCGCCGAGCGCAGAACGTAGTAGGCGTGGTTGAAGGCGCGGATCGCGCCGGCGCCGGACTCTTGATCACCGGCATCGTCGCCGTCGGACACCGTCGTCCCCGCCCCCACCGGGCGTTGCGTACAGGCGGGCTCGCTCGCCACAGCGGACGTGGATGGCAACAGCGAATCAGAGGCGTCAGCGGTGGACGTCGATGCCGTCGTCGATTCGGACTCGCCGCCGCGCGTCAGGACCACACCCAAGGCTGTGGCGACAATCACAAGAATCGCTGCTGCCGCACCTGCGATTCGCAGTGGCGAACCGAGACGTGCGGGCGTCTCACCGCGTGCGGCCGATCCGCTCTTCCGCTTCGCACGGACCGACTTCTCCGCCTCCGCCAGGAACGCGTCGAGCTCCGACGCCGGGCGAGGCGCGACGACCTGCGGTACGGCGACCACCGGGCGGATCGGCTCCTCGAGCTGTGGAAGTGGACGCTCGAGAACAGCCACCACGGACGGCTGCGGGGCCACCTGAGCTGGGCCGACGGAGCGGTATCGGGCCAGGTGAGCGGCCAGATCGGCGGCTGGCGTCGCGTCGGAAGCGGGCGACGGCGGGACGTCGGGGAACCACAGTGCGGAAGCGCGCGGCGGCACCAAAGATCCCTCCCCCCGGCCGGTGATCATGTCGTCGTGAAGTTGCGCTCAACGACGGCACGACGCAGGGGGTCCCCCGATGACGTCGGCATATGCCGTCGCTGACCTCGGGACACCCTACAACAGCTCTCAGGACCTTCTCAGCTGTCATCCACAGGGGTGACAGGCGATCCTGCGCTGCGAATTCATGCACACAGATGTCGCGCTGACTAGGGTCGCGAGTGTGCTTCTCACGGCCGCAGTCGCCCGCGGGGTCGCGGACGGAACCGTCGACCTCGCCTTCCGGCGATGGGGCCATCCGCGCATACATCCCGGCTCGATCTTCATCGCGCTGACTCACGTCATCGAGGTGACGTCGCTGGAACGCGTCGACCCCGAGCGGATCACGCGCGACGAGGCGCGGCGTGCAGGATACGACGATGCCGACGCCGTCCGGGCCGCCCTCTGCGTCAACGTCCACAATCCGACCTACCGCATCGGACTGCAGTGCATCGGCGAGGACCCACGGATCGCCCTGCGCGCCGACGATGATCTCGCGGACGCGGACGTGGACGAGATCCGAACCCGCCTCGACCGGATGGACTCCCGGTCCAAGAACGGTCCATGGACCCGAGAAACCCTCGACCTCATCGCGCGCCGCCCGGGCGTGGTGTCGACCGACCTCGCGGCTGAACTCGGCAGGGACCGAGCAGGATTGAAGCAGGACATCGCCAAGCTCAAGAAGCTCGGGCTGACCGACAGCCTCGTCGTCGGGTACGAACTGTCGCCGCGCGGCGTCGAGTTCCGGCGACGCGACCGCGACTGAGGTCACCGAACATCCGACGGTGACGTGTCGACGTGGGCATCATCGAATTCATGCCCAGCGCACACCCGGCCCGTCACCTGCTGCGCGCCAAGGATCTCGCGGACGTGCGCTTCGCCGAGCCGCTGACGGTCGACGACATGGCCGCCGCGGCGAAACTGTCCCGCGCCCACTTCTCGCGGGCCTTCGCGGCCGCATACGGACAGTCGCCACACGCGTATCTGCAGACTCGACGACTGGAGCGGGCAGCGGCGATGCTGCGAACGACAGACCGTACCGTCGCCGACATCTGCATGGCGGTGGGTCTTTCCAGTGTCGGTTCGTTCACCACGAGCTTCACTCGCGCATTCGGCAAGACGCCGACCGCATATCGGGATTCGTTCCCACCCGCCTCCACGTACGCACGGATACCGGCATGCGTTCTGCGCGTCTACTCGCGCCCGGCTCCGACGAGCCGGACCGCGCAATCCCCGGGAAGTGAAGCAACACGCGACGGGCGACGTGAGGACAGCACACGGGGAGAAGACCTCGACGGCCGCAGCGACTTACGTTGATCTCACACCGCAACATCCCTCAAGCGAAGGAAGACAACATGATTCGCATCGCCAGCGCCGAGTTCACCGAGACACCCGAAGAACGGCCGTACGGCATCGACGCGGGTTTCCGCGACCCGTCGGGAAACAGTGTTCGCCTGACGCAACTGGCCGAGGTACTCGCCTAGACCGCCCGGCGTTCCGGCAATCGCGGGTCGCGTCGCCGCGTCGTCGGCGACAATCCGACCATGAACAGCATCCGATCCGGAGTCACGGCGGCTGTGCTCGCGCTAGCCGCCGCAGGTTTGTGCCTCGTGGCCGGAAGCGCGAACGCCGCGCCGTTCCCGGTGATCACGGATGCGCCGACCGCCATCGCCACTCGCTACCTGAGTCCGGCATCGGAGTCGCCCGCCGGCGCCAACCGCTTCGGCTGCCGCGACCGGGACGGACGCAATCCGGTCGTGCTATTGCACGCGACCGCCATGAACCAGAGCGCCAACTGGGCGTATCTCGCGCCGACCCTGGCCAACGCGGGGTACTGCGTGTTCAGCCTGACCTACGGCCAGACGAGCTGGAGCGGCAACACCGGCGGCCTGGGCAACAAGGAGCAGTCCGCCCGTGTGGTCCCGGCTTTCGTCGGACGGGTTCTGGCTGCCACCGGTGCCCAGAAGGTCGATGTCGTCGGCCACAGCCAGGGCGGCGCGATCGCACAGCTCGTCACCCAATTGCCCGGACGCGCCGAACAGGTGGGCACGATCGTCGGGCTGTCCGCGTCGAACCGGGGATACTCCCGCGTCGGGTCGATCACCGACCGCCTACCGGCCCGTGCCCCCGGTCAGAGCTACTGGGGTCCGACGCATCGCTCGATCCGATACGTGAACCTCGCGACGCGATTCGACGAGATCTCGACGCCGTACACCGTGACCTTGATGCCGCCCGGCCCCAACATCACCAACACGGTGATCCAGGACGTGTGCCCGGCGTCGAAGATCGGTCACGTCGGGATGGCCTACTCCCCGACCGTCGCTGCGCTCGTCCGCAACGCACTCGATCCGCAGCGTCGGGTGCCGGTCGTCTGCGGTTCCGACTTCCCGGGTTGACCTGGGCCCTCTGGCTTCGACGACCCGGGTTTTGTTCGTGCCCCCGTCCCTCGCTAGACTCGTCTGCGCTGCCTCGCGTAGCACGCCGCCCTAGCTCAGTCGGTAGAGCAATTCACTCGTAATGAATAGGTCAGGGGTTCGATTCCCCTGGGCGGCTCCATCTCCTCCCGGCCACTCATGCCTCGCTTCTGGCCCACCCCTGCGTCGTCAGAAATCCGCCGCGCGGCCGCCTCGACGCACTGACCGCAGGCCGTTTAGTTCACTCGTTCAACCAGGAACAGGCGGGCGTGTGGCAGCCCCGCGGTGCGCGACCCCCGTCGACCGACCCTGCGAACGCAGCCCTGGGCACCATTGGAACAATAGAGGCCACTCCGACTGTTCCTTATTTTATCTATCTCCGTCTCTGTATAACATAGGCCATACAGGCCACCCCGCTTTTGCGTATGGATGCGGAGATAGATCAAGTGTCATACAGAACGCTCAAGTCCGTCTTCCACCAGCGCGATCAAGTCGGCGCCGACGCTGAGGAACGGGTCCGACGCGAGTCTCCCGCCGCCCTCCGCTGGGACTTGATGATCGGCGAGTACCCGATGTTCGCGCTGCTGACCCCCGAGATCGCAGTGCTGATCGAACGAATCATGAGCTTTGAGCCGAAGATTCAGTCCGAGTGGAAAGATCTGCCAGGACGAGCACGGACCCACTATCTCCATCGCATGGTCATCGACGAAATCCAAGCGACCAACGAGATCGAACAGGTCCGTTCGACCCGACAGGAGATCGGTGCTGCGATCAGGGCCGTCCGGGCGCGACAACCCATCGAAAACAAGCGCTTCGCGGAGATGGCGCGTCTTTACCTCGACATCGGCAACGACGAGGCCGAAAGTCCGCATACGCTGGACGACATCCGGGCTGTCTACGACGCGGTGACCGCGGGAGAGATCCGTGATGAAGACGCTCCCGATGGGCGGCTGTTCCGGCAGGGGCCGGTATCGATCGAATCCGGGACCAAGATCGTGCATACCGGAGTCGTGCCCGAGTCAGCGATCGACGCAGCGCTCACCCTGATGCTGAGCCAGGCGCGCGACGATTCGGTCCCCCAACTCATCAGGGCCGTGGCTGCGCACTTCATCTTCGAGTACACGCACCCGTTCTACGACGGCAACGGCCGAACCGGGCGCTACCTTCTCGCACTCGACCTCCGACAGGTGATCGCTCCGTACGCGAGCCTCGCGCTGTCGGCGACCGTCGCCGACAACAAGGACCGTTACTATCGCGCGTTCGCGGACGTGGAGAATCCACTGAATCGCGGGGATCTGACGCCTTTCTTGATCAGAATGTTGGAGATCATCGCCGAGGCACAACATCGGCTGCTGCTCGACCTCTCCGAACGTCGGCAGAAGATCGAGGCGCTCAGGGCACGCCTTCGCGATCTGGTTGATGACGAACAGTTTCCGCTCAGCGTAGGGCTCGACCGCGAGTCGTCACCGCCGATAAGTCCTGACGACTTCGGCGCGATCTTGTACACCCTCGGCCAGGCCTACTACTTCGATGTGAACCGCGCCGTCCGATCGAACACCCTGGCCGACGTGCTGGGAAGATCCAGTCAGTTCGTCCGACCGCGACTCCAGCGCTTGGACGACGCCGGGATCATCGAGACCGTCACGAGGAAACCGCTGCGTTTCCGGCTCACCCAGCGGGTGGCCGCGCTGCTGGATCTGGAAGGACCTTGATCTCCAGTAGCTGACCCTCCGAGTAGATGTCCCGATTTGTGTCATTCAGACGACAGCGAGCAGCCCACTCGCCGTCTAATATCTGATCGACAAAGAGGGGGCCCAGGGGTGGCAGGATATCGGCGCGGCACGCGACGCGCCGTCGAGAACGACGGCGTCGGTCCTCTTCGACGACCCTCGGGCCTCTCCAACGCCTCTCTCACCCTCGGCGCGCTCTCGCTGGCCACCGTCATCCCGACCGCGGTCGCATCGATCAACGTGACCACCCTGGTCCACGCTCTCGCCGCGCCGGACACGGTCCAGGTGGCCACCGAATCGACCACCGGGTGGAGCCAACCGATCCCGTTGTCGCCGGGCGCCGGCGGCCTCGCCGCCCCGTCCGTCGCTGCTACACCGACCGGCGGGCCGGCCGCTCCCATGACACGCGACCTGTCTTCCACGGGTACACCGAGAACGCTGGTCATCGACTTTCCGCACTCGGTCGGACCCATCATCGCCGGCGGTCCCCGAACCCGCGCAGTGTTGTCGACGGAGCTCGACGACGAACTCAAAGAACGTGCCGTGCAACAGAACCTGGCGGTCATGACCGTCATCGCCGGACTCGACGCGAACAGTCCGTTCGTCGTCTACACCGGCGACGCCCAGGGCTCCGGCGGGCCCGGAGCGCCCGGTGCACCCGAGGGCGGCACCAGCCTGACTCCGCCCCCGCCGGGTACCGACGGTCCGGTCATCGTGCTGGTGTCGGATCCGCGTGGACCGTGGAGCATTCGAGTCTGGCTGGAGACCGTCCCGCTCGTCTCGGCACTCCTGAAGTCGATCGGATGGAAGGTCGACCCGCCCCGGACGGACCGCCCTGTCGAGACGCCACGTCCCGACGCCGGCACGGGCGGCGAGCCAGAGGTCACCGAACCACCACGCGGCCGGCCCATCGAGCCGACCACCGACCGTGGCGACACCACATCCGACGCCGGAGCCGATGCCGAGACGCCCAGGGACACCGTCGAGACACGGGACGTGGGCCGGGAAACCCTGCGGGACATCGTGGTCGACGATGGCCAGGACTTGCCGACCGAGTCCGCCGATGTCGACGACGACGGGGACACCGGATCGGCCTCAGGCGAAGCGGGCGACGACGGTACGTCCGAGAGTTCAGGCAACTCACGATCCGACTCGACGAGCGGTGACCGTTCCGGCGCGGGCGACGACAGCGACTCCTCCGACCGCGGTGGTTCCGGCAGCGAATCCTCGGACTCCGACGCCTGATTCGTCGTCGTAGATCAGGTCCTCAACCGAACACCGACGCGAGTGGTGCTGCCGAGTCGGGCGACAACGGCGAGGTCAGCATCACCGGCCCCTGCGCCATGAATCGTGGAGTCGCACCGCGATGTTCGTCGGCCGCGTGCACGGTGAACGGATGGACCACGTAGACGTCACCGGGACTGCCGGTCGCGTAGGCGACGCGACGCTCGCGACTCGCGGCGTCGAGTAGCGGACCGGCGTCGAAGGGGCTCATTCCGTCGTCGTCGAGGACGGCGACAGCGTCGACATGTGACCCCACCCGGATGCGTGTCGGTGCGTCGGTCGGTCCGACCTCGGAGAGCAGGGTCAGGATCAGCACGGTGTGGGGCCGTCGACTCACCACCCACGATCCGTCCTCGCGCGGTGTGTTGGCGTCGATGTGCCAGCCGCGGTCATCGACCGTCGGCGGAAGCGGGAAGCGGACCGGTATGTTGCCCAGGGCGCCGCGCGGTGTCCAACCGCCGACGCCACAGATCGCATCGAGCGCCTCGGTCAGCTCCGGACTGTTCGCGAGCAACCCGAATGGGCCGGCCCCCACCATGTCCGACGCCCAGCGCACCGGATCGGTCCAGGCGTCCGGGTCGTTCTCGGACAGACCCAGCTGAGCCCACAATCCTGCCCGCGCCCGGTCCGCGGCCTCGCGCAGCAACGGGCGCTCGATCTTGAGGAAACCGTCTGCGCTGAACCTGTCGACGTCGATCACCGTCGCAGCCTCCCACCATCGGGCGTCTCCCGCGAGCGATTTTCGCCGCACCGAGGGCGACAGATCACCAACCGTCGAGAAGCTCACGGCCGCAGCACTTCTGGAATCGACTACTGGAGAGCCTGGTCGATCAGGACTTCGGCGGCGGCTCGTGCATCGTCGGCGGCACGCACCGAGCCCGCGATCGCCGCCGTGGTCTGGGCCCCCTCGGCGAGGATGGACAGCTGCGCGCCGAGGCCGTCGGGGCCTCCCAACTCCGCCACCAGACCCGCGACGTAACGCTGGAAATCGGCCTTCTGAGCACGGACCGCGGCGGCGACCGAGGGCATCTCGGCCCCGAGTTCGCCGTAGGCGTTGATGAACGCGCACCCGCGGAACTCGTCGGTGCCGAACCACTGGAGCAAGAAGTCGAACACGGCGAGCAACCTCTCTCGCGGTGATGACAGCCCCTCCGCGCACGCGGCGATCCCGCTGTTCCACTGCCGGGTCCGATCGTCGAGCACCGCGAGGATCAACGCCTCCTTCGACGGGAACATCGAGTAGATCTTCTTCAGCGACACCCCCGCCGCATCGCGGACCTTGTCCATCCCCACCGCGTGGACCCCGTGCGCATTGAACAGCTGGTCAGCGGCGCGGACCACCTGCTCGCGTGGGTCCACGGCGTCGGTCACCTCGATCTCCTCTACTGCCGGTTCCCGGCTGGGGGTTGCGCGGGGAACGATCGTTCTCTAGTGTAGCAATCACCGGTGAGAACGATCGTTCTCCCGCCCGCCGCATCGATTCCGATCCCGATCGGGTCGCCTCAACAGAGAGAAGTGATCGCAATGGGCTACATCAAAGTCGGCACCGAGAACTCCACCGACGTCGAGCTTTACTACGAAGATCACGGCACCGGCCAGGCCGTCGTGCTGATCCACGGCTATCCGCTCGACGGCAACAGCTGGGAACTGCAGGCGCGCGAGCTCATCGACGCCGGCTACCGCGTGATCACCTATGACCGTCGCGGGTTCGGGAAGTCGAGCAAGGTCGGCACCGGCTACGACTACGACACCTTCGCCGCGGACCTGAACACCGTCCTGGAGACGCTCGATCTCCGCGACGTCATCCTCGTCGGATTCTCCATGGGCACCGGCGAACTCGCCCGTTACGCCAAGAACCACGGCATCGATCGGGTCGCGAAGTTCGCGTTCCTGGCGTCGCTCGAACCGTTCCTGGTGAAGACCGACGACAATCCCGAAGGCGTCGACCGGTCCGTCTTCGACGGTATCGCGGCGGCCGCCAAGGAGAACCGCTACGCCTGGTACACGCAGTTCTACAAGGACTTCTACAACCTCGACGACAACCTCGGCACCCGCATCACCCAGGAGGTCGTCGACGCGAACTGGAACACCGCGGTCGGCAGTGCGCCGGTCGCCGCCTACTCGGTTGTCCCCGCCTGGATCGAGGACTTCCGCGAAGATGTTGCCGCAGTGCGCGACTCGGGCAAGCCGACCCTGATCCTGCACGGCACGGCCGACAACATCCTGCCGATCGATGCCACTGGTCGCCGCTTCCACCAGGCCGTTCCGGAGGCCGAGTACGTCGAGGTCCCCGATGCGCCGCACGGCCTGCTGTGGACTCACGCCGCCGAGGTGAACGAGGCGCTGCTGGGGTTCGTTCAGAAGTGAGCGGCCCGGGGTGAGTTCGCCCAGCGAGCACACCCGCGTGACAGCAGGACGGCCGCCGGATGGATTCTCCAACCGGCGGCCGTTTGCCGTCTGTCCCTACCGGGCGTCGTCGTCGACCCGTTCCGCGTCCTCGGCGGTCTCGTCGGACGTCTCGGCGTCCCTGTTGTCGGCGAGGGGGTCGTAGCCGGGAACACCCTCGAGCACCGTCAGTTCCTGATCGATGGCGGCCGAGACGGCCTTGGCATCTTCCTTGATCTTGCGGATGAAGTCCGACATCGCTCGCTCCTCGCTCATCGTCCGGCCGCGGCACGCGACCGTGACCTCATGATAGGTGGAGGCCCGCGTCACCCTCCGGCGATCGGAGTCCGGGCGCGACCGATCAGTCCCGGAACATGTCCGCGTACGACGACGACAGCGCCGGGTAGTAGGCGTCCCAGTCGACCTCGGCGACGCTACGGCCGGCCTCGGCCGCCACCAGACGGTCGAGGTAGTACTCCCATCCCGGGCCCACGTTCTCGGCCATGTCGGCCCGTGGCAGTCCCTGGGCGAAGGTCAGTGTCGTCGTTCCGTGGGCTTCGGCCAGGTCCAGTTCCAGCCGCCACACGTCCTCATTCCCGTCCTGGGCCGGGGACTTCGATTCGACGACCAGCCGGCGCGGCGGATCGCATTCCAGGATCGTGAATCGCTCCGGCTCCACGTCGTCGCCCTCGGCGGTCATCCGGAAGTCGACGAACCCGTCGACGGGGTCGCCCGCCCATGTTCCGATCCAGCGTTCGAGGCGCGCGGGTTCGGTGATCGCCGCCCATACGGCGTCGGCCGGCGCCGAAAAACTCCGTTCGAGCACCACGTGCGGCACGCCGGCCCGCACCTCTCGACGGCCCGTGGCCGTGATGTCCGCAGTCATCCTGTCTCCTTGTGTCGTCTGCCTGAATCGGGCTGTGCAAGAGGGGAGTCCGCGGATTCCTCATCGACGAACTCGCGCACGGTACGTCGCACCTCGAGGTCGAGCGCGTCGAGATGACGCTCATCGAATCTCGGCTGCACGGCGTGCGAGTCCACGGCGCGCGAGTCCACGGCGTGCGAGCCCGCAACCGCCGAGTCCACCGCGTCGAGCCACGCCCGGACCCCGGCCAGCGCGCCGGACGCCAGCTCGTAATGCCGCTCCCGGCCGTGGTCGACGGCCGTCGTCACGCCAGCTTCGCCGAGCACACGAAGGTGACGCGAGATCGCCGGTCGGCTGATCGGGTGGTCGGCCGCGAGATCGACGACGCGCGCCGACCCGCGAGCGAGCCGCTCGATCAGCGCACGACGCACCGGGTCGGCAATCGCCTCGAAGTCATCCACGACCTATTGGTAACACATGAGTTACCAATAGGGAAGGGTGAAGCTGTCTACGCCCCGACCGGTCGCGCGAGCGCGAGTCCGATCCGCGCGACCATGTCGTCGACCGCGAACTTCGGCTTCACGTTCATGTCGAGGGCCTCCCGGCACGCGAGCACGGCTTCGACGCACTGCAGCAGCTGCTCGGGCTTGGCGTAGCCGGCGAGCGGATTCGCGAGGTCGTCGGCCTTGTCCGGATGCATCGCGGTGACCTGGGCGCCGACGCCGACGACGAGCGCGTCGCGGAACAGCGCGGCGAGGTCGACCAGGGCACGGTCGAGGACGTCGCGTCCGACCCGGGTCGCCCTCGACTTCTGCCGCTTCTCCAGTTCCTTGAGCGCGCCGGCACTTCCGCGCGGCATCCGCGCGGTGCCCTTGCCCGTGCCGCCCGCCCCGAGCGCGGTCTTCATCTCCTCGGTCTCGGCCGCGTCGAGTTCGGCACTGATCGCCTTGGCGGCCTCATCGGCCGACCGGACGAGCTCCTCGGCAGCGGCATAGGCGGTCGAGTCGCGGGCGGCGGCACGCGCCAGCCCGAGCGCCTTCTCGCGTTGCGTGCGCGCCTCGGGATCCGTCGCCAGCCGACGCGCGCGCCCGATGTGGCCGCCGCACACCGACGCCGCCCACCGAGCCTGCTCCGGATCGAGACCGTCGCGCTCGACGAGAACCCGCTCGATGTCGGCGGTCGTCGGCGTCACCAGTGCGACGTGCCGGCAGCGCGACCGCAGGGTCACCGAGATGTCCTCCGGGTCCACCGACGGCGCACACAGCAGGAACACCGTGCGTGACGGCGGCTCCTCGACGACCTTCAGCAGTGCGTTCGCGGCCTGCTCGGTGAGCCGGTCGGCGTCCTCCACGATGACGATCTGCCAGCGCCCCGTGCCGGGCCGGCGCGCGGCGGCCTGCACGATGTCGCGCATCGCCCCGACGGCGAGGCTCAGCCCCTCCGGCACGACGTGGCGGACATCGGCATGGGTCTTCGCCATCACCGTGACGCACGCACGACACTCGCCACAGCCGACGTTCGCGGCGTCGGGCGCCTGGCACTGGAGAGCCGCGGCGAAGCATTGCGCGGCCACCGACCGACCGCTGCCCGGCGGTCCGGTGAACAGCCACGAGTGGGTCATCGACGCCCGCGACCACCCCGCATCGACGGCCGGGATCTCGTCGTCGGCGAGGAACAGGTCGTCCGAGGTACCCGCGTCGAGCCTCGCCGCAAGAGCACGCGCGGCCCGTGCGGCGGCCCGCAGATCGTCGGCGATGGCCTCTTGCCCGGTCAGCCGATCGAAGACATTTGTCACAGCAACACCCTAATCCGCAGTTCGGACACGCCTGAGGCGCGGAACCGTGTTTAACGATTGCAAGCAGCCAGCTACCGTAGTCTTCGTGGTTCAACAACGGTCGCGGTGGTCAAAGGGCCTGCATCTGGCCCGATGGCTGATTCATACGCCGTGGCCCATTCTCGCGCTGGACATGCTGCGGGCGAACCTCGTCGGTGCACTGTTCACCTTCGCGTTCCTGCGCTTCGGCATGCCGATCCAGGATTCGATCAGCCTCGACGAGATCACCGCGCTGAACCAGGTCATCTTCGCTGCCTACTTGTTGATCGCGATGGTCATCGGCGGCTTCGCCAGCATCCAGTTGTCGCTACCGGTGCTCATCTGGCATCGGCGTCGCACCCGACTCGACAACGAGGCCGCACGACGCCGCGCCCTCGCGCTACCGATGCTGCTGACCGCGGTGAACGCCGCGCTGTGGGTCGTGGGCGGCACGCTGTTCACGCTCGTCAACCTGACCGTGTCGTCGAAGAACGCCTTCATCGTCGCGATCGCCAGCACGATCGGCGCGATGGTCACGTGTGCGCTCAGCTACATGCAGGCGGAGAAGGTCATGCGGCCGATCACGGTCGCGGCGATGGCCAACAATCCCGACAATGCCATCGCGCCCAGTGTCACCACCCGCATCACCGCGTTCTGGGTGATCAGCGTGGTCGCCCCGATGCTGGTGATCATCGGGATGATCGTGCTGCACCGGCTCGGCATCATCGAGGCCGACTCCACCGGCCTGGAGCGGCCGATCCTGTGGATGGCGATCTCGGCGCTCGCGTTCAGCGTGATCGCGATCGTGCGCGTTGTCGCCGCCATCAACGACCCGATCAAGCAGCTGCGGCGCGCACAGTCCAAGGTCAGCGAGGGCGACCTCAACGTCGCGGTGAAGATCTACGACGGCAGTGATCTCGGCCTGCTGCAGGCCGGATTCAACGACATGGTCGCCGACCTGCGCGAACGCCAGCAGCTGCGCAACCTGTTCGGCCGCTACGTCGGCGAGGACGTCGCGCGGCGGGCCATCGAGACCGGCACCGAACTCGGTGGCGAGGAACGCTACGTCGGCGTCCTGTTCGTCGACATCGTCGGCTCGACGCGCCTGGCGGTGAATCGGCCGCCCCGCGAGATCGTCGAACTGCTCAACGAGTTCTTCCGGGTCGTCGTCGGCGTGGTCGGTCGCCACGGCGGGTTCGTCAACAAGTTCCAGGGCGACGCGGCGCTCGCCATCTTCGGGGCGCCGCTCGACCTCGACGACTTCGCCGGCCGGGCGCTTGCCTCCGCGCGTGAGCTGCGGGCCGAGCTCTACGAGACCCTCGGTGACACCGACATCGGCATCGGCGTCTCCGCCGGCAAGGCCATCGCCGGGCACATCGGCGCCGAACAGCGACTCGAGTACACGGTCATCGGCGATCCGGTCAACGAGGCCGCCCGCCTCACCGAGCTCGCGAAGGACGAACCCACCCGCGTCCTCGGGTCCGCACGAGCAGTGTTCCTGGCATCTCACGAGGAAGCCGAGCACTGGGAGATCGGCGAGGGCGTCGAACTCCGCGGCCGCGGGATCGAGACGCTCCTCGCGCGCCCGCACCTCGAGCCGGACCGGCGGGACTGAGCTACCCACCCTCCCCTGCCCCCTGAGGTGCGAGCAGGGACTCGCCGTCGCTTGCCCCAGCGATTAGCGATTATTGAGCGCTCTTACTCGGCGTCCGGCGTCGCCTTCTTGGCGGCCGTCTTCTTGGCGGTCGACTTCTTGGCTGCGGTCTTCTTCGCCGTCGTCTTCTTGGCTGCGGTCTTCTTCGCCGCCGTCTTCTTGGCCGCTGTCTTCTTGGCGGGGGCCTTCTTCGCCGCCGCCTTCTTCGTGGTCTTCTTGGCAGCCTTCTTGGCCGGGCCACGAGCCCGACGATCGGCGAGCAACTCCATCGCGCGCTCCGGCGTGATCGAGGCGACCTCGTCGCCCTTGCGCAGGCTGGCGTTGGTCTCGCCGTCGGTCACGTACGGTCCGAACCGACCGTCCTTGATGACCATCGGCTTGCCGCTGACCTCGTCGTCCTTGCCGAGCTCACGCAGCGGCGGCGCGGCGGCCTGACGACCGCGACGCTTGGGCTCCGAATAGATCTTCAGCGCCTCGTCGAGGGTGATCTCGAAGAGCTGCTCCTCGGTGCCGAGCGACCGCGAGTCCGAGCCCTTCTTGAGATACGGGCCGTAACGGCCGTTCTGCGCGGTGATCTCGTCGCCCGACTCCGGGTCGACGCCGACGACGCGCGGCAGCGACAGCAGCTTCAGCGCGTCCTCGAGCGTGACCGTCGAGATGTCCATCGTCTTGAACAGCGAGCCCGTACGCGGCTTGGGACCGGCCTTCTTCGCCGCCTTCTTCGCGGTCTTCTTCGCCGCCGGCTTCGTCTTGGTGGCCGTGCCCCCGCCGGGCGAGTCGAGCGGGACGACGGCGCCGTCGGCGGTGTCCGAACCTCCGGTGCCGCCGCCCGACCCGCCGTCACGCGGCGTCGGGCCCGCGGGAATGGTTGCGGGCGTGTCCCCGTCGTCGTCATCGTCGTCCGACGGCAGGACCTCGGTCACGTACGGACCGAAACGTCCTTCCTTGGCGACGATCTCGTGACCGGTGACGGGGTCCGTACCGAGCGAACGTCCCTCTTGCGGTGTCGCGAAGAGCTTTTCGGCGACCGCGAGGGTCAACTCGTCCGGGGTGATGTCAGCGGGCAGGTTGGCGCGCTGCAGATCCTCTTCCGCACCGTCCGCGGCGACATTGCGCTCGAGATACGGCCCGTAACGGCCGACCCGCACGTAGATCGGGCGGCCCTCTTCGTCGTTGAACAGACGGATGGAGTTGACCTGCCGTGCGTCGATCTCCTCGAGATTGACGCCGACGAGCTTCTTCAGACCGCCGTATTGCGCGATTGCCGAGTGGGCGGAACGGGTTTCACCGTCGGCACCCTGGTGATCATCGCCGAAGTAGAACTCCGACAACCACTTCGTGCGGTTCTCGTTACCCGTGGCGATCTGATCGAGGTCGTCTTCGAGGGTCGCGGTGAAGTCGTAGTCGACGAGGCTCTGGAAGTACGCCTCCAGCAGACCGACGACCGCGAATGCGATCCACGACGGCACCAGGGCGTTGCCCTTCTTGACCACGTACCCGCGGTCCTGGATGGTGCCGATGATCGACGCATACGTCGACGGTCGGCCGATCCCGAGTTCCTCGAGCACCTTCACCAGCGACGCCTCGGTGAACCGCGCGGGCGGGTTGGTGGAGTGACCGTCGGCCGTCAGGTCGGTGGCCGTCAGCGACTGCCCCTCGGTGAGCTGCGGCAACCGGTTCTCGGCGTCGTCGGCCTGGCCGCCGCTGAGCTCGTCGACCGTCTCCACGTAGGCCGACAGGAAGCCCGGGAAGGTGATCGTGCGACCTGACGCGGCAAAGGTGCAGCGCTCTCCGGAAGAGGCGGTACCGGCAATACGCAGGCTCAGAGTGGTGCCCTTGGCGTCGGCCATCTGCGACGCGACCGTGCGCTGCCAGATCAGTTCGTACAGGCGGAACTCGTCGGCCTCGAGCTGCCCGGCCACCTGGCCGGGGGTACGGAAGGTCTCACCGGCGGGTCGGATCGCCTCGTGAGCTTCCTGGGCGTTCTTGACCTTGCGGGTGTACTGACGCGGCGTCGGGTGGACGAAGTTGTCGCCGTAGAGCTCGCGGGCCTGGGCGCGGGCGGCGTTGATCGCCGACTCGCTGAGGCTCGTCGAGTCGGTACGCATGTAGGTGATGAAGCCGTTCTCGTACAACCGCTGCGCGATCCGCATCGTGCGGTCGGAGGTGAACCGCAACTTGCGGCCGGCCTCCTGCTGCAGCGTCGAGGTCATGAACGGCGCGTACGGACGGCGCGTGTAGGGCTTCTCCTCGACCGAGGTGACGGTCATCCCCGCACCTCGCAGGCCGGTGGCCAGACTCTCGGCGCGGTCGGCGTCGAGCACGATGACGCCGTCGGACCTCTTCAGGACACCCGTCGACTCGAAGTCGCGTCCCGTGGCGACCCGGGCTTCGTCGACGTTGACCAGCCGCGCCTTGAAGGTCTGCGGATTGGAGCTGTCCGCACTCTCCGCGCTCGCGTCCATCGTCGCGGAGATATCCCAGTACTCGGCCGACACGAACGCCATGCGCTCGCGCTCCCGCTCGACGATGATGCGCGTCGCCACCGACTGCACACGGCCCGCCGACAGCTTCGGCATGACCTTCTTCCACAGCACCGGCGACACCTCGTAGCCGTAGAGGCGGTCGAGGATGCGTCGGGTCTCCTGCGCGTCGACGAGGTCGATGTCGAGGTCACGCGGGTTCTCGGCAGCCGCCCGGATGGCCGGCTCGGTGATCTCGTGGAACACCATGCGCTTGACGGGGATCTTCGGCTTGAGGGTCTCGAGGAGATGCCAGGCGATCGCCTCCCCCTCGCGGTCACCGTCGGTGGCGAGGTAGAGCTCGTCGACGTCCTTCATCAGCGACTTGAGTTCGCTGACGGTCGACTTCTTGTCAGGCGACACCACGTACAGCGGCTCGAAGTTCTCGTCGACGTTCACGCCGAGACGTGCCCAGGACTGCCCCTTGTACTTGGCCGGCACGTCGGCGGCACCGCGCGGGAGGTCGCGGATGTGCCCTCGGGAGGACTCCACCACATAGTTCGCCCCCAGGTACCCGGCGATCTTGCGGGCCTTGGTCGGGGACTCGACGATCACGAGGCGTCGAATACCCCTGTTCGAGCGGGATGCGGTGCTGGTCTCTGCCACCGGGGCGTCCTTCGGTTGACTGGGTGGAGAACGTTCCTGCGTGTCAGTTCAGGTGTGTTCGATGGGTTTGTACCTTATGTATAGCGCCGTTTGCACATCTGAATTCCGTCTCGGACCCGGCGAGGTGACCGATCCGACACCGTTCCGACCCGTTGTAGCAGCTCAACGGCTCCAATGCGGGATGACTAATGCTCGTCGACCGGAGGCCAGTCGGCGACGGCCTCGGCACAGGGCGGGACGCCGACGTACTCGTGCAACCGGGACAGGCGCCGGTGGCCTGCGATCCGCAGGGCCGGGGAATGCCCGCGCGTACCGACGAGGGTTGGTGCGATGCCGACCCGCATCAGCGCCGTGGCGAGTGCCGCGTGCGACTCCGGAGCGTGGGGATCCAATCCGAGCTGGTAGCGGCCGGCATCCGAGTGACCGGCGGCGATCACCCACAGGCGCAGGGCCCGGAAACTCGGAACCCAGCCGGGGGGCATCGCCTTGACCGCTCCCGCGGACCAGGCCGCGTGCAGGGGATCGAGTTCATGGCAGGGCGCGGTCCGGGCCAGCGGCGTGCCCTCGTCCGAGACCGTCGACTCGGCTTCGAGGCCGGCCGCACGCATCTCGACGACGATCTGCTCTGCCCGCCAGCGGTCGGCGACCACGATCGAGACCCGCGTACCGGTTTCGGAGCGGACGGCCTGTCCGTGCGCCGCGAGCAGCCCCGCGAGGTCGGCGTACGCGGGCTGTTCGGTCTCCGCGGAGAAAAACGACAACTGGCCCACGATTCGAGACTAGTGCTGTGTCTCGGAAATAGGTGGGCGGTTCAGGTGGCGCGTTCGCGACGCGCGGAGCGCTGCGGAACGGGAGCCAGACAACAAACCGCTCCCGCCTCGACGAATCGAAACGGGAGCGGTGGTTTGCCCCGACTGCTTGGTGCAGTCACACGCGGGTCTTCTCAGACAGCGCGGACGCCGGTGGCCTGCGGCCCCTTGGTGCCCTGACCGACCTCGAACTCGACCCGCTGGTTCTCCTCGAGGGTGCGGAAACCGGATCCCTGGATCTCGGAATAGTGGACGAACACGTCGTCGGAACCCTCATCAGGCGCGATGAAGCCGAAGCCCTTTTCCGCGTTGAACCACTTCACAGTTCCCTGTGCCATTCTTGCAATCCTTTACATATCAACTGTCGCGACACGATGGGTCATCGTGTCGTGGCCGGTCGACCGCCATACCTCAAAGAGCCCCGCGAAGATCTGCATCGATCCGCCAAACTAACCTCAGTACCACGGCTGCAACATGCTTGTCGCCCACCGGGCGGTGGGTCGCGAAAGCTGCGGCCGGAACCAGTCAATCATGTTCGGCCCCCCAGCGATAGTCACACGAACCAAAGTGAGTCAAAACCTCGTCAAACTTCAGACCAACGACACCAGCCGGTAACATCGACGCAGGTCGGAGACCCGTCGCTGCAACACTATTTCGAAGAGTTCTCACCAGAAGATGCAGTACTCCACATTCGGGACAGGCCTGTTGGCCCGCACCCTCGCGGGGTCCGACGCCGACCCCTCCCCGCTCACCCACCTCTCGGTAATCCCATCGCGCTCACCATCTTTCGACGCCTGGCCGGAGTGGGTGCCGCAGCCCCTGATCGACGCCTACGCCGACAACGGCATCAAGAAGGTGTGGACTCACCAGGCGCGCGCGGCCGACGCCGCATTCCGCGGCAATCATGTGGCTATTTGCACCGGGACCGCATCGGGCAAATCGATGTCGTATCAAATGCCCATTCTCACTTCTTTTCTGAACGAAAAGAATGCGACCGCGTTATACCTCGCGCCGACAAAAGCTCTCGGGGCCGACCAGATCCGGGCAGTGTCCTCGATCATCGCCGGGCGACCGGAGTTCGGGCACCTCCAGCCGTGCGCATACGACGGCGACACCGACCCCGAGATCCGGCAGTGGGCGCGCGCCCATTCGCGCTGGATCTTCACCAACCCCGACATGCTGCACATCGGCATCCTGTCCCATCACCACCGATGGCGTCAGTTCTTCCGGCATCTGCGGTTCATCGTCGTCGACGAATGTCACCACTACCGAGGCGTGTTCGGGTCTCACACCGCCCTGGTGATGCGGCGTCTGCTGCGGATCGCGCGGGCCGCCGGTGCCGATCCGGTCGTCATCGGCGCGAGTGCGACGGTCGCCGAACCGGCCGAGGCGCTGGGCCGGTTGATCGGTGAACCGGCCGTCGCGGTGACCGAGGACGCATCTCCCCGCGGGGAGCGGACCGTCGCCCTCTGGGAGCCCGATTTCCTGCCGGTGGTCACCGGCGAGAACGGTGCACCCGTCCGACGCTCGGCCGGCGCTGAATCCGCCCGACTGCTGGCCGATTTCGTGGTGGAAGGTGCTCGTACACTGTGTTTCGCCCGGAGCCGGCGGGGCGTCGAACTGACCGCACTCAGCGCACGACACCTGTTGTCACAGAGCGCCCCCGAGCTCGAGTCCCGGATCGGCGCGTACCGGGCGGGATACCTGGCCGACGATCGGCGACGTCTGGAGAAGGCCATCTCCGACGGCGAACTGCTGGGCGTGGCCACCACCAATGCGCTCGAACTCGGCGTGGACATCAGCGGACTCGACGCCGTGATAGTCAGCGGGTACCCCGGAACGGTCGCCTCGTTCTGGCAGCAGGCCGGGCGCGCGGGACGCCAGCGCGAGTCCGGCGACTCAGTCGTCGTGCTCGTCGCCCGCGACGACCCGCTCGACACCTACCTCGTGCATCATCCGGAGTCACTCCTCGGCAAACCCGTCGAGGCCACGGTCACCGACCCCGCCAACCCGTACATCCTCGGTCCGCACCTGCTGTGCGCCGCCATGGAGAAACCGCTGTCGGACAGCGAGATCGACGCCTGGAACGCCCGCGACGTGGCGCAGGACCTGGCCGCCGACGGCCTGCTGCGCAAACGTAAGTCCGGCTGGTACGTCACGGCCGGAACCGAACCCCACGCCGACGTCGACATCCGCGGCGGCATCGGCGGGCAGGTCCTGATCGTCGACACCACGACGTCGCAGCTGCTCGGTACCGTCGACACCGGCCGGGCCATGTCGACGGTGCACCCCGGCGCCGTCCACATTCACCAGGGCGAGACCTATCTCGTCGACGAGCTCGATCTCGACGACGGTCTCGCGCTGGCGCATCCGGAGGACCCGGACTGGACGACGTCGGCGCGGGAGACGACGGACATCAGCATCACCGCGACGCTCGCGAGCCGGCGATTCGGCCCGCTGACGGTCGCATTCGTGGAGGTCGACGTCACCCATCAGGTCGTCGGTTACCTGCGCACGTTGCGCACCGGAGAGGTGCTCGACGCCGTCGAGCTCGACATGCCCGAGCAGACGCTGAGCACCCGCGCCGTGATGTACACCCTCACACCGGAGGCACTCGCCCACGCCGGTGTCGACGAGACCCGGCTGCCCGGTTCGTTGCACGCCGCGGAACACGCGGCCATCGGCCTCCTCCCTCTGGTGGCGACCTGCGACAGGTGGGACATCGGTGGAGTCTCGACCGACCTCCACCCGGACACCGGCCTGCCGACGGTCTTCGTCTACGACGGGTACATGGGCGGTGCCGGTTTTGCCGAACGGGGGCATTCGGCGTTTCTGACCTGGATCGACGCCACCCGAGACGCCGTGGCCAGCTGCGGTTGTGAGAGCGGTTGCCCATCCTGCGTCCAGAGTCCCAAATGCGGCAACGGTAACGATCCGCTCGACAAGAATGGCGCAGTAGCCGTCCTGGATCTTCTCCGTCGGGAATACTTGGCCCATGCATGACGAGGCATCCGACCGGGGGACCCACACGTATCGTCAGGTCATCCGACCCTCTCGTGCCTTCTTCCTGCTCGCCCGCCCGACGCAGAACACCGACCAGTTGCCGTCGTCCATCGGCGAGCGCGACGTGTTCTTCTCCGAAGACGAGGCGCTCGACGCCCTGGACCTCCACTACGCCTGGTGCGCGGCCCGTTCCGGAGGTTTCACCGATGTCGTGACCACGGCACAGTGGTATCTGCAGACGGCGATGGTCGGTCCGCGGGTCACCGCCTCCCTCGGTGAGGTCTATCTGGCGTCCACCGATGCCCAGTCCGGCGAAACCTGGGCAGCAGCAGGCGGTTTCCTCACCGAGGGGGAACTCATCCACTGGTCGTCGTTCGTCCGGGCCGCCCGATCGTGGATTCCGCTCAACACCGGGACCGATGCACTCGAACTCGCCTATCGCGGCGACACCGACGTGCACTTCCACCAACTGTGGTTCGCGCCCATGCAGTCCATCCGGGTGTATCCGAAGCGGATCTCCGTCGAATCCGACGGTCTCGGGTAGAGCCGTCCTTCGGCAGGGTCAGTCCACCGGTCCCGCGCGCGCCTGGACGGTGGCGTCGCTCGTCCCGAAGCTCCCGAGTGCCACCGGCACCCGAACCGTCACCACCACATCGTCTCCGGCGGTACGGCACTCCACGAGCTCGGCCCCCGAGTCCTGTCGGCGGCTCAGATCTCGTGCCGCCGCGCACGGATTCGGCTCACCCGCGGCATGATCGATCGCCGCGGCCAGAGCGGACAGGTCGGCCGCCGACTGGGCGCGGTGGCGGGCGAGCACCGCTGCCCCGACATAGATCACCATGACGAGAACCGCAGCCAGCGCCGCGATCACGAATGCGCCCAACATCGTTGCGTGACCGTCGTCGTCGGCGATCAGCCCACGACGGCGCGTCATGGCCCCACCCCCGGCGCGAACACCACCTGATCCGCACCTGTCGGCTCCTTGGCCGCGACCGCCCGGGCCGACACCGTGAGACCCGGCAGCATCGCCACACCCGATCGGACCTCGACCACGACGACCCGATCGTCCGCATCCGAGATCGACACCCGCGCATCGTGTCCGACCAGCCGTTGCGCGACCTCGCGCCCCGAAGCATCACCCGCAGCGGACAGGCGAGCCACCTCGCGCGCCGCATCGGTACAGCGGATCTGGGTGGTCACCGCGGCGACCGCACCCACGGCGATGAGCACCATGACGACGATCGCGGCGATCGCGTACGCGGCCTCGACCGTCACCATGCCCGATTCGTCGGCGAGCAGGCGTCGCAACCACTTTCGACGTCTCATCAACCGACCGAGGTGTTGAGCGCCTTTCCGATGATGCCCGTCAGGGCACTCACGATGTTGTCACCGGTGACGACCGTGTAGAGGATCGCCCCGAACGCCGCCGCAGCGATGGTGCCGATCGCATACTCCGCCGTGGACATGCCTTCCTCGTCGGCGATCAGGCGCGTCATGTGCGCGCCGAGACGTCCGATCACATCGCTTCGATCGTGCGGCGCCGCGGCCTGGGTGGCGTCGTGGGTCCGGAACATGGTGCGTGACATGGTCTCTCCTGAGAGTCGATGGAACCGAGTGAACGGTGTTGCACGTACTTGGACGCAGCGCGTCGCCGTTCGGATCCCTCGGATTTGCCGACCCCTGCCGTTCCGGCGCAAACCCCGACGATTCCCGGCTAAGAGGTCGACCACACCCCGAGTTCGTTGCCGCTCGGATCCGTGAAGTGGAACCTACGACCACCGGGAAAAGCGTAGGGGCCGTTCACGATCTCGCCACCCGCCGCGCGCACCCGCTCCACTGAGGCGTCGAGATCGTCGGAGTAGAGCAGCACCAGCGGACCACCGCGTACGGCCGCGACCTCGCTCGTCGCGAGACCCCCGACCTCGGGCAGGTCCGGGCCGCCCGGATTCGCGATCCCCGCGTATGCGGGACCGTAATCGTTGAACTGCCAGCCGAACGCAGCCGCGTAGAACGCCTGCGCCGCGGCCGAGTCGGTGACGGTGAGTTCGATGTAGTCGATCGCATGGTGTCGGTGCCCGGAGTCGGTCATGGAGAACATCCTGCGTCGTCGCACCGACAGATACGTCAGATCGAACCCAGAACCGACGAGGCGAGCCCGACGACGACCGGGACGATCCCGAGACAGATGAACGCGGGCAGGAAGCACAGGCCGAGCGGGCCGCTGATCGCGACACCGGCCCGTTCGGCGGCGGCGAGTGCGTCGTCGTGCGCCCGGCGTCGAACATCATCGGCGAGTTCGGCGAGACCGCCCGCCAGCGACGAGCCGGCCCGCGCCGACCGGCGCGCCATCGCGGCGAGTGCATCGAGATGGTCGTCCGACGTCTCGCCGTCCGGTCCGTCGAACAGGGCCGACCATGCCGCGTCCGGATCGGCGCCCAGCTGCAGCAGGTCGGCGACATGAGCGAGGGGCGCCGCCATCGACGCCGGCGCGCGTTCGGCGACCACCGAGGCCGCGGTCCCCACCGGCAGACCGGCGCGTAGGCACACCGCGAACAGATCGAAGGCCGCCGCGACCGCGAACGGGTCGTCGGCGGTGGGACCGGCACCGAGCCACCGCGGCGTGCGATCGGCCGGCGGTGGCGGATCGGTCACCCGATAGAGCAGCCAGCGCGGCGCAGGCCAGATCCACAGCGCGGCCGCGAGCAGCACCGCCGAACACGCCGTGCCGGTGAGGCCGCCGGCGATCATCGTGCCAGCACCTTGCCGGTGATGCGCTCGGACCAGCCGATCCCCGCGGCGACCAGAGCGCACCCGACCACCAGCAGGATCCCACCCAGGCCACCGCCGAGGAGGACCTGGATCGGACCCGCACCGGTCGCCTGACCCAGGGCGATCCCGAGCAATGGCAGACCGGCGAGGACCGCCGCCGTCGCCCGCGGTCCGGACAGTCCGGCTCGCGTCCGATCCGCGAAGCCACGCCGCGCCTGAAGATCCGAACGCACTGCACCGAGCAGGTCGACCATCGGCAGGCCGCGGTCCTCGGCGATCTGCCAGGCCACGCCGATACGACGCCAGGACGCCTCGCCCGAGACCCTGCCCGCCAGGCCGGCCCCGGACACCGGGTCGATCACCGACCCGCCCAGGGCGGCCCGGAACGCCATCGACTCCAACCCGTTCGCGATCTCCGCTCCGGTGGCCGGGTCATGGGGCTCGCGACGACGGAGTTCGGCGACCGCGACCTCGCAGGCCCGGACCGGTGGCGCGCCCACCGACAGTTCGGCGATCATCAGCGACAGCCCCAGGAGCAAGTCATCCGACTGGCGGACGAGGCGCTTCTCGGCCGACCGCCGCCGACGTACCCACAGCACGACGGTCACAACGATCGCGGCAGCGACGGCGGCCGCCAGTCCGCCGATCAGGAGCGCCCCGAACGGGACCGTCATCGGGATCAGCACGGCCGGTGCCGATCTCCGGGCGGGGCGGGGTTGTCCGGACACCGTATGGAGTCGGTGTCTCGCTCGCGGCGCGGCCGACAGCTGCAGCGCGACGCCCACGGCTCCCACGACCAGCGCGACGGCGACCGGCGTGGACATCATCGTCGGTCCCCCGACACCGGCCCACGCCCGGCGACCAACCGGTCGAAGTGATCGCGCTCCGCCGTGAATCCGCTGTTCCGCAACCAGATCGGCACGATGGTCACGCGTCCGGCGTCGTCGCGCCGGACGACCCCGACCTCGGCGAGTCCGCGGGTCCCGCCCGCGTTGCGCGCCACGCCGAGCACCACCTGCAGTGCGGCACCCAGCTGACTGTGGAGAGCGTCGCGGGCCATGCCTCCGAGGGCGGCGAGGGCCTCCATCCGCGCCGGCACCTCCGACGTCGAGTTCGCGTGGACCGTGCCGGCACTCCCGTCGTGCCCGGTGTTCAGCGCGGTGAGGAGGTCGATGACCTCACCGCCGCGAACCTCTCCGACGATGATCCGGTCGGGTCTCATCCGAAGTGCCTGACGGACCAGGGTCCGCACCGGCACCTCGCCCACGCCTTCGACATTCGACGCGCGCGCGACCAACCTCACCACCTGCGGATGGCGCGGGGCCAGTTCGAGCGCATCTTCGACGCAGACGACCCGCTCACGCGGATCCATCGCTCCGATCAATGCGTTGAGCAGGGTCGTCTTGCCGGTCCCGGTACCGCCGATCACCAAAAATGCCAGGCGGTTCCGAAGGATGTCCCCGATGATCGGCACCACCTCGGACGGGATCGCGCCGCTCTCGACGAGGCTCGGCAGATCCTTGGATGCCGAACGCAGGACCCGCAAGGAGATACATGTACCGTCCGCGGCAAGCGGCGGGATGATCGCGTGCAGCCGCACGGTGTATCCGCGCCGACCGACGTTCGACAGCTGCCCGTCGACCCAGGGCTGGGCGTCGTCGAGCCGCCGCCCGGCGCCCAGGGCCAGCCGACCCGCGAGGCGGCGTACCGACGCCTCGTCCGGGAAGCGGATCGTCGTCTGCTCGAGTCCGGATCCGCGGTCGACCCAGACTTCGTCGGGACCGGCGACCAGGATGTCGGCGATGTCGGGTTCGGCGAGGAGTTGCTCGAGCTTGCCCGCTCCGGTCAGCTCGGTCTGCAGGAAGCGGAGGGCGGCGAGCAGGTCGGTGTCACCCAGCACTCCCCCGGCCTCGGCGCGGATCGCGTCGGCGATGACGGCCGGACTCGGGTCGGCCGCGTCGGCGGCCAGTCGCGAGCGAACCCGGTCCAACAGCGCCTCGTCGGCCGGTCCGTCGATTCGCGCCTGGGTCACGACGCACGCTGGCGGCGCTCGGCGACCCTGGCGTGCACGGTGTGCGCCGCGCGTCCGAGCGGACTGCGAGGCCGCAACCGCAACGGACCACCCTCCAGCCGCCCCGCGAGACGGGGCTCCGGCCGATAGGCGGCGAGCAGTGGGAGTCCGATGGCATCGGCGACCTGTTGCGGACGCAACCCGCCGGGCGACGGGCCGCGCACCACCAGCTCGACGGCCACCTCGTCACCGACGACACGGTCGACGATGCGTCGAGCCGCGGCGCATCCGCCGACGGTGGGCGTGGTCACCACCACCACGACATCGGAGGACGCGATCGCGGCGCGCACCACCGGCGCGTCGGACCGGGGCAGGTCGAGCACGACGAGATCACCATGGGTGTGCCCCGCGTCGATCACCGCGGTGACCGCCTCGACACTCAACCCGGCGCTCGGCCGGCGTTGTGAGGTCAACACCGCCAGGCCCTCGCCCGCGCTCGGCAGCGCCTGGTGGAGCGCCGTACCGCCGACGACGCCGCCATCGAGCGAGAGATCCTGCCACCGCAGCCCGCGGCGGCGCTCGATGCCCAGCAGGAGATCGGCTCCGGCGCCCATGTCGTCGAGGTCGAGCAGCAGCGTGGGCGACTCGGCACCTGCCGACGTCAGCGCAACCGCCGCGGCCAGGGTCGACGCCCCGGCACCACCGTGAGCACCGATGAGCGCCACGACACCCGCGGGTCGGCGTCTGGGCACCCGGCACTCCGTCAGCACCCGGACGAGGCGTCCTTCGTCGGCCGGGAGCGTCGATGCGTCTTCGATACCCAGTTCCATCGCCATCCGCCAGACGTGTGCTCCCGGTTCGGCCGCACTCACCAGTACGAGACCGGGTCGCCGAGGTGGGCGCACCCGGTCGAGAACAGCGATCGCGGACGGGTCGGCCGCGACGGCCCGGGCGGTCAGCCATTCGCGACGGCAATCGTCCGCCGGCGCGTTGAGGACGTGGTATCCGGCTGCGGCGGCGCAGCGAGCGACGTCGTCGTGGAGGTCGGGATCTACGAGAACCAGGAGTTCATCGGGCATGCAGCCGATCATGCGGCAGGTGCGGCATTCCGACGCTTGGGATCGCGGGCGGTTGGGGACGGCGACGAAGGCTGTGGACAGACTCTCGCGACCGGCGGGGTCTCGGGATACAAAAGACCCCAGACAGAGGACAACCCCGGCCAGGGGGGGAGGAGGCCGGGGTCGTCACGTTTCAGCCCCGGGGGGTCGGGCTGAAACGCACCGGTATGAGAACCGGGTACCGATGACTATACACACGGTTTTGGTTTATTTGCAAGCACAACAATCCCATTCACTAATGTCCGTTCTACTGCCGAGTAACCAGGTGGTCGAATGCGACGCCCGTTCCGGGCGCATATTCGGGAATCGCGATTCAGCCTCGCGAATCGCGCAACGTCTTTGCAACGTTCCCGCTCGAGGCCGCCGAACCCCCTAACCGGACACCCACCGCCCCCGAACCGCCGGCGGATTCCGTCGAAGATGCTGCGTCACAGAGTGTTTCGTCGCCATCCGCAAGTTGCTCAATATTCCGGCGCCGAACGCTTGATGTGATCGGCGTCACGGTGTAGAACAGTGGTTACGGAATCTCGGAAGGCCAAGTTCGATCCGGAAGAGAAGGAACGGACCCCCACGCCGAGCACTTCCCAGCACGGGCGGCAAGCACCCACGCGGAGCACGCCGCATATGGCAAAAGTGTTGTGCGCCTGCGACATCACAGTCAGGACGACCGACCGCCACCACTCGATGCGCCACCGCCTTCCTCTCGTGAGGCGCCAGGCCCGAGAGGAATGGCCCACAGCTGGCAGCACGTGGACGGTCAGTAATCCCGACTCGCGATCAATCGCCGAGGCGGTGACCACAACCCACCAAGCACGCTTGGTAACTTGAGTCCGTGCTACGCGGGCGGCAACCGCGTCGTTTACGACGCCGGCGGCCGCCCGCAGTGCTGTCCGGGCCGCGTTCGAGACCGCGCGAGACTAACCCGACCGGGCCGCGTCCGCGATCGACTTCGCCTCGGCCGCACCGGATTCCAGGGCCTCGCAGCAGAAGATGATCCAGTCCCGCAGGCCCGACTCGGTACCAGCCCCGAAGTTCGTCGCCAACGTGCGATACTCGCCGACCCGCTTGAACCAGGTCACCTCCGGCACGCCGAGGCAGTGCGGGTCCAGCCCGGTCACGGCGCCGACGAGCCGAGACGCGGCACGAGCGACGACACCGTTGGCAGCGGGGAAGGCGTCCACTGCCAGCAGCTCGCCGTGCACCACCGCCACGAGCACCGGCGCCGGGACCGAGGTGGCGCCGGTTGTCAACTGCCCCAACAAGTTGAGACGTTCGGCGACATCCGTCCCACTCCGGGGCCGCCCGAGATCTTCCGGGTCGTCGACGAGGTCCGCGGCGGCGAGGGTGTGCAACCTCGCCAGCGCCTGCGCGGGAGCCCGGCGGATCACCGAGGTGAGTGTGACCAGCGAATCGCCGTCGAGGGCCTGCGACACCCGCATCGCGCCGGCCAAAATCGGGTCGTCGAAGTCGCCATCGCGTCGGAGCTCGACACTTCCGCCGTCGATCGCGGCCGAGGACCGGCCCGCCCGCCACGACGCCTCGGTGGCGGTCTTGTCCCATCCTCGCAGGTTGGCGGGGTGCCGGTGCACTGCGGAGAGGGCATCCCGTGCTCGATCGGCGGCGGCGGCGACGCCGGGCAGCTCCAGCAGGGGCAACAGTGGGTCGGTGGTCACGAACCGACGATAGTTGCGGCCGCGGACCGCTCACCAGGTCGCCCTCGGTTCGGTCGATCAGGGCTACGGATTCGGACACCCACGGTGTCAGCCGAATGGGCGCCGATGATCCATTGTTAGTCACCGTTTCAGATAATGCGCACCTGTAATTGTTCACGGTGTTCGTCAGTTGACTGACTGAAACGCATCGCTCCCGACGTCGGCGCGGTCCAGAGGGCATCCCGACCGCTCGTCGCCGCTTACCCGCCGTTCGTCGCCAATCGGCCGCGCTCACATACCGGACGGTTCCAGCCTGGACCGCGACGTGACTACGCTCACACTGATTGCCCGTTCTGACGCCAGGTCACCCTACTGTTGAGTGACCGCCGTCGACAGCGAAAGGCCCTTGTCACCGATGTCCTCCACCGTCCAGGCATTTCCTCCCTCCGACGAGTTCGCCGCCCAGGCCAACGGCACCGCCGAGATGTATGACCATGCCGATGCCGACCGCCTCGAGTTCTGGGCCGAGCAGGCCCGGCGGCTGGACTGGGCCACCGAGTTCACCACCACCCTCGACTGGTCCGACGCCCCGTTCGCCAAGTGGTTCGTCGGAGGCAAGCTCAACGTCGCGGTCAACTGCGTGGATCGGCACGTCGCCGCAGGCAAGGGCGACCGCGTCGCCATCCACTGGGTCGGTGAACCCGGCGACACCCGCGACCTCACCTACAGCCAGCTGCTCGCCGAGGTCAGCAAGGCCGCCAACTACTTCTCGTCCATCGGGCTGGTCGCCGGGGATCGCGTCGCCATCTACATGCCGATGGTCCCCGAGGCCCTGATCTCGATGCTCGCCTGCGCCCGCCTCGGCCTCACCCACTCCGTGGTCTTCGCCGGCTTCTCCTCCGGAGCGCTGCGCTCCCGCGTCGACGACGCCGAGGCCAAGCTCGTCATCACCACCGACGGACAGTACCGCCGTGGCCAGCCGGCGCCGTTGAAGACCCAGGTCGACGAGGCGCTCGGCACCGGCGACGACGCCGCGGAATCCGTCGAGAAGGTCCTCGTCGTGCGTCGTACCAACCACGACCCCGACCTGAACTGGGTCGAAGGCCGCGACGTGTGGTGGGAAGACACCGTCGACGAACAGTCGGACACCCACGACGCCGAGGCCTTCGATGCCGAACACCCACTCTTCCTGCTCTACACCTCGGGCACCACCGGCAAGCCCAAGGGCATCGTCCACTCCTCCGGCGGCTACCTCACCCAGGTCAGCTACACGTTCCACTACGTCTTCGACCACAAAGAAGGCCGCGATGTCTTCTGGTGTGGCGCCGACATCGGCTGGGTGACCGGCCACTCCTACCTCGTCTACGGTCCGCTCTCCAACGGCGCGACCGAGGTCGTCTACGAGGGAACCCCCAACTCCCCCAACGAACACCGCCACTTCGAGATCATCCAGAAATACGGCGTCACCATCTACTACATCGCGCCGACCCTGATCCGCACCTTCATGAAGTGGGGACGGGAGATCCCCGACGCCCACGACCTGTCCAGCATCCGGCTGCTCGGCAGCGTCGGCGAACCGATCAACCCCGAGGCCTGGAAGTGGTACCGCGAGGTCATCGGCGGCAACTCCGCACCCATCGTCGACACCTGGTGGCAGACCGAGACCGGCGCCATCATGATCTCGCCGCTTCCCGGCGTGACCGCGACCAAGTCGGGATCGGCGATGAAGCCCCTGCCCGGCATCAGCGCCAACATCGTCGACGACCAGGGCAACCCGGTCGGCGCCGGTGAGCAGGGCTACCTCGTGCTCGACCAGCCGTGGCCGTCGATGCTGCGAGGGATCTGGGGCGACGACGAGCGCTTCCGCGACACGTACTGGTCACGGTTCGCCGAGCAGGGCTGGTACTTCGCCGGCGACGGCGCCCGCTACGACGAGGACCACGCACTCTGGGTCCTCGGACGCGTCGACGACGTCATGAACGTCTCCGGCCACCGCATCTCCACCGCCGAGGTCGAGTCCGCGCTCGTCGGGCACTCCGGTGTCGCCGAAGCCGCGGTCATCGGCGCCGCCGACGAGACCACCGGCCAGGGCATCGTCGCCTTCGTCATCCTGCGCGAGGGCGTGGAGAACACCGGGGACCAGCTGATCGCCGAACTGCGCCAGCAGGTGTCGGTGGAGATCTCGCCGATCGCCAAACCCCGCGAGATCAACGTCGTGCCCGAACTGCCCAAGACACGCTCGGGCAAGATCATGCGCCGTCTGCTCAAGGACGTCGCCGAAGGCCGCGAACTCGGCGACACCTCCACCCTCGTCGACCCCTCGGTCTTCGAAGCGATCCGCGCGAAGAAGGCCTGAGGCCGTTCGAGTTCTCCACGGCCTGCCGACCTGAGGTCGGCAGGCCCTGCCCGTCTTCGCGCCACTCCATTCGACGGGTGGCTCGCCACCCCATTCGACGGGTGGCTCGCCACCCCATTCGATGGGTGGCTCGCCACCCGGACCGCCCGCGCATGGCAACATATGGCCATCAGCCGAACAACGGAGGATTCTGTGAGCCCCAACGAGCACGGCCTGCCCGACGCGGGCCGGGACTCCGTCCCGTCGATCCCGCTCTCCGACGCCAACGCCGGCCGCAACGGCGAGCCGACGATCGGAAGCCTGGTCAAGGACGCGACCGCCAGTGTCTCCACCCTGTTCCGATCCGAGGTCGCGCTCGCCAAGGCCGAGCTGGTCACCGAGGCCAAGAAGGCCGGCGCGGGCACCGGGCTGCTCATCGTCGCCGGTGTGATGGCGCTCTACGCGAGCTTCTTCTTCTTTTTCTTCCTCGCCGAACTGCTCGACGAGTGGGTCTGGCGCTGGTTGGCGTTCCTCATCGTGTTCCTCATCCTGGTGGCGGTCACCCTGATCGCCGCGTTCGTCGGATACCTGTTCTTCAAACGCGTGCGCGGACCCGCGAAGACGATCGAGACGGTCAACGAACTGCCGACCGTCCTGCCCCACCGCGGCGCGGCGCACGACACCACCACGCACCCGAGAATCCCGCCCGCCCGCGAAGGGTGATCCGTGAGCGAGGAGCCCGACCCCTCGACCGTTCGTCTCCCGGGTGATTGGGAGCATCTCGACGTCCGCGCCAACGGAGTCCGTTTCCACGCCGTCCAGCCCGCCGGCGTTCCCGCCGATGACCGCCCGCTGGTACTGCTGCTGCACGGTTTCGGCGAGTTCTGGTGGAGCTGGCGACATCAGCTGACCGCGCTCACCGACGCCGGCTTTCGCGCCGTCGCAGTCGACCTCCGCGGCTACGGCGACACCGACAAACCACCGCGCGGCTACGACGGCTGGACCCTGGCCGGCGACACCAACGGCCTCGTCCGCGCGTTCGGACACACCCGGGCCACCCTGATCGGACACTCCGACGGCGGCCTGGTCTGCTGGGCGACCGCCGCGCTGCACCCACGCGTCGTCGACCGGATCGTCGTCATCGCGTCCCCGCACCCCCGCGCCCTGCGTCGACGCGTGTTGCGCGACAAGGCACAACGCGCACAGTTCTTACCTCTGTTCCTGCGCAACCAGATCCCCCGCCTCGGTGAACGGCAGGTCACCCGCGACGACGCGGCCTTCGTGTCCGACTACTTCGCGGAACGGTCGTCTGCCCCCTGGCGCGGTGAACCCGACTACGCGCACACCGTCGAACTCAACCGGTCGGCCATGCTGATCCCCAACGTCGCGCACTGCAGCCTGGAGTACCGGCGCTGGGCGTTCCGTTCGCAGTTCCGGCCCGACGGCGCCCGCTTCATGGAACTGATGGACCAGCGGCTGCATCTCCCCGTGCTGGCCCTCCGAGGCCGCGACGACCCGTACATCCTCGACGACGCGATTGCCGACAGTCACCGATGGGCCGCGCACCAGACGTATCGGCAGGTCGAGGGCAGCGGCCACTTCGTCCATCAAGAACAACCGGCCACGGTGACCGAGCACATCCTCGAGTTCCTACGCCACGAACCCGCACCCACCGCCGACGTCCCCCGCCGATCGGCCCGCAAGGTCAGGCGAGGACGCAGCGTTGCGTACTCACCCGCTCGCTTCGTCGCTCGGATTCGTCGAAGTCGGAGCGCACCTGGCGGGCGGTGAGCACGAAACCGGTCTCGTCGGCGGCATTCTCGGCCGCGCCGAAGACCACACCGAGCACCTCGCCGTCCGAGTTCAGCAGCGGCCCACCCGAATTGCCCTGCCGAATCAGACCACGGACGGCGTAGACCTCACGGGTCACCTGCCCGGTCCGGTAGATGTCGTCACCGGTGTGGGCGAAGACCGCACGCACCCGCAGCGGACTCACATAGAACGGTCCGGCCTCGGGGAAACCGAGTGCGATGGCGTCGTCCCCGGTCGACGCGGGGCGTGAGGCGAACCGCAGGGCCGGCGCCCGGAGGCCCGGGACGTCGAGCACCGCGATGTCGTTCTCGCTGTCGAAGAGCACGACGCGCGCCGGGAGCTGCGCCCCCGTCGAGGTCTGGACCTCCAGCCGTTCGGTGCCCGCGACCACGTGCGCGTTCGTCATGACGCGCTCCGGAGAGACGACGAACCCGCTCCCCTCGAGAGCCTGTCGGCAGCTCGGTGCCACGCCCTCGATCTTCACCACGCTGGGACGCGCCTGCGTCACCACCGGCAGTTCGGCCAGCGCCTGATCGGGAGGGTCGACGTTCGTCGACGGGGTGCTGACGAACGGGAGCTTCGGGAGTCCCGAACTGTCCAGGAGCGCCTTGAAGTCGTCCGGGATGTCGTCGACCCACTGCGGCGACACCGCGTCGACCCCGGTGAGCACCTTCGAGTCCCGAACCGCCCCGGCGATCGCCGGGTCGGCGGACTCGCGCAGCGGGATCGCCAGCAGGCCCGCGGCCAGCAACACCGCGACCACCTGTAGGAGCGAGCCGACTCCGCTGTCGACGGCGCGCAGCCCGGGCGACCGGATGCCACCGCGAGCCGCACGTCCCAGAACCATGCCGGCCACCTCGCCGACGACCACGAGCACGACCAGCACCAGAATCCCGGCGAGCACCCGCACCTGCAGATCGTCGAACTGCTCGATCAGGCGGGGCGCGAGCAGCAGACCGGCTACGGCGCCGAGTGCGACTCCGATGAACGCCAGGGCCGAGGCGACCGCACCCGACCGGTACCCGCTGGCCGCCGCGAGCAGGGCGATGCCGATCACGATGATGTCGACCCACGTCGAGCCGGTCATCGGGTACCTCCGGGCTCGGCGTTACCGGCGTCGACCACGTCGCGGTCGTCCGGGTGCAGCTCCGCGAACCCGGATTCCTGCCGGCTCCCGGCGAGCTCGATCATCTTCTCCAACGAACGAACGTCGGCGGAGTCCCACGGACGGTCCCAGCCGGACACCTCGCTGATGGCGGCGATGAGCCCACCCGTGAATCCCCAGACGAGCAACTGGTCGACGAAGAACGCGGGCCCCTTGTAGACGATGCCGACCGCCTTGCGGCGGACCTGGAACCGGTTGTCCGGGTTCAGCAACTCGCGCAGTTTGATCCGGTCCACGCGCGCGGTCTCGCCTTGGTCGACGACGCGCACCTCGCTCGGGCGGTGCCAGTAACCGATCACCGGGACGACGTCGAAGCCCGAGACCCCGACGGGAAAGCTCGGCAGGGTCGCGAGGATCGTCACCCCGGATGCGTCGAGGCCGGTTTCCTCGGCCGCCTCGCGCAGCGCGGTGCCCACCGGGAAGTCGTCGCCGGGATCGGCCGCGCCCCCGGGGAACGCGACCTGCCCGCTGTGCTGGCGAAGTGTGGGAGCGCGCTCGGTCAGCAGGACCTCGGCGTCGGCCGGCACCCCGCCGGGATGATCGTCGGCCGACTCCCACGAACCCGAGAACAGGATCAGAACGGCCGCCGACCGGGAGTTGGTCGGCAACATCGACGCCCAGCGCGATCGATCCCCGCCGCGGTTGTCGACGCTTTTCCTGACGGCGCTGACATCGTCGGTCAACGCCCGCAGCCACGGCGGGATCTCGTCCCTCGGGACCAGCGGTCCCGCATCGGCGCGCGAACGCCCGCTCATATCCGCACGCCCAGATGCTCGGCCACCGAATCGGCGATCTCCTCCGGACTGTCGAAGACACCGGGGTAGACCTCGGCAACCGTGCCGTCGGGTCGAAGAAAGACGGTCGAGGGGAACACCCTGGGCGCGTTGATGGCCGCGGCCACCTTTCCGTCGAGGTCGAGCACGGACGGCAAGCGGACTCCGATCTCGGTGAGCAGCGTCAGCGGGAAGAACGGGTTGCTACCGCCTTCCTTGGCGTGCAGGGCCAGCACGGTGACCCGGTCGCCGGCCCGCGCGGCGAACTCCTCGAAGTAGGGCAGCTCGGTCTTGCACGGACCGCACCACTGCGCCCAGACGTTGATGACGAGCGGCCGGCCGGCCGTCGAGGCACCGAGGTCGTAGGGCGCTCCGGTACTCAAGCAGGGTTCGACGACGCCGTCGAGGACGGAGTCCGGCGACTCCGGCAGTCCGGTGACCGGGCAGTCCGGCAGGTCGGCGGTGCTGCGCGCCTCCGCCAGACGCGCCTCGTCCACCGGCGCATCGATCGGGCGGACTCCACTCGACGAGGGCGGTGCGCTCGACATCGGCGACGGATCGTCCCCGCGCGGCCAGATCGCCACGATGAGCGCGATCATCACGACCACGAAGACCACGGTCCATCGCGCGGCGGGCGGGAAACGAGAACCCCGGGGCGACGCCGGGCCGCTTGGTTCGCTCACGGGGCCGCGATCCCGGCCAGCGCGAGGAGATGCTCGGTCTCCGGCCCCTTCACCAGGGCCGCGGCCTCGGTCTTGTCCATCGGTCCGGTGCCCACCGACGGACAGTCCTTGGCGAGGACGCACACCCCACACGCCGGCTTGCGCGCATGACACACCCGTCGGCCGTGGAAGATCACCCGGTGCGACAGGTCCGTCCACTCCCGCCGCTCGATCAGCTCGCCGACGGCGTGCTCGACCTTCACCGGATCGGTCTCCTCGGTCCACTGCCAGCGCCGGACCAGGCGGCCGAAGTGGGTGTCGACGGTGATGCCGGGCACACCGAACGCGTTGCCCAGCACCACGTTCGCGGTCTTGCGCCCGAACCCGGGCAGCGACACCAGATCCTTCAGATTGTCCGGGACCTCCCCGTCGAACCGCTCGACGAGCGCCTGCCCGAGTCCGATGATCGAGTTCGCCTTGTTCCGGTAGAAGCCGGTGGGACGGATCATCTCCTCGAGCTCGGTGCGGTCCGCCCCGGCATAGTCCGCGGCCGTCCGATACCTGGCGAACAGCGCGGGGGTGGTCATGTTCACGCGCACATCGGTGCACTGCGCCGACAGGATCGTCGCCACCGAGAGCTCGAGCGGGTCGGTGAAGTCGAGTTCGCAGTACACGTGCGGGAAGGCGACCTGGAGGGTCCGATTCATCCGCCGAGCGCGCCGGACCAATCCGAGATGGGTCTCCTGCTTGCGTGCCGGGGTCGGTCCCGCGGCCGCAGACTTGCGTGCGCTCACCTGATTCAGGTTAGCGATGCGCACGGCGAAGCCCGATTCCGCTGGCCCCCGACACGGGGCGAAGCACTCTCACACACCCCCTGAATGGAACATCACCGCAGGTCAGAACCGCGTGTTCGCCCTGGGAGAAGGGCTGGTCACGGCCACATCGGCGTGCTCACGCGCAACCTACGGTCAGGTAACAAGTCAATGACGGCGGCCCTCTCGATGCGGTTCCGGGCGGGTCGATTGTGTTTACTTGTCCCCATGCACGGTCTCGCGGCGCTGCTGTTCCCGGCTGTACTCATGTTGTTCGCCATGGGCATGGACAAGGTCCAGTCCCGGATCGACCGCTCGGCGGTCTCACGCGATGAGGTGGAGGACTTCCTCGACTCGGCCGACGCCCAGAACGTCCAGACCCTCGCCCGCGAGGGCATGCCGGCCGCGCTCGACGAACTCCGCGACCGACGGGTCACCCGTCACGAATCAGCGGTGTCCGGCCACACCGAATCGCCGCAGCGGGCCAGCTGACCGGCCGTCGCCGCCCCCGCTTCCGTACCGCCCGACCACCGCGTCGACACTCCGCCAATCGGACACACCCGCAATGAGCTTCCAGTGACCCATCCAACACATATGCTTGTGCGCGGGGTAGCGTAGCCAACGGCGCGATCTGACGCGGGCTGTAGAGGATTCGAGAAAGGTTCCCTAGGTGGAAGAAGTACTGGCGCGGGCGGGCATATTCCAGGGCGTCGAGCCCTCGGCCGTCGCGGCGCTGACCAAGCAGCTTCAGCCCGTCGACTTCCCTCGCGGACACGTGATCTTCCACGAAGGCGAGCCCGGCGATCGGCTCTACATCATCATGTCCGGCAAGGTGAAGGTCGGCCGACGCTCGCCCGACGGACGCGAGAACCTGCTGACGATCATGGGCCCGTCCGACATGTTCGGCGAACTCTCCATCTTCGATCCCGGCCCCCGAACCTCGTCGGCGACGACGGTCACCGAGGTCCGCGCGGTGTCGATGGACCGTGACGCGCTGAAGGCGTGGATCAAGGACCGTCCGGAGATCGCCGAGCAGCTGCTGCGCGTGCTGGCACGCCGCTTGCGCCGCACCAACAACAACCTCGCCGACCTCATCTTCACCGACGTGCCCGGTCGCGTCGCCAAGCAGCTCCTGCAACTCGCGCAGCGCTTCGGCACCCAGGAGGGCGGCGCGCTGCGCGTCACCCACGACCTGACCCAGGAAGAGATCGCCCAGCTCGTCGGCGCATCGCGCGAGACCGTCAACAAGGCGCTCGCCGACTTCGCCCAGCGCGGATGGCTGCGCCTCGAGGGCAAGAGCGTGCTCATCGCCGACTCCGAGCGTCTCGCGCGCCGCGCGCGCTGACTCGAGTTCACCACGAAGCCGCTCGCTCCTCCGGGAGCGGGCGGCTTTGCTTCTCCCCGCTCCCGGAGGTGCGAGCGGCGTTGCTCCTCCCCGCTCCCTGAGGTGCGAGCGGCGTTGCTCCTCCCCGCTCCCTGAGGTGCGAGCGAAGCGAGCCTCGAAGGGTCAGGCTTCGCGCAAATACTCCAACTGTGCCTGCACCGACATCCGCGCGGCGGGCCACAGCTTCTTGTCGACGTCGGAGTACACCTTGCGCACCACCTTCATCGGCTTTGCGTCGCGGGCCGAGACACCCATCGTGTCCAGAGCGGCGACGATCTGGTCGATCCGCTCCTCACGATGCGCCTTGTAGTACCGCGCGACGGGGCCCAGATCGGGGTGGTCCGGACCGTGCGCCGGGAGGAGTGCCGCCCCTTCCCCTTCGACGATCAGGCGGTTCAGCGAGTTCAGATAGTCGCGCAACCCGCCGTCGGCTGGATCGAGCACGGTCGTGCCACTCCCGAGGATCGTGTCGCCGGTCAGGACCGCACGCTGTCCGTCGTGTTCGACGAGGAAGCTGACGGAATCCCCCGTATGTCCCGGGGTGAACAGCACCGTGATCCGCAGACCCGCGGCCTCGATCACCTCACGATCCCGCAGTGGCGCCCCGTTGCGGCAGTGCTTCTCCAACCGAGCGCGTACCGGCGCACCCGTGCGCTTGTGCAGGCGCGACACCCCGCCGGTGTGGTCGAAGTGCCGGTGGGTCACCAAGACCAGTGCGACCCCGGGCAATTCGGCGAGGCGCCGGGCGTGGTGTTTGTACTTCGGCGGTCCCGGGTCGACGACCACGCATTCCTCGCTGCCGGGAGCGCGCAGCACGTAGGTGTTCGTGCCGTCGAGTTCCATCATCCCGGAGTTGTCGCACAGCAGGACCGACGCGAAGGGGGTCACTTCCCGCAGCACCCCGTAGGCAGGGTGCGTGGGTGCGGCGTCGTTCGGTGAGCTCATGGTCCCCGAGCCTATCCACTCGGTGCGAGGAACCGGGCGAAGCCCGACGATCCGACCATGCCGAGTCGATCCCCGGGTCAGACCCCGCCGACCGTCGCACCGTTCACGGACTGCTCGCCGGCCGACCCGTCCACCACCGTGGGCGCCACCTGATCCTGCAGGCTGCGCAGCAGCGCGGCGCCCTGGGTGATCACACCGGTCATGATCTCGTTGACGCCCTCGGCCCCGTTGTACACGGTGAGGTTCGCGGTGCTGAGGCCCTTGGCGACCTCGCCGACAAGCGTGGGCAGGGCCTCGATGAGCTGCTGATCGAGGGCGATGCGGTTGTGCTGTGCGGCGGCCGCCGACTGGATCTCGACCGCCTTGGCCTCCGCCTCGGCGATGATCTGTCGTCGTAGCGCCTCGGCCTCGGCCGGTTTCACCACTTCGGAGATCAGTTCCTGTTCACGGAGTTCGGCCTGCGCCTGCGCGAGCACGGACTGTTCGCGGATGACCTCCTGGTTGACCCGCGCCTGCGCGAGCGGACCGGCCTGGGCGGCTTCGGCATTGGCCTTGTCGGTCTCGGCCTTGATCGCAGCCCGCTTGATCGCGGTCTCCCGCTCGTAGTCGGCCTGGTTCCGCAGCGACTCCTGCTGCGCCTTCGCCGACTCCTGGTCGGCGCGAGCACGTTCGACCGCCGCCTCGCGCTGCACCTTGGCGATGTTCGGGGCAGCCAGCGCGTTGATGTAACCGGAATCCATGTCGTCGATCGACTGGATCTGGAACGAGTCGACGACGAGACCGATCGATCCCATCTCACGCTTGGACGCGTCGAGCACCTGACGGGCCAGGGTGTCGCGCTCGCGGATGATCTGCTCGACGGTCATCGAGCCCACGATGGAACGCAGGTGACCCGAGAAGATCTGTCCGGTCAGTTGATTCATCTCGTTCTCCTGCTCAGAGATGAAGCGCTGTCCGGCGTTGACGATCGACGCCACGTCATTGCCGACCTTGTGGGCGATGACCGCCCGCACGTTGAGTTGGATGCCCTGGGTCGTCACACAGACCTCGCGGATCGTCGCCTCGTGCAACGCCATCGACAGGAAACGGACCTTCCGGAAGAAGGGCATGACCCACTTCCCGTGCCCGACGACGACCACGAACGGCGCATCGTCGAAGTCGGACTTGGCGCCGGAGATCAGCATCGCCTCGTCGGGTTCGGGAACGTAGTAGCCGAGCATGGTCTCTCCTCGAGCGGCAGGCGGTATGGGTCGACGTCAGATCCTGCCGCATCCGGGACGTTTCGACGATCGGTTGTTCACATGGTTCGGTTCGCCGTGCCCGGCACCGGTACCCATGGCTCGACGTCGACGACTCGGCCGGAACGTTCGGCGATGACCAGTACGGGCGCGTCGAGCCCGATCGGCGCGGCGGCGCGTGCGAGGAACCGCTCGGTTCCGCCGGCCAACGGCAGTTCGATCTCCCCGAGGAGTTCGCCGCCCGGTATCGACATCGTCACCGTCCCGGTACGCCCGACGAGTTGCGATGCTGCCATCCGACGCCCTCCCTGGGGTCCCCGATCCGTGTGTCGAACCCTAGGCCACGGCGGTCCGTCGTCGGTCGCGGACACCGTCGAGCACCACGTAGGCCGCCGTCAGCACCGCGATCACGGCGGCGGCGAGCACCAGCACCCCGTAGCCGAAGACCCCGACGACGAGTCCGGAGAGCGCGCCCGCCGCCGCGCCGGCCAGACTCATCGCGGTGTCCGAAACCCCCTGCGCCGGTGCGCGTCGCGCGGTGTCGACACTGTCGGTGAGGAGCGTGGAGGCCGCCACGGTCGACGCCGACCATCCCACGCCGAGCAGGACCAGCGCGACGACGAGACCCGTCTGAGATTCCGCGAAGACGAATCCGACGACGCAGCTGACGACGAGTGTCGCCTGACCGCCGAGGATCACCGGGATCCGGCCGGTCCGGTCGGCGAGCAGGCCCATCACCGGTGCGAGCGCGTACATCCCGGCGATGTGCGCGCTGATCGACAGGCCGACCAGCGTCACCGAGGCGCCCCCGTGATGCATGCGGACCGGCGTCAGCGCCATCACCCCGACCATGACCGCGTGCGCCAACACCACCGCGGCCATCGCGGCCCGCGCCGGCGGCGAGTGCGTGATCGCCGAGAGCCCCTCGGCCAGCGACGCTTTGACACGACCCCCGTCCGTGTCGCCGGTCGCCACGACCAGCGGGTCGGGGCGGAGGCCGACGAACAGCACGGCCGCCGCCCCGAGGCACCCGACCGCACCCACGAGGAACGGTCCCGACAGATCGGCCATCGCGAACCACCCGGCGACGGTGGCGCCGATCGGGACCACCGCCGGCCCGATCACCGCGCCGACCATCGTCGTCCACACCACGAGCGAGAGGTCGCGGCCACGAGTGCCGGCCGACGACAGATCCGTTGCCGCGAAACGTGCCTGCAGGCTCACCGCGGTGCCCGACCCCACCCCGGCCATCCCGACGAGCATCAACGCGAACCAGCCGCGATCGACGGCGGCGGCCACGACCAGCGAACCGGCCCCGGCGATCACCAGGCCCGTGGTCAACGCGGGACGCCGCCCGCGTCCGGCGGCCAGTGACGCCAACGGGAGACCGGCGGCCGCGGCCCCCAGCGTGACCACGGTCGTCGGTATGCCGGCCAGGGACGCCGTTCCCGACAGTTCCTCACCGAGGATCGCCCCGAGCGCCAGGGCTCCGCCCATCGACAGGCCGGCCAGGATCTGGGCCGTGCACAGCAGGACGATGGTCCGCCGTTGCAGAGCGACGTTCGCACTCATGATCGCGGACGACCGGGTCTGCTCCGCATCCGCAGCGAATTGATCGTGCCGAGAACACCCGCAGCGAGTGGGACCAGCAACGCCACCTGTAGCGCGACCGGCCGGACTTCGGTGTTGATCCGGATGATCTCGTCGCTTACGTCCGTGGGCTGCCCGGCCAGCAACTCGGTCAGTTGTGTATTGCTCATGACCTGTGCGTCGTCGTCGAGCACCTGCGCCACCCGCTGCTGTTCCGCGGGCGCCAGGACCTCGCTGGACTCTGCCTCGCGCGCGAATCCGAAGGCGAGCGAGGCCAACAGGATCGCACCGGCACTCGCGAGTCCGAAAGACAGACCGAATGATCCGGCCGCAGAGTTGGTTCCGGCCGCCTCGCTCACACGCTCGTCGCTCATCGGCCCGAGCGTGTAGTCGTTCAGCTGCGAGACGAGCAGCCCCAGGCCGGCACCCGCCACGACGAGTGGCACGACGAGACCCCAGCCGAAGTCCGCCCGAGGCACTATCGGGAGCAGAACCGCGACCCCGAGCGTGAGCAAGCCGAAACCGATGAGCACCACCGTCGACGGGGGCCGGGTGTGTGTCCGCCGACCGGCGACCAGCGCGACCGCGAACATGCTGAGCGACAGGGGCGCCAGGGACAACCCGGCCTCCATGGCGTCGTACTCGAGGACCATCTGCAGATAGATCGGCAGCGAGATCATGATGCCGCCGAGAGCGATCTGCTGCAGCAACTGCTGGCTGACGCCCAGGCGGAACGGCTTGGAGCGAAACAGGTCCGGGTCCAATAGCGTGGGCCGCCCGGCGCGCCGCCGGCGGGTCAGCCACCAGGTCAGCCCGCCCAGACCCGCGGCACCCAGGACCAGCAGGATGCCGACGGCCTCACCGCCCTCCTGCCAGACGAGGATCCCCAGCACGACCCCACCCATTCCCAGCACCGAGAGCAGCGCACCGATGGGGTCGACTCCCCGTGGACCCGTGTACTCGACGTCGCGGACCAAACCGATGCCGCACAACACGATCGCGATGATGACGACCTCACCGACGAAGGCGATCCGCCAGGACAGGTATGTGGTGATGAAACCGCCCAGGAGCGGGCCGACAGCGGCCGCGATCGCGGCGGCGGCGCCCACGAGGGCGTAGACCCGCTTCTGGTCGCCGCCGTGAAAGTTGCCGTGTACCAGCGACTGCATCGCGGGCAGGAGCAGGGAAGCCCCTATCCCGCCGACGATCGCCCAGAAGACGATGATCGTCGTGAGACCTTGTGCGAGCGCCATGGCCGACGCGCCCACGGCATAGGCGAGCAAACCGATCACGTAGGCCCGCCGGCGACCAATCAGATCCCCGACTTTGCCCCCGATCAGGATGAACGCGGCGGACACCAACGCCTCGAGGGCAATCGCCGACTGCACACCGCTAACGGTCGTGTCCAGATCACGGACCACCGCCGAGATCGACACATTCATGAACGAGGTGTCCACGACGAGAACGAACATCGCCATCGCGAGGAGCAGCGCGAGGACCCGCTGCTTTCCCGACAGCGGCGTCGCGGCCTCGGAAGCCGTCGAATCGCTGATGATGCACCGCCTCTACGACGATCGGGTCGCGACCCGTCCGCTGCGGGGTCGACGAGGAGAGCATAGTTCGGCCGATGCCGTTCCACAGCGCTGTCCGCCGAGTCCGGCCACCTCAGCCGACGATCAGGTCGTACCCGAGCTTCCCCACCATCACGACGACGACGGCCAGCAGGACCCACCGCACGAACGAACTGCCGCGGCCGATCGCCATGTGCGAGCCGATCTGGGCGCCGACAATGTTGGCGATGGCCAGGCCGAGACCCAAGAGCCACAGCACATTTCCCTGCAGGCCGAAGACCGTGAGGGCGCCGAGGTTGGTACCGGTGTTGATGACCTTCGCCATCGCCGAGCTCTCCAGGAAACTCGTCCCGACCAGCGCGGTCAGGCTGATGATCAGAAAGGTACCGGTCCCAGGACCCATCACCCCGTCGTAGAAGGCCACGACGACACCGGCCAGCACCAGACCCGCGATCGTCGAGACGCGCGAGCGCGGTCCCGTCGACGCGTCAGTCCCGAAGCCGGGATTGAGCGCGACGAACAGTCCGACGCCGACCAGCATGACCAGCGCGATCGGCGTGAAGATCTCGGTGGGCAGGACGACGGCCACCGTCGCGCCGAGGGCCGAGAAGGCGAGCGCCGCAACGAACACCGGGATCAGGCGACGAAGATCGATCCGGACGTGCCGCACGTAACGCCACGCTGCGGACGCGGTCCCGAAGACCGCCGCCAGCTTGTTGGTCCCCAGGGCCGTCGCGATCGGCAACCCCGGCTGGGCGATCAGCATCGCCGGGATCAGGACGAGGCCACCGCCGCCGACCACGGCGTCGACCCACCCGGCCGCGGCGGCTGCCACGACCAGCAGCGCGACGTCCAATGGAGACGTCAGGCCACTTCGACGATCAGTTCCACCTCGACCGGCGCACCGAGCGGGAGTTCGGCGACGCCGACCGCGGACCGGGCGTGCACACCGGCGTCGCCGAAGATCTCACCGAGGACGTCCGAAGCCCCGTTGATCACGGCCGGCTGACCGGTGAAGCCCGGTGCGGACGCGACGAACCCGACGACCTTGACCACCCGGACGACCGAGTCGATCCCGACGAGTGCGTGGATCGCGGCGAGCGCGTTCAGCGCGCAGACCCGGGCTGCTGCCGTCGCCTCGTCCGGCCGAACGACGCCTTCGGCGCCCTCGTGGACCTTGCCCCGCGCCGACAGTTCACCGTCGACGATGGGCAGCTGCCCCGAGGTGTAGACGAGGTTGCCGGTGCGCACGGCCGGGGTGTAGCTCGCCACCGGCGGCACCACGGACGGGAGTTCGACGCCCAATTCGGCCAGACGATCGGTCCACGTGGTCGCCATGTCAGCCCTTCGGTCGCTTCAGGTAGGCGACGTGTTGCTCGCCGGTGGGACCCGGCAGAACCGACACCAGTTCCCAACCGTCTGCGCCCCACTGATCGAGGATCTGCTTCGTGGCGTGCGTCAGCAGCGGCACGGTCACGTATTCCCACGCGGTGACTTCACTCATGGACTCACCCTATCTGGCGACGGTCAATGGATAAGGTGTTGCGGTGGCCAACGAACAGGGCTCACGATCCGGGTCGGGTGAGGCGCTCGATTCCGGCGTGACAGACAACTCCTCCGTCGCGCGCGAGAACGAGTGGCCGGCGGCCGCCGCGCGCGCTCGCCTGCACTTCGTGACGGGCAAGGGCGGCACCGGCAAGACCACGATCGCCGCGGCGCTCGCACTCGCGCTCGCCGCCGACGGCAAGAAGGTCCTCCTCGTCGAGACCGAGGGTCGCCAGGGCATCGCGCAGGTCTTCGACATCCCGCCGCTGCCACCCACCGACACCCGCATCGCGACCGCCGAGGGCGGCGGCGAGGTGTCCGCGCTGGCCATCGACATCGAGCACGCCCTTCTCGAGTACCTCGACATGTTCTACAACCTCGGCTTCGCCGGCCGCGCGATGAAGCGGATCGGCGCGATCGACTTCGTGACGACCGTCGCTCCCGGACTCCGCGACGTCCTGCTCACCGGCAAGATCAAAGAGCGCATCATCCACACCGACAAGCAGGGCAACCGCGTGTACGACGCGGTGGTCGTCGACGCGCCGCCGACCGGCCGGATCGGCAATTTCCTCGACGTCACCCAGGCCATGGCCGACCTCGCCAAGACCGGCCCGATCCGCAACCAGAGCGAAGGTGTCGTCCGCCTGCTCCACTCGGAGGAGACGATCATCCACCTGGTGACGCTCCTCGAGGCGATGCCGATCCAGGAGACGATCGAGGCGATCGACGAACTGCGGGGCAAGAACCTCAACCTCGGCAGTCTCGTCATCAACCGCGTCAGCGAACCCCACCTGCCGGCCGAGGTGATCGACGAGATCGCCGAAGGTCGGGTCGACGCAGGGCGTGTCGAGGACGGCCTCACCGCCGCCGGACTCAAGCTCGCCGACGGGGACCTGGCCGGCCTGCTCACCGAGACGATCGAGCACGCGACCCGCCTGCAGGCGCAGCAGATCGCAAAGGCGCAGCTCGACGAGGTGGAGATGCCGACACTCGAACTGCCGTCCCTCGGTGACGGCGTCGACCTGGGGTCGATCTATGAGCTGGCCAACCTCCTCCAGAAAGCGGGTGCGTGATGCCACTCGACCTCAAGATGGGCGCGGTGCTCACCGACCCCGCGACCCGCGTCGTGATCTGTTGCGGCGCAGGCGGAGTCGGCAAGACGACGACGGCTGCCGCGATGGCGATGTACGCCGCCGAACAGGGCCGGACCGTGGCCGTGCTGACGATCGACCCGGCCCGGCGCCTGGCGCAGTCGCTCGGGATGTCCGAACTCACCAACGACCCGCAGCCGGTCGCGATCGACGGCAAGGGCACGCTCGACGCGATGATGCTCGACATGCGGCGCACGTTCGACGAGATGGTGCTCGAGTACTCCACTCCCGAACGCGCCGAGGCGATCATGCAGAACGCCTTCTATCAGACGGTCGCCTCGTCGTTCTCCGGGACGCAGGAGTACATGGCGATGGAGAAGCTCGGCAAGCTTCTCGAGCAGGACCACTGGGACCTGATCGTCGTCGACACCCCGCCGTCGCGCAACGCACTGGACTTCCTCGACGCCCCGCAGCGGTTGGGGTCGTTCCTGTCCGGGCGTCTGATGAAGGTGCTGGTCGGCGGCGGTCGCGGCGTCGGCCGGATGGTGACCGGCGCGATGAGCCTGGCCATGCGGGGTGTCTCGACGATCATCGGCGGCGAGATGCTCCGCGACGTGGCGACCTTCGTGCAGTCACTGGACTCGATGTTCGGCGGCTTCCAGGACCGCGCCGCGAAGACCTATGCCCTGCTGAAACAGCCGGGCACCCAGTTCGCGGTGGTGGCTGCGGCCGAAGCCGATGCCCTGCGGGAGGCCGCGTTCTTCGTCGACCGCCTGTCCGAGGAGTCGATGCCGCTTGCCGGACTGATCCTCAACCGGACCCACCCGAACCTGACGTCGATCCACGAGGAGGCAGCGCTGGTCGCCCTCGAATCGGTCAACGACGAACTAGCTCGCGGTGTACTCCGGATTCACGCGGATCGGGCCGCCACCGGGAAGCGCGAACTCCATCTGCTGCAACGGTTCACGGCGTCGCACCCGCGGGTGCCGATCGTCGGGGTCCCGGCGCTGCCGTTCGAGGTGGCCGATGTGACCGCCCTGCGCGCGGTGGCCGAGCAGATCACCGGCCGCGGCTGATCACCGAGCGCGACCAGCAGTCACCCGCTGGTTGAGCAGGCGAGGAGCGTGCGACGAGCCGTTCCCCCCGCTGGTTGAGCAGGCGAGGCGTGCGCCGAGACCGCACCCTGCTGGTTGAGCAGGCGAGGAGCGTGCGACGAGCCGTGTCGAAACCACTCGACACGGCTCGGCGGAGAAGAGGTCAGACGGCGTCGCGATGACGCCGGCGCTGCGCGGCGAAGAACGCCGACCAGGACGTGACCTCGGGATGCTGGCGGAGGAGTGCGCGACGCTGACGTTCGGTCAGTCCGCCCCAGACGCCGAACTCGACGCGGTTGTCGAGTGCATCGGCACCGCATTCGAGCTGCACCGGGCAGTGGCGGCAGATCGTGGCGGCCTTGCGCTGAGCCGCGCCCCGCACGAACAGATCATCGGGGTCTCCCCCTCGACAACGCGCCTGAGCAACCCACGCCAAGCGATCCTCTTCGTTGGAAACTGCCGCTGTCGCCATCCGCCACCCCTACCTGTCGTATCTGCGTAGCTGCGAGAACGTCTCGACCTCGCTGCTCAAGCCACATTTGCAGCGAACTGTTAAGTGAGTCACATTCTGCACTCAATCTAGGGATCTGTGCTTGGGGGCGCAACCCCTGGAGCGAACAAAGTGGGACAACCGTGCAAACTCACCCGAACGGACGGCCCGCGGACGGCGGCCTCCGGCACCTCCGCCCGGCGACCCGCGGGCACCCCGACCGTCGGCTCGGGACCACGCTGCGCCGATGCCGCGGGCGAGGCAGGACGATGTTCGGAACCAACGCACGTATCCTGTCGGGGTGATGTCGAAGAAACTGTGGTCGCTGGCGTGGGCGATCCTGCTGGCCGGAGTTCTCGTCGCCGGCCTGCTCTACCCCGTGGCCAGCGGAATCGGCGTCGTCTCCAACCGGGCGGCGGCCGCTGTCGAGAACGTGTCCTCCGAACTGCTCAACGGCACGTTGCCGGAGGTCACCACGATGACCGACGTCGACGGGAAGCCGATCGCGGTGCTGTTCGACCAGTACCGGTATCAGGTCGGCTACAACGACATCTCGCCCGACATGATCCGGGCGATCATCTCCGTCGAGGACCGCCGGTTCCTGGAACACGACGGCGTCGACTGGAAGGGCACCATCCGTGCCGCGCTGAAGAACTCGTCGTCGGGCGAGGTCCAGCAGGGTGCGTCGACGCTCGACCAGCAGTACATCAAGAACTATCAGCTCCTGGTGCTCGCACGGACCGAGGCGGACCGCCAGGCCGCGATCGAGACCACGCCCGCGCGCAAGCTCCGCGAGGTGCGCATGGCGCTCACCCTCGAGCAGACCCTGATCGACCAGGCCAAACGCGACAAGGGACTCGACGACGCCGCCGCCAAGCAGGAGGCGAAGAAGCAGATCGTCACGCGGTACCTGAACGTCGTCCCGTTCGGCAACAACGCCTACGGCATCGAGGCCGCCGCGCAGACCTACTTCGGCATCCCCGCCAAGGACCTGCGGGTCGAGCAGGCCGCGTTGCTGGCCGGCATGGTGCAGTCCAGCTCCGCGCTGAATCCGTACTCGAACCCCGAAGCCTCCCTCGCGCGCCGGAACATCGTGCTGGACACGATGATCGACAACTTCCCGGAACGACGCGCCGAGCTCGTCGCGGCCAAGGAGGCACCCCTGGGCGTGCTCCCGAGTCCGCGGACCCCGACCCAGGGCTGCATCGCGGCCGACAACAACGGCTTCTTCTGCGACTACGCCCTTCAGTTCCTGGCCGAGAACGGCATGTCCCGCAACTCGGTCCTGCGCGGCGGCTACATCATCCAGACCACGCTCGACCCCGAGGTCCAGCGGTCCACGGTGCGGGCGGTGAAGAGTCAGGCCAGCCCGACCGCCGACGGCGTCGCCGACGTGATGAGCACCCTGCGTCCGGGCAAGAAATCGCACGACGTGCTCTCGATGGCGTCGAGCCGCGACTACGGTCTCGATCTCAACCGCGGCGAGACGATGCAGCCGCAACCCTTCTCGATGGTCGGCGACGGTGCCGGCTCGGTGTTCAAGATCTTCACCGTCGCCGCCGCGATGGAGAAGGGTCTCGGCGCCGGTTCCACCATCCCCGTCCCCGGGTCCATCGCCGTCGAGGGCATGGGCAACAGCGGCGGGGCCAACGGGTGTCCCGCCAATGCGTACTGCGTCAAGAACGACGGCCGCTACCCGGCGTCGATGTCGGTGACGAACGCCCTGGCACAGTCGCCGAACACCGCGTTCGTGAAGCTGCTGCAGCAGGTCGGCGTCAAACCGGCGGTCGACATGGCGGTCCGCCTGGGCCTGCGTTCGTACACCATCCCCGGGTCGTCGGGTTACGGCGAGAAGAGCATGGCCCAGTACGTCAAGGACGGGAACTTCGGCTCCTTCACCCTCGGCCCGCTGCCGCTCAACGGCCTCGAGCTCGCCAACGTCGCCGCCACCATCGCGTCGGGTGGCACCTGGTGCCCGCCCAACCCGATCAAGTCGATCAGCCAGATCAAGCGGGACCAGTACGGCAACCCGGTCATGGGACCGGACGGCCGGCGCGCCCTGACCGCGGTGCCGTTCACGCCACCGCCGTGCGAGCAGGTCGTGGACGAAGGCCTGGCGCACTCGCTGGCCAACGCCATGAGCAAGGACGACGTGGGCGCCGGCACCGCGGCCGGTGCCGCGGGCTCCGCGGGCTGGACGCTGCCGATGTCGGGTAAGACCGGCACGACGGAAGCGCACCGCTCCTCGGCATTCGTCGGGTTCACCAACCAGATCGCCGGCGCCGCGTACGTCTACAGCGACGGCCCGAACCCGCAGGGCGTCTGCAGCAGTCCGCTGCGCTCCTGCTACGACGGCGACCTCTACGGCGGCATGGAACCGGCGCGCACCTGGTTCCAGGCCGTCAAACCGGTGGCGACGAAGTTCGGCCCCGTCAGCCTGCCCCCGATCGACCGCGAGTACTGGAACGGCAGCGACCGGGGCCGTATCCCGCAGGTCAGCGGCCTGCCCGCCAGCGAGGCCACATCGCGCCTGCAGGGTGCCGGGTTCAAGGTCAGCGAGCTCGACGTGGACAGCGGACGCCCGCAGGGCACCGTGGTCTTCACCGCACCGTCCGACTCGGCCATGCCCGGCAGCACCGTGACGATCTACGTCAGCAACGGCCGCCGCGCCGGCGGGGACGAGGGCGGCCCCACCGAGACCACCGTCGTGGTACCCGGTGTCGGCCCGGTGGTGATCCAGCTACCCGGCTGACCCGCGATCAGACAATCGACGCCCCGCCCGCGCTGCTCACGAAACCGGGGCGGGATCGTCGTGGGGGATGCGTATTCTGGGGTGATGCAGCACTCCGAACTCGACATCGCACGCCTCGGCATCTCTCGCCTCGGTCCGTCCGGTTCCGGGGTACCCGCGCGCGCTCTGGCCGGCGCGGCGGGACTCGCCGCCGCCGGACTGCTCTACTCGACGGTGATCGAGCGCAACGCCTTTGCGTTGCGACACACGACGCTGTCCGTTCTCGAACCGGGCGCCTCGCCGTTACGTGTCCTGCACATCAGCGACCTGCACATGATGCCCAACCAACGCCTCAAGCAGGCGTGGATCGCCGAGCTCGAGGCGCTCGAACCCGACCTTGTCGTCAACACCGGGGACAACCTCGCGCACCCGCAGGCCGTGCCGTCGGTCATCCAGTCGCTCGGTGGGTTGTTGTCGCGGCCCGGCCTGTTCGTCTTCGGGTCCAACGACTATTTCGGCCCCAAGCCGAAGAATCCGTTCAAGTACTTCAAGAAGGACCATCAGCGCACGCACGGCGAGCCCCTGCCGTGGCAGGATCTGCGTGCGGCGTTCACCGAGCGTGGATGGCTCGACGCGACGCACACGGTCCGCGAGCTGGAGGTCAGCGGCGTGCGGGTCGTCGCGGCCGGCGTCGACGATCCCCACATCGAGCGAGACCGCTACGAGACGATCGCGGGCCGCCCGAACCCGCTGGCACACTTGCGGCTCGGACTCACCCACTCCCCCGAACCGCGGGTCCTCGACCGGTTCGCCGCGGACGGCTACGACCTCGTGATGGCCGGACACACGCACGGCGGCCAGCTCTGCCTGCCGTTCTTCGGCGCGTTGGTGACGAACTGCCAGTTGGATCGCTCCCGGGTCAAGGGTCCGTCGAGCTGGGGGTCGTCGATGAAGCTCCACGTGAGTGCGGGTCTGGGCACGTCCCCGTACGCCCCGGCACGCTTCTGCTGCCGCCCCGAGGCCAGCCTGCTCACCCTCACACCTGTGTCGCACGGTGATGCCGACTACGACGCCGACCAGTCGCTCCCGCAGCTGGCCCGGGAGACCATGTGAGCGTTGACCTTCATCCCCGCGTGAAGGTCCTGGCGTTCGACACCTTCGGGACGGTCACCGACTGGTTCACCGGGATCTCCGGCGCCGTCGGCGCGATCGCACCGGAGGTCGACGCAGCGGCGTTCGCGAAGGAGTGGCGACGCCGGTACTCGCCGATCCTGGCTCGCGTGGAATCCGGCGAACTGCCGTGGCGTCGCCTCGACGACCTGCAGACCGAGACGCTGCACGACGTCGCCTCGCTGTTTGCACTGACACTCGACGACGATCAGGCCCGCACCCTCGTCCGTGCGTGGCGGACGATTCCGGCCTGGCCGGACGCGGTCGAGGGTCTGCAACTCCTCAAACGCGATCACATCGTCTGCGCACTGAGCAACGGCACTGTCGCACTGCTCACCGACATGGCCCGGTACAACGCGTTCCCCTGGGACGTGATCGGCGGGTCCGACCTCTGGCGGCACTACAAACCTGCGCGCGAGACCTACTGCGGGCTGGCGGATCTGCTCGAGGTGGAGCCCGCCGAGGTGATGATGGTGGCCACCCACCAGAGCGATCTCGACGCCGCGCGCTCCTTCGGCCTGCGGACGGCCTTCGTCGAGCGGCCGGACGAGTGGGGCGGGGACGAGAAGGATGATTCCGGCTCGCCGGACAACGACTTCCACGCGACGGATCTCCTCGACCTCGCGCGGCAGCTGAGCCCGTCGGTGACCGGCCCGTCCCGATGACACTCGACGACCTGCTGCGCTGGGAGGATTCGGGGGCGTCGTGGCGGGTGGTCCATCACGGACCGGATGGAATCACCCTGGGTCTGCTGCGCTGCGACGGTGGCGAGGAGGTGGACCGCGTCGTCACCGACGATCCGATCATCCTGGCCCACATCGGTGGCCGGTCGTCGTCGGCCGAGGAACCGGAGTGACCCCGCAGAGACGAGGAGACCCCGACCGGATTTCTCCAGGTCAGGGTCTCTTCTGCAATCTCAACCTTGCGTCGGGGTGGCGGGATTCGAACCCACGACCTCTTCGTCCCGAACGAAGCGCGCTACCAAGCTGCGCCACACCCCGTGTGTAGCCTGCGATAGCTTATACCCCGCCCCGGCCGACTACTAAATCGCCTGGTCAAAGATGTGCCCGGTGTGGCTGAAACCCGTGCGAAGTAGCGTCGCACATCCCATCCTTGATGTGGTCCATCCGTACCAGTGCTGCCGCGCCGTCGGTCGGGACCAAGGAATCGGCGTACAACCACTGAAAGGACACGCCAACCATGAGCGCTTCCCCCGATCAGCAGGCCAACTCGTCTGCCAAGCAGGGTTTCGCCTTCGGTATCGCGATCGTGGCCGCCGCGCTGCTCTTCGTGGCCGGCTTGGTCTCGATCTTCCAGGGCATCTCGGCCATCGCGAACGACGATTTGTTCGTCGCCGGCCAGAACTACATCTTCGAGTTCGACCTCACCACCTGGGGCTGGATCCACCTGATCCTCGGCATCGTCGGGGTCCTCGTCGCCGGCGGTCTCGCGGTGGGCGCCGACTGGGCGCGGATCTCTGCGATCATCATCGCCTCGCTGTCGATCATCGCCCAGTTCCTGTGGCTTCCTTACTACCCGGCGTGGGCCATCCTGATCATCGTGCTGGACCTGATCGTGATCTGGGCTGTCTCCACCTGGAACCCCAACAACGAATACAACCTGTGACCGACCGCTCTGACGCAGTGACGACACTTCGCTGAGACGAGGGCTGCGGGGGTAACCAATCCACGACGCGCATGCGGTCCGAATCGTCTGGTGACGCTGCTCCACCTGGGCGGCGCGACGACGAACCGCCCGAAAGGAACACCATGCGCATCACCCGGTCCCTCGCAGCCCTTGTCGCCGGCGTCCTCCTCAGCGTCGGCTTCGCCGCCGGGACGGGTCCGGCGCAAGCCGCACCGCTGGCCCCCGTGGCGAAGGTCGAGGTGGATCGCTACCTCGGCAAGTGGTGGCAGCTCGCCACCGTGCCGTCTTTCTTCGGGGTCACCTGCGCCCGGGACACCAGCGCGACCTACACCTATATCGACGCCAAGACGATCGGCGTCGACAACCGCTGCACCGGGCCCACCGGCATGCGTGGTGGCGTCGTCGGCCGTGCGACGGTCGTCGACCCGCAGACCAATGCCCAACTGAGCGTCCGGTTCCCACAGACACCGGGCAGCATCAACCCGGGCGGCGCACCGAACTACATCGTCGCCTACCTCGAAGACGGGCCGGATCCCGCCGGGCCGTACCGGTACGCGGTCGTCGGGGACCCCTCGCGCGGATCGGGATTCCTGCTGTCGCGCGACAAGGTGGTCCCCAACTCGGAGTTGCGTCGCCTGACCAAGGAGATCGAGAAGGTCGGGTACAACCCGTGCGCGTTCCTCGTCTCGCCGACCACCGGTGGTCGCAGCGACTATTCACCGCTCTGCACGGTGTGACGGTCAACGCCATACGATGACGCGACTCCGGCGCAGACATGAAAAGGTCTGCGCCGGAGTTGTTTCAGCCGGCCTCGGCGTCCGGTCCCGACGCTGGCGCCATCCGGCGGAACTCGTCGGGGGTGCAGCCGAACTTCGACCGGAAGCGGTTGCGCATCGTCGCCGTCGAGGCGAATCCCGACGCGTGGGCGACGGCCTCGAGTTTCAGGTTGCCCGGACCCATGAGCAGCCCCTCCGCCCACTCCAGGCGTCGATCGGCGATCATCTCGGCGAGCGACGTGGTGCCACCGGCGAGCACCCGGTACAGGTGCCGGCGGCTCACGTGCAGGTGCCGGGCGACGACCTCCACACTGAAGTCGGGATCACGAAAATTCTGTTCGATGAGGTCGGCGACCGCGGCACGCAGGTACCGCTCACTCGTCCGGACGTCCGACCGTACTACACTCGAAACCGATTCCGGCACAACACGTATCGACTGAACGTCACGACCATTGAGGACTGCGGTCACCTGGGTTCCTTCCACGCGAGAGAATGCTCCCACCCGATACACGAGTTTATCGACGGTCACACCTGCGGTCTTGGGCCTTTGGTCCCACTTTCAAGGATCCCGGTCCCGCGATTGTGCTGCGCGACGCGAACTTCCGTGAGCGGCCATGACGGCGGAGTCGGTCAGTCGTCCAACTTCCCTGCCGGCCCGGACACTCGTCGTACTGTGAGAGTCGTGACCACCCAGGACGCCGGAGGCGAGCGACGAGCCGAGTTGCGAACAGCAGCGCTCAGGGTGGCCGACGAGGTCCTGTTCCCGGCGGCCGGCGAGGTGGACCGCACCGGAGCGGTCCCCGAATCCCACTGGCGAGCGCTGGCCGACGCCGGCCTGTACGGCATCGCGGCGCCGGTCGAGGCCGGCGGGCCGGGACTCGAATTCGGTGAGGTCACCGAGATCCTCGAAGTGCTCACCAGTGGTTGCCTCGCCACCGCTTTCACCTGGATCCAGCACCACGGCGTCGTCCTGTCCCTCGCCCGGAGCACCAACGACGAGCTACGTGGCGAACTCCTCGACGCGACCGTGAGCGGACGTCTACGCGCGGGCGTCGCCTACGCCGGAGTCGTCCCCACGCCACCACGGATGGTCGCGACGCGCACCGACGACGGCTGGCTCCTGAACGGGCACGCGCCGTTCGTCAGCGGCTGGGGTGTCGTCGACCTGCTCCAGATCTCGGCGCGCGACGCCGCGACCGATGACGTCATCTCCGCGATCCTGCGCATGCCCGATCTGGTCGGCGGCAGGTCGTCCGCAGCGGTCCGGGCAACACCCGTGGATCTGTCCGCCGCCGCCGCGACGACCACGGTGTCCCTCCGGGTCGACGGTCTGATGGTCCCGTTCGATCGCGAGGTCACGCGCGTGGGCCTCGCGGAGTTCTTCGCGACCCAGAACGTCGGCGTCCGATTGAACGGCACCCTGCCCTTTGGTCTGGTGCGGCGCTGTGCGGCACTGCTCGATGTCGGCGGCCACCACCGGGAGGGGCGGGCGCTGCGCGAGCGCGCCGACGTCGTCCGAACCGCGCTCGACGCCGGGATGGCTGATGCCACCGCACTACTGGCGGCCCGGGCCGACGCCGCGGCTCTGGCGCTCGATGCCGCGGCCGCGTTGGTGTCCGCGGACGGCGGCCGCGGCGTCGTGCGCGGAAGTGATACCGAACGGTTGTTCCGCGAAGCCGCGTTCGTCCTGGTGGCCGCGAGCCGCCCGGAACTCAAAACAGCTCTGCTACACCGCTTCAGCGGTACCTGAAGTCGCGCAGGAAGAGCGCCTCGGCCAGGGCGATCCGCTCGATCTCGGACGGGTCGACGCTCTCGTTGGGTGCGTGGATCAGGCACCGCGGTTCCTCGACGCCGAACAGCATGATCTCGGCGTCGGGGAACAGCGACTGGAGAACGTTGCACAACGGGATCGAGCCACCCTGCCCCTGGATCAGCACCTCGCTGTCGTAGGCGGTCGACAGGGCGCCGGTGAGCGTGTCGTACGCCGGACCGCTGGTGGATCCGACGAAGGGCGCGCCCACCGCCTCGCGCTCGAAGGACACCCGTGAGTTCCAGGGTGCGACGCGACGGAGGTGCTCGACGAGCGCGTCCTGCGCAACCATCGGGTCCATCCCCGGTGGCACGCGGAGGTTGATGCGCGCCCGCGCACGCGGCTGCACCGCCGCCGACGATCCGACCACCGGCGGGCAGTCGATGCCGAGCACCGTCGCGGCCGGGCGCGCCCACACCATGTCGGACACCGATCCCGATCCGACCAGGTCGACCCCGTCGAGAACCGTTGCATCGCTGCGGAATCGGTCGGGAGGGTAGGACACACCCGGCCACCGGGCGTCGGCATCGAGTCCGGCGACGGTGGTGTTGCCGTGCTCGTCACGCAGGGTCGCGAGCATCGAGATGAGCGCCGCGAGTGCATCTGGGGCGGCCCCGCCGAACATTCCGGAGTGCATCGCCGACCCCAGCGTCTCCACGGAGACGACGACGTTCGCGATGCCGCGCAGCGTCGTCGTCAGACTCGGTTTCCCGACCGCGAAGTTGCCGGAGTCCGCGATCAGGATCGCGTCGGCGGCAAGCAAGTCCGGATTGCGGACCGCGAAGTCCTCGAGGCCTCCCGTCCCCTGCTCCTCGGACCCCTCGCCGATGATCTTCACCGTCACCCCGGCCCGGCCGGCGAGCGCGCGCAGCGCGGTGAGGTGCACGGCGATGTTGCCCTTGCAGTCGGCAGCTCCGCGGCCGTACCACCGCCCGTCCCGCTCGGTCAGTTCCCAGACGGGAGAGTCCCATTCGTCGTCACCGAGCGGCGGTTGCACGTCGTGGTGGAAGTAGAGCAGGACGGTCGGAGCCCCCTCCGGGCCGGGAATGGACCCGGTGATCGCCTTGCTGCCGTCGCTGGTGACATGTGCGGCGGCGTCGTCGACGCCGACGGCACCGAAGGCCGCCAGCAGCCAGTCGACCATCCCGTCACACTCCTCGACGGGGAACTGCTGTGGGGCGTGCACCGACCGGAACCGGACCATTTCCGCGAGATCCGATCTCGCCTGCGGCATCAGCGCGGCGACCTGCTCCCGCAACGACGTCTCATCCTCGCGCGCAGTCGGTTCCACCGGCGACCTTCCCTGCCGGACTCAACTCTTACCCTCGGCCGCCAGGTCGTACACCTCGAGCTCGCCTCGACCGATGGCCTCCATCATCCGGGTGTGGTCGGAGTCGTTGAGATCCGCGTACGCGAGCGAGAACTCGGCGATTGCGTCACTGAAACCCTTGGTGGTCCCGAGGTACTCGGCGATCCGGAACCGGCTCGCGGTCCGGGCATGTGCCTGACCGAGAACCAGCCCGCACAGTTGTGCGTACAACTTCATCCCCTCCGCGCTCAGGGCCTCGACGACGACCGAGCCCTTTCCGTCGCGGAGCTGCCGCACATAGAAGTCGCGTCGCTCACCGTTCTCGTCGATCCCGGTCGACCAGCCGAGGAAGAGGTCGCTCGTCGCCTGGAGCAGGCGTTGACCCTCGACCACCCGCTGCCCTTGGTTGTCGAAGCCCGATGCCGGCACATGGTCGGCGAGCACCGATCGCTGCGCTTCTTTGACCTGCAAGAACAACGGATCACCCAGCTCCTTTCCGGTGAGCAGGATGATCCACGCCCGCGTGCCGACACTGCCGACGCCGACCACCTTGAACGCGATGTCGACGATCGCGAACTGGTCGAGGAGCGCCTGCACGTGCAAGGGCACGGTGTCGCGGTAGGCGCTGACCCGCTCGCGGACCCGTTCGGCCACGATCTCGGCGGTCTCGGCCGGGAACCGCTCGTGCAGCGGCACCAGCAGCGGCGGGTCGCTGCGGATGTGCGCGGAGCCGTCGGCGCCGATCACACAGAGCTTCGCGAGGGCCTGCGCACTGTCGCGGTGCCGCGCCTTCTTCAGTGCTTTCTGCGTCCGCTCGCTCATCGACGTGTCCAGCTTGGGTCCGAACTCCGCCAGGAAATGGTCGACGTCGATCCCGGCGTACCAGTTCTCCAGAGTCGTCTTCGACGCACTGCGCACGACCGCCCGCCGGTACGCCTTGGCAACGGTCTTGGCGACCTTGCGGTTGGTCGCGTCGTCGAATCCGTTGTTACGCCCCGCGATCGCGAAGCTCGCGGCGAGACGCTTGACGTCCCACTCGAACGGTCCGATGTGCGTCTCGTCGAAGTCGTTCAGGTCGAACACCATTCGACGCTCCGGGCTGAAGAAGAGGCCCAGATTGCTCAGGTGCGCGTCGCCGCACAGCTGGGTGATGATCCCGGTGTCCGGCGTTCTCGACAGGTCGTCGGACATCACCGCGGCCGCACCACGATAGAAGGTGAACGGCGTCGCCGACATCCGCGCGTGCCGGACCGGGATGAGATCGGCGACCCGGGTCTGCGCCTGCGCTTCCAGGATGCGCAGCGGGTCGGCCCGCTCCGTCGGCGTCGGGCACGCGGCGAGTTCGACAGCGGTGGGCGGAGTGGACAGAAGTGTCGACACGGAGTGCTCCTTCACGTCGATGCGGCCCCGCCACAGGCAGAGGTCCGTGTGTCCGGGCCCGGTCGGAACCCGCGGGTGAACGCCGCCGAAAACGAAGTCCTCCGAGGGAGAATTCTTCCAGCCCGTCGGCAGTTCCGCCGATGGATCGGTGATCAATCTGCGCCACGTTCCCTCGGTCGCGTCCGGGTCGCGTCCACCGGGATCTGCCGACCGCCGCCCAGGGCGTGTGACCCGCTTCACGACTGCAACAGGTTCTAGTTGTAGCGTGAACGTCGTGGATTACTGGGGTGTGATGGTCGGGTTGGGGCTCGTGGCGACGGCGCTCGGCGTCATCGGGTTCGTGCGGTACCGCGAGCGGGAATCGACGAGTCTGCAGCGTCAGACCCAGCTGGCGCGCGAACTGCGTGACCTCGCCGGCGGCGACGAGGTCCGGCTGGCCGCGGTCGACGAGTTCTCGCTGACCATCTATCAACGGCTCTTCTACGTCTCGGTGGTGGCCCCGTGGATACGGAGTGCCGCGTGGGCTCTGCTCGGCGCGGCGCTGGCCGGTGCGGGAGCGCTCGCGACCGGACCGCTCGACGGGGTGTTCGCGACCGTCGCACACATCGCGGCGATCCTCGTGTCCGCGGTGTTCGCGGTGGCCACCCTGGTGTACGTCGGCATCGCGCTCTACCACTCGGCGACCACTCCTCGGGTCTCCTTCAGCGACTCCTATGCCGACGATGACGCCGATCCCGCCGTCGACGCCCCCGATCCCGGCACCTCCGATCCCGGCACCCCCGAATCTGCTCGGTCCGTCGACTGATCAGGCCCCCGGACACAACGAACCCCCGTCGCGAGTCGACGGGGGTTCGTTGCTGTGAGAGGGTCAGGCGTACTCGCTCACGCGATCTGCGCCTGCCACATCCAGTGCAGCTGCTCGAGTTTCGACGCGAACGAGATCAGCAGGTCCTGAGTGACCGGATCGGCCTCCTCGGTGACCCCGATTCGCTCGCGGAGACCCGCGACCACTGCCTTGAGATTGTCGACGATCGACTCGACGACGTCGCTGTCCTTGGTCCAGCCCTCACCGAATCCCTTGGTGTGGGCGGTCTTTGCGACGGTCTCGGCACGGCCGTCCGGGCTCACGCCGATCGCGGTGGCCCGCTCGGCGGCCGCGTCGGTGAACTCCCTGGACACCGTGACCAGTTCATCGAGGTCGAGATGCACCGACCGGAACTGCTTGCCGACGACGTTCCAGTGCGCCTGCTTCGCGATGAGCGTCAGGTCGATGAGGTCGACGAGGGTGTCCTGCAACGCCTTTCCGGCGACGGACTGCTGCTCGTCGGTGAGCGTGCTGGTGATCGGGTTGGTCATGATCAAGAACTCCCTTCTTGTCCTATGGATTACCTCTGCTCCCTGAGGTGCGAGGAGCGATAGCGACGAGCCACGAAGGGCGCCGACACCGACACCCCGCACGGCTCAACGATCAGACGCGTACGGTGACCGACGAGTCGATGTTGCCCTTGGTCGCCTTCGAGTACGGACAGAATGTGTAGGCGAGGTCGGCGAGTTCCTTGGCCTTGGCCTCGTCTAGGCCGGGCAGCGAGACCTCGATGGCGACGGTGAGACCGAACCCGTTGTCCGCCGGGTCTTTTCCGATCCCAACGGCCACGTCCACGGTCGCCCCGTCGGGCACCGGGGTATCGGCCTGCTTGGCGGTGGCGCGCAGCGCGCTCAGGAAGCAGGCGGCGTAACCCGCCGAGAACAATTCCTCGGGATTGGTCCCCTCACCGCTGCCACCCAGCTCCTTCGGCGGCCGCAGGTCCAGATCGATCTGGCCACTCGCCGAAACGACTTCGCCGTCGCGTCCGCCGCCGGACGCCTTCGACGAGATGGTGTACACCGGTTCGATTGCCATTCGAAATCCTCCTGGATGCTCAGTGCGGGTTCGGGCCAACGGTCGGTTCAACCCACCCCGCTCGCGGAACATTCCGACGACACCGGCGACGGCGACGTGATGGTCACGACACCGGCGTCGGAGTCCGGTTCACCGTCCGCGCATCATCCGCGTGGGCTTCATCCGGGTCGACTCCGGCAGCCACTGGTTGACCGGTCGCCGGAGGGTGCAGAGGGCGGCGACCACCAGGAGACCGAACTGGAGGTAGCTCAGGACGACCATGACGGACGACACGTCCGGGTATCGGAACAGCAGGTCGACTCCGACGGGGATGCACAGCAGATGCACGACGACGGCGGCCAGGAAGAAGTTGCGGAGATGGCGGCTGTGCTGCGACGCGGCGGTCACCAGGCACGCATACTCGATCGCCAACACGACGACGATCATCACCAGCATGAACGGCGGGAAGAAGCCGGCGAGGGTCTCGACCTCACTCTCGGGTGCGGAGTTCGCCGGGTCCGAGACCACGCCTTCGAGCAGTCGGCTGCGCAGATCGTCGGTGATGGTGCCGAGGTTGAAGAAGCCGTAGATCGTCAGCACGAGACCGATCACGGCCGCGCCCCACCACACGATTCGTGCGTGCACCGCCAGCGCCTCCGGCGGCGGTCCCGGCTCGCCCGGCCGCGTCGGATAGAGCGCCGACTGGTCCCGATCGCGCGAGGACCGCTCGATGGCCGCCAGATCCTCGGCGTCCAGCTCGGCCTGGCTCGGGACGCGATCGGGGTCATCCGCGGCAGAATCGCCGGACGCGCCCCCGGCCGGGTCCTTCGGATCCGTCATGCCCCGATCCTGCCACTCACCCCGGCGGGCCTCCAGCATCGAGGAGGTTCGGCCGCGAGCGGCTCACTTCCGGAACTCGGCGAGGACGAACTCCATCCCGGGGACGAATGTGCCGAGCATGGGGACGACATGGTTCACGATCGACTTCGTCAAGATGGGCGGGGTGGGGTCGGTGACGAAGGTGACGTCGGCGCCCTGGGCGCGCCAGTCCGCCGCGAGCTGCGCGACCTGGCCATACGGGATCACGTCGTCGTGCAGTCCGCCTTCGACGAAGACGGGCGCGTTCGGCTTCAGGCGACCGATCCGCTGCTGGCGGACAACCTCTTGCAGTCCGGGGGATCGTGCGATGAGGGACGACAGCGTCTCGCCGGTTCGGGTCCAGGTCTCGACGCGGCGGAAACCGAAGGCCGGGATGATGTCCCCGATGCAGCTGGTCGAGATCTGCTTCAGCGCGGCCTTGCCGGTGGGGTTGGTCTCTCGTCGCACCACGTCGGCGACGTTCGGATACCGCTCGGTCAACCCGTTGACGGCAAAGCCGATCGCCCCCGCGATGGTGGTGCCGTCGATCGCGGGGATGACCTTCTCGAGGTCGGCCGGGGGCGCGCCGGCGTAGGTCGCGCGCACGTCGAGTTCCGGTGCGTAGGTCTCGGCGAGTTCGGCGGCCGACGCGGCTGCGCCACCGCCCTGCGAGTAACCGGCGAAACCTACGGGGGCGTCCTTCGGGGCGCCCGAGATCGCGAGTGCGGCCCGGGCGCCGTCGAGCATCGCCTGACCGGTCTCCGCGCGGTTGACGTAGGTGTGGACACCGGGCGTGCCCATCCCGATGTAATCGGTGATGAACACCCGCACGCCGTTGACGAGCATGTAGTACATCTCCGGCGCGGTGTAGTTGACCGAGATGCCCGGCTTCGTGATGTCCACCGCGAGGGGCACGGTCATCAGCTTCGATGGCGCACACTGGTCGCCCTGACCGATGGTCCCGGAGCCGACGACGACGGTCGGGCGCGGACCCGGGCCGCGCCATGGCGCGGTGGGTTCGATGACGGTTCCGGTGACCGCGGCGGGTTTCCCGTCCTGGTAACGCGAGGTGTACATGACCTTGCGGGCGGTCCCCGGCCACTGACCCGCCATGCCGGGGATCTGGAGCAGCAGCGGACTCGGCTGACTGCGGATCACCGATCCCGGCTCGGACGCGAACCGGGCCGGCGGGGTGTAGAAATCCGCCGCCGCTGCAGTACCGACCGCTGTTGGGGCCAGCGACGCGACGCACGCTGCCACCAGCGCGGCGATCCCGAGCGTCCGTCTCGATGTCCTGCGATGGGTCATGGTTCTCCCCGACTTCCAGTTCATGGCTGTGTAACCTACCGCACAGTAACTTGAGTCGGGTGACTGGTGTCGCTTCCGAGTGTGTGACGCCTCGCAGAGGGCCACAGGGGTGTCGCCGATCGACGGCCTAGCGGCCCGGCGTCACCTTGAGCATGCGACCGAGCGCTGCCTGCCACAGCGATCCGTCGGCCGTGATCGTCCCGGTCAGCTCGAGTGGTTCGTCGAACGGCGCCGTCCCGACCGGCACCGTCGCGACCCGCCTGCCGGTCGCGAAGTCGGTTGCCACATAGTCGACTTCGCCGAACTGCTGTGGGAGGTTCGGCCGGATCGGGCCATACCCGATCGCGTGGATCAGACCGTCCGCGCGGGACAACTTGGGGAGTGTCGCGATCCGGTCGCCGTTCTCCCACACGCGACGACAGCCGCCTTCCCCGACATCGATGCGGGTGGCGCCGCCGACGAACGGTGCATCGGCCGGGTCCGACGGCCCCTGCACCGCCATCGGCGGGTACTGGTAGCCGTAGGTGCTCGGGATGACCAGCGAGTTGCCCCAGGCCATCGGCGAGTTCTCGGTGCCCGGCCCGGACGTCGAAAAGGCCCGCATGCGGCAGACCTCGGAGCCGTCATCGCTGCGCAGCACTCGGAGATCCGGCGGTTCCGCGTTGTCGACGATTGCGACCCAACCATCGCCACCGGGACCGAAGTACGTCGGCGTCGTCCCCGAGCCCCAGGTGAGCTGGCCGGGTTTGCGTGCCGGCCCCCGGTCATACGCGCGACGCCAGACGACTCGCGGTGCGCGCCCCGGTTCGGCGCGCATCTCGTACAGCGCGTGCGTCGTCAGGATCGACGCCCCCGTTCGCCGGATCGACAAGCCGTTGCCCAGTTCCTCTCCCGCCGACAGCCGGGTGGCCCGCACGGTGTCATGCCGGTCGACTGTCCCGACCACCCCGCGCGTCGTCGCGAACCACACGCGGCCGTCGAAGTCGGGCGCCAGGCCGGTGATGGCGTCACCCGCCGGTATCGCGTGGTCGACGTCGACGCGATCGTCGACGAACACCCGCCAGCCGCTGGCCGTCTTCGCATGCGCGACACGGAGAATCGACCCGGACCCGTCGGCGACGACCACCCGGTCGCGGTCGTCGAGATAGCCGTACACGCCGCCGAGCAGTCCGCCCTTCGTCAGCTGCGTCGACGCCAGTGGTTGCGCGGTCCGGGGATCGAAGAGGACGACCGACGGCGCCGCGAATGCCGGTGGCGACGATCCGACGAATTGCGTGCACAACGCGACGGGCATCCCGTCGCGTCCCACGAACGTTGCCGCGCAGGCGCCGCCCGGGATCGAGGAGCCGGCCAGTCGAGCCCCGCGGCCGGGGCCTCGATGCGCCGTGGAGTCCGTGGAGGCGAGGTCGCCGTGCATGAGCGAGGTGTCGCTCGGTCCGAGTCCGGTGCTCGGCGAATCGGGTTGTGCCGCTGCGGGGTACGCGAGCGTCGCCGCCAACGCCAGAACCCCGGTGACCACCGCCGCCCGGAACCGCATCTTCCGTGTCATGAGTGGTCAAGCTACCCCACTCTCCGCCCCCTGAGGAGCGCCCGGAGCTTGCGGAGGGCGCCACCAACCACCGACCCCTGAGGAGCGCCCGGAGCTTGCGGAGGGCGCGACCAACCGCCGCTCCCTGAGGAGCGCCCGGAGCTTGCGGAGGGCGCGTCACGAAGGGTCTGCCCCGCGTCTCGCCGAGACCCTTCGTGACGCTCGCAAGCTCGCTCCTCAGGGAGCGGGGGGTTGGCTCGCAAGCTCGCTCCTCAGGGAGCGGGGGGGGGGTTGGCTCGCAAGCTCGCTCCTCAGGGAGCAGGGTTGGCTCGCAAGCTCGCTCCTAGTAATAGCTGGAAGGGCTGGTAACTGGGACATCCTCCTGATGTGGTCATAAGGGGCTTGGTTATCCCAACCACAAAAGGAGGATGTC
>NZ_JBHUXZ010000026.1:0-71815 GCF_042668985.1 Gordonia sp. NPDC057258
CTACCGCCACATCGCTGGTCCTCCGACTCCAGTCCGCCGTAGCCACCGCAAACACCTCCATGATCATGGTGTTGCGACGACCAGTTGAATCCGCCTGCGACCCGCGGTCGGAATGATGAGTCAACCCGGATAGATCGGTATTGCGCTGCCACACAGCATCTTGAACGCTTGCAGCGGAAGATCCTCCGTCCGCATCGTGGAGGCGACATGCCAACCGACGATCACCCGGGACTGCTGCACGGATAGGTGACATCTGATCTGGCTTGCCTTCGGGCGGTCGGGAAGGATGTAGCTGTGCCTGTTCATGGTGGTTGGCGACCAGGCCGGGGCGTTGATGAACCAGTGGGTCGTGATGGCGTGGTCGGGTGCGAGGGTGGTTGAGAGTCCATGCGGCGAGGGCTCATGGCTCGTGTAGGTCGCGCGAGCGGGCGTTGGCTCGGGGGCTTCATGAGCGCTATAAGCAGGGTGTGGGCCTCGGTACTGCACCGCTGTGCATTAGGCGGCCCATTGTGAACCCAGATGGCTATCGCGACCGTCTGTTGGCCGGCAGCGATGGCGTCACCCTCACCGCTGTCGACGTGACCACCGGCGAGATCGCGTGGACGGCACCGTTCCTCGCCATCGATTCCGACCCGGATGCGTTCGTCACCGGCACAGCACTCGAGCCCTACGGCGACGGGTGGATCTTCTCGTCGGACCGTCGAATGATCAGGCTCGCGCCCCTCTGAGTCACATCTAGGCCGAGATGACCTCGACCGCGTCGTCGTCGGCGAAGACGATGTCGTGATCGTCGGTCGAGATCGCCCAGCGGCGTAGGCGCGCGGTGTGCTCGTCGTCGATGCGGGTTTCGATGGTGGCGTTGCCGGCCAGGTCCGCGAAGTCGTCGACGACCTCGCCCTCTCTGGTCGAACCGTCGTCGAGTGTGACCCTGACCCGTGCCGCCACGGCGACCTCGTCCGGGGCCTCACTGTCAGCGCCGTCGTGGTCGACCGGCTCGTTCTCCGTTGTGCTCATCCGATTGTCCTGTCCCCCTCGGGGTGGCCTCCGACGGTGAACTGCTCCGCACGCCGGTGGCACACCGTTCGTGCGGAGCAGCTTATCAAATGAGTCCATTGACAGCGTGAATGTCGCGGAAGGTGCTGCTCGTGCGACGGGGCCGGCCCAGCGTCTTGATTCGACGCCCCGGCAGTGAGTGTCCGTCGTGTGTACCGAGTCGTCTGCGGCGCAGCGCGATCGGGGTGTACGTGACGGCCGGCCAAAATGCGGATCGCCAGAGTCCGCGGTATCGGACTCTGGCGATCGATCAGGCAGTCGTCGACTGGATCAGTGGGCGGCGTTGTACGCCTCGACAATGTCGTTCGGAATCCGGCCGCGAGCGGAGACCTCGTAACCGTTGTCGGCCGCCCATTCCCGAATTGAGGCATTCACCGACGAACCGGCCCCGCCGGAATTGGTCTTCGTTCGTGCGGATGGTGACCGCCGACGCCCACCGACTCGGGTCGACGCCTTGAGCAATTTCGCGACGGTCACTTTTCCCTGCTCGATCTTGTCGAGATTGGTCGAGGACACGTCTAGTTCGTAGTCGACGCCGAGCCACGACCACGAAACCGTCTGTGCGTCTTGGGGATCGAGTTCGCGACCGTCAAGATCGTCGACAAAGGTCACTGTCTGTATTTTCGACACACTGACCACGGTAGTCGAAAGACGAGGCGGATTCATGGACGTCTGCATTCCCGGTGTCGGGAGTCACTTCGGATATAGAGTGACAAGTCCGTCGAATGCGGACTCGTCCGCTCAATTCAGGCCGGGAATGCTGAATCGAGGTGCTTCGGGACGCGGAATCGTGGAGGTGGCTCGCGACGGCTCCGCAGTTCTCGACGCCGACGGCCGGGGTGATTCGCGTTTCCGGGTCACGCCGACTCGCGGAGTGGGGTCGGTTGTCTTCCGTCGGTTCGCCTCGGCGCCCAACCCGCTACCGGTGGTGTCGTCGACGCGCAGGCACATCGACCGGATCACATGGTGCGCGGTCACCAGCCCATAGGTCATCGGCAGTCCCAATACGGTCACCAGCAGGCGGGTCGGACGCAGTGGGCTGTCTCCGAGGATGGACGGCTCGACGACATTGCCGACCTCCCGGATCAGGTGCAGCGCGAGTTTGTACGCGTAGTGCGCCGCGGTGATCGGTTTGCTGACGGTGAGCTCGTCGAGCGACACGGTTTCCCAGGGATCCGCGCCGTGGCCGAGGTTGTGTCCGATGCCGAGCAGGATGTCGAGCGGGGCGCCGCCGAAGATCGGGATCAGGGAACCGAAGAGCGAGACGCCCAGTTCCCCGACGGAGCGATCCTCCGCCGGGTCGAGCGGGATCAGGTTGTGGTGGATGCGGATTCCGCGCATGACGCTCAGGATTCGCGTCGTCTCGCCGCGAATCCTGGCTGCATCGGCGGGGTTGTTCTCCTGCGCCTGCACGGACACGTAGCGGACCAACCGGCCGAGCGTGAGGGAGCCGATCGGCGTGCAGGTCTCGACATCGGCCAGTGCGAGGTGGTCGGCGATCTCGGCCACCATCGGCGGGATGGGGATGTCGAAGCGGACGGTGTCACTCGGGCGTCCCGCCTGGGCGCGCTGCTCGTCGGTCACTCGTGCGACGCATTGGTCGAGAACGGTCTTCGCCGTGGCGCGCAAGAGGGCCTTCACCGCGAATTCGGACGAGAAGACGAAGGCGGACAGCAGCCAGTTGTACGTGACGAACTGCGCGAGGCCGTCGGCGTCGGTGCCGGCGAACGGACTGCCGAGGTCCGGTGCCGACCCGACGAGGAGCCGGGCCGGGATCAGGACGGTGGTGAACATGTACAGCCACACCGTTTCGACGGCCTGGATCACGGTGATGTTCCCGAGCGGGATCGCCTCGGTGTGCCGGCCGTCGCGGATCTTGAGGAGGTTCGAGACGAGAAGCTGCGAGATCGGGTCGCGGTAGTCGAGGGCGGGATCGTCGTCGTCGGCACCGAGGGTGAGCGGATGCTCGGTCACGGCGAGGGTCGAGATGTGCAGCCTGCGCATGTCGCGATGCGCCGCAGCCCGGCTCGCGCGCGCGGACGCCTGCAACGAGGGCGGCAGGATGTCGTAGACGGCCTCGAAGATCGACTCGTACACGACCGACAGGGTGGTGAAATCGCCGCTCGCGCAGCGTGTCTCGGCGCCCTCGAGCGACTTCGGCGTCGGCAGCAGCGGGCGGGTCAGGGTCTCGATGCGTTCGAGGCGTTCCGGATAGGTCTCGGTTTCCGGGTCGACGGTCGGGGTGAGCTCGTGGACCGGCGTCGCGCGCAGCGGAGCTGCCGAGAACGGTGCCGTGCTACCGACGATCGCGGCAGTGCTCGTCCCGGCCGCCAGAGTGGGCAGCGACATCGTCAATGTGAACACCGCGACGAGTCGCAGTACCCATGGCTGTACGCGCCGTGCTGCATTGCCCCGACCTGAACTCATGCACCCACTAACCGAATAGTCGTCTGGTACCCCGGCGAGGAGTGTCGGCGCCCGCCGCCATCACGGCGTCGTGCGCGACCAGAGCAGTCCGCGAAGGGGAAGTTAGTCGAACGAATCTTAAGGTGCGCGGCGCCGGTCCGCGCACCGGGTGGACCGGAAGCACTGTCGGTGCGTCGTGCAACGATTTCGAGGTGAGACGTCGAGCGGCATGGTTGTCGGTGATGATCGCCGCGGTGTCGGTCGTCGTGGGACTCGGTGCCCTGTTCGTATCCGGGACCGACACCGGATCGGGAGAGGTGCTCCGCCCGTCGGCTCCGCCCGTCGGCTCGTCGACATCTGCGCTGCCGTCACCAGAGGTCCGGACGCCGGTACCCGGCGTCGGTCAGGCCCTCGCCGACCTGGCAACTCTCCAGGTGAAGGGACGTGCCCCCAAGACCGGTTATGCCCGGGCGCGGTTCGGCAAGGCGTGGGACGACGCGGTCGACGTGCAGTTCGGCCGCAACGGTTGCCGGACGCGAGAGGACATCCTCCGCCGAGACCTCACCGGGATCACGGTCCACGACGACGGGTGTCGAGTTCTCGCCGGCACGCTGGCCGACCCGTACACCGGTACGACCATCCCGTTCACCCGAGGACAGGAGACGTCGGCTCTCGTTCAGATAGATCACGTCGTCGCGTTGTCGGACGCCTGGCAGAAGGGCGCGGCGGGCTGGGCCGCGGGCAAGCGCATCGAGTTCGCGAACGATCCGCGGAATCTGCAGGCCGTCTCCGGGACCGTGAACCAACGGAAGAGCGACGGCGACGCCGCCACGTGGCTCCCGCCGAACAAGGCGTACCGATGTACTTACGTCGGCCGGCAGATCGAGGTCAAGAAGTCATACGGACTGTGGGTGACCCCGGCCGAACGCGACGCCATGCGGCGGGTCCTCGCGTCGTGCTGAACCCGTCGGGCCGCGGTCGGCGGTCTCGTCGGTAGCCTTGGCGACCGTGACCGCCGACCAGGGACGACCCCAGCCATCCGACGACGCCGCCGGCCATCCGCTGACCGACGACACCGTCGTCGCGGCGCTCGGTGCCGATCTGCGGTCGGCGGGGTACACGAACGACGGCGTCACCGGCCTGCTCGGCGCCGGCGCCCACGAAGCGCTCGTGCGGGGTGTGTGGTGGCCTGCGCTCGCCGCCACGCGCGACGCCGCAGGCGAGGACGGTCGGCTGGCCACTCTGATCCGCTTGTTCCTCTTGGGTTCGGACGAGCCCGAAGACGCTGTCGCCGCGTCGTTCCCGACGGCCGGAATCGACGCGCTGATCGCCCAGGGGGTATTGGTCCGGGTCGATGGGTCGCGGGTTCGCGCGAACCTCGACATCCGGCCGCACGCCGACGACACATGCGACTACCTCGTCGTCGCCGATCAGGACGCCGCGATGCGGCCCGGACCCGTTGCCCGCGACCACGTCCTGGGGATCGGCGGTGCGTCGATCTCGCTGGCCCGAGCGGTCATCCGTGAGCCCGTCCGTCGCGCGCTCGACATCGGTACCGGGTGCGGCATCCAGGCTCTGCATCTCGACGCCCACTGCGAGCAGATCGTGGCCACCGACACCAACGACCGAGCGCTGGCGCTGGCCGCGGCAACGGCCCGCCTCAACGGGATGTCGTGGGATCTGCGCTCGGGCAGCATGTTCGAGCCCGTCGGCGGGGAACGCTTCGATCTCATCGTGTCGAATCCGCCGTTCGTCGTCGGCGCCGGTGGCCAGGATTACATCTACCGCGATTCCGGGGTCGTCGGGGACGGGCTCTGCGAACAACTCGTCCGCGAGCTGCCCGCGCATCTGAATCCTGGTGGCACCGGCCAGATCCTGGCCAACTGGATCATCCGCGACGGCGAACCGTGGGAGGAGCGCGTCCGGTCGTGGCTCGCCGGCACCGGACTCGACGCGTGGGTCGTGCAGCGCGAGGTCGCCGACCCCATCAGCTACATCTCCCTGTGGCTGTCCGACGCCGGTGAGGACGAGTCCGACGCCGCGCAGCGGGGAGCGGAGTGGCTCGAATGGTTCGAGACCAACGGCATCGTGGCGATCGGGATGGGCTCGATCACCGCCCGGCTTCCGATGCCGGACGAGAACCGCGCTCCCGACGTCGTGGTCGAGGAGATCACCGGCGCCGGTGAAGAGGTGACCGGATTCGAGGCGCAGGCCTTTCTCGCGCGACGGCGCTACCTGCGGGAGACCTCCGACGGCCGGCTGCTCGCACAGCGGCTGTCGGTGGCGCCGGTCATGCTCGAGGAGCACTCGCTCCCGGGTGACGAGGGCTGGCAAGAGGTGTCGGCCGCGGTTCGCCGGCCCGGGGGTCCCGGCGCAGTTCTCGGCGTCGACGAGATCTCGCGCGCCCTGCTCGCCGGTTGCCGGGGACAGGTGCCGCTGGGTGTCCTGCTCGAACTCCTCGCCGACTTCCACGGCGTCGATGCCGACGCCCTGGCCGAGGCTGCGCTGCCCGTCGTCCGTGAGGCGATCGGCCGGGGGATTCTGTACGAAGCGACCTGAGAGTGGTTGCGGGGGAGGTGGTTTCGACTCGGCGCCTCGCTGCGCTCGGTGCCGGCTCAACCAGCAGGGAAAGCGCCTCGCTGCGCTCGGTGCCGGCTCAACCAGCGGGGGAAGCGCCTCGCTTCGCTCGGTGCCGGCTCAACCAGCAGGGGAAGCGCCTCGCTGCGCTCGGTGCCGGCTCAACCAGCAGGGGGCGGCGCCGGCTCAACCAGCAGGGGGTGGCGCCGGCTCAATTACCTGGGGTGGCCGGGAACGTCGCGTCGAGCGCTGCGGCGAGGTCGGCGATGAGGTCGTCGGCGTCCTCGAGGCCCACCGAGAATCGCAGATGGCCCCACTCGCGGAAGGGTTGCGGGTACGCGGCGACCCGCGGCCCGTCGGCACCGACGTGGACGATGAGCGATTCGTCGTGACCGAGTGACACCGCCGAGGTGATCGTCGTCAGCGCCGAGACGAAGCGATTCTGGGTGGCCGGATCGCCGCGGACCGCGAAGGCCATCATGCCTCCGAAGCCGCGACCGCCGAACTGCCGCGCGGCGAGGTCGTGTTCGGGATGCGACGACAGTCCCGGGTAGCGCACGTAGGCGATGCGCGGGTCGTCGTCGAGGAAGGCCGCGACCCGCTCGGCATTGCGTTGGTGCTGAGCGAATCGCAGTGGCAGGGTGATCGCACCGCGGGCGATCAACCACGCGTTGAACGGTGAGATCACGCCGCCGACGTCGACCATCGCCTGCTCCCGGATCTGCGCGATCAGGTCCGGCCGGCCGACCACGGCGCCACCCATCGCGTCACCGTGGCCGTTGATGTACTTGGTCAGCGAGTGCACGACCAGGTCGGCGCCGTCGGCGAGCGGGCGGTACAACACCGGTGGGGTGAAGGTCGAGTCGACGAGCAGCAGCGCTCCGGTGTCGGCGGCGATCTGTGCGAGAGCGCCGATGTCGGCGACCTTGGTGGTCGGGTTGGCGATCGTCTCGGCGATCAGCATGCGGGTGGTGCCGGGCCGCACGGCGGCGCGGGTGGCATCCAGATCCCCGACATCGACGAAGGTCGCCTCGATCCCGTATTTCGTCGGCAACAGGTCCGACCACAGTTTCCACGTGGCCTCGTACGTCGTGTCCGACACGACGACGTGGTCACCGGCGGACAGGAGGGTGAAGAACACGGCGTGCAATGCGGCCACCCCGGACGCGAGGACGACGGCGTCGTCGGCATCTTCGAGAGCGGCGAGCTTGTCCTGCAATGCGACCTGGTTGGCGCCGGTGTTACGCGTGTAGAACAGTTGCTCGGTGCCCGACCAGCTCATCGTCTCGGGTTCGGGCGGCAGGTGATACGAATTCGCCATCGTGATGGGAGTCCGCACCGACGGACCCGACGCGTCGTTTCCGGCGTGGACGCTGCGTGTCATCTCACCTGTCACGGATGAACTCCCATCGGTTCGTCGATGCGTGCCCCGGCCGGGTCCATCACGTCCCGATCCATTCCGGACAGGTCGTCGGACACCACATCGGCCGACAGGTCGTCGACGACCGGTCCCGCAGACCGAGTGGCGTCCGGTTTCTCGTAGGTGGGTACGCCGGGTCCGGATCCGGGGGCGACCTCGGCTCGGCGTGGGCGGACGAGGTCGACCACCCGTACCGGGAGCTTGTGCAGTTTGTCGATGTGGGCGACGTGGCGGAACTCGGCCCAGCCCCAGCAGGCGGCGAACACCAGTAGCGCCACGGCGTCCATCGTGACCGAGTTCCATGGGCGGTGCGCGATGTGGATGGGGACCACGACGAGGGCGATCGCCTGGATCACGTAGGAGTCGAGGCTGCGGGTCCCGGTCATGACCAGAGGTCGCAGCCAGTCGTGGTGCCACCACTTGAGCAACAGCCGGAAGAGCCCGTAGATGGCCGGGATCGCGAGATACGCGCCGATGGCCCGGGCCGGTCGGAAGTCCAGCTTGTCGGCGACGTAGGGCTCGAGATGCGCCCAGGGGCCGTGGTCGATGCCGAAGTGGAAGAACAACGCCACCGCGAGGGCGACGACGACGATCGCGACCAGCCACCGGTCGACGAACTCCGGGACCTTCCAGGTCGACCAGTTCCAGCCGATGACGAGCGCGGGGACGAACATGATCTGCCAGCCCGCGACGTTCTGGATGTGCGGGGCGGCCTGGTAGGCGCTGAGGTAGAACCAGCCGGGGGAGTAGATCAGCGAGAACACATAGAGACCCAGCGAGGCGGCGAGGACCCAGATCCACCAGCCTCGGCGCAGCAGCGGGAAGAGTCCGAACGCCGAGATCAGCAGGACCATGTACAGGAGCAGGATGTTGCCGCCGCTCGGCAGGTACTGCATCGTCAGCGCGAGCCGGATGCCGTCGGCCCAGCCGTCGACCGGCAGCAAGAGCGTCAGCCAGCGATGACCGGCCAGGGCCGCGGCGACCGCGACGAGCGCGATGACCAGCTGGCACAGATAGAGCACGACAATCCGCTTGGCCAGCCGCCGGTAGGCGAAGGCGAGTCCGTGACGCGCGACCCACCGCTGGTAGACGAGGCCGAGGACGATTCCCGACAGCATCACGAACGCGGACATGCCGTCCACGTAGGGATAGGCGTGCGTCGGGGTGGCCAGCGTGGACTCATGCGCGAAGTGCGCCGTGATCATGCTCCAGATCGCCACCCCGCGGGTGGCATCGATGGCCAGGTCTCGTTTCATTGACTTGCACGATAGACAGCGCCGCGGCCGGGGTCATCCCGGGCCGCGGCGAGTCGTGCTGAGAGATTCGCTCAGGTGTAGAGGTCGGCGATCGCTTCCTTGTGCGCGTCGTGGATGACGTTGCGCTTGAGCTTCATCGTCGGGGTGAGCTCTCCGGTGTCGATGGTGAAGTCGGTCTCGAGGATGGAGAACTTCTTGATCGCCTCGGCGTTGGAGACCTTGGTGTTGGCCTCCTTCACCGCGGCGTCGATCTCCGCCTTGAGGTCGGCATTGTCGACCAGGTCGGAGACCGGGGTGTCGGCAGGCAGCCCGTGGCGCTCGAGCCATCCGGGAACGGCCTCGGCATCGATGGTGATGAGCGCCGCGATGAACGGCTTGTTGTCGCCGACGACGAGACACTGGCTCACCAGGGGATGCGCCCGGATGGTGTCCTCGAGTTGGGCGGGGGAGACGTTCTTGCCGCCGGCGGTGACGATCAGCTCCTTCTTGCGGCCGGTGATGAACAGATAGCCGTCGTCGAGCGTGCCGATGTCACCGGTGTGGAACCAGCCGTCGCGGATGGCGTCGTCGGTGGCGGCCTGGTTCTTCCAGTACCCACCGAACACGACGGGTCCCTTGAGGAGGACCTCGCCGTCCTCGGCGATGGCGACGGTGACGCCGGGGATCGGTCGGCCGACCGAGCCGACCTTCTGGTTGTCCTCGTTGTTGGCCGTGACCGCCGCGGTGGTCTCCGACAGCCCGTAGCCCTCGTACACCGGGATCCCGACGCCGCGGAAGAAGTGACCGAGACGCGCGCCGAGCGGGGCGCCGCCGGAGATGGCGCCTTCGCACTGGCCGCCCAGGGCGTCGCGCAGCTTGCCGTAGACCAGCTTGTCGAAGACGGCGTGGCGGAGCTTGAGGCCCAGTCCGACCTTGCCGGCCTCGGTTGCCTTGCTGAACTCGATCGCGGTGTCGGTCGCCTTGTCGAAGATCGAGCCCTTGCCGCCGTCGTAGGCCTTCTGCTTGGCGGAGTTGTACACCTTCTCGAACACGCGGGGCACCGACAGCACGTAGTTCGGTTTGAACACGCCCAGGTCGGCCACGAGGTTCGTCAGGTCGTTGGTGTGTCCGAGGATCACGCCGTTCTCCACGCACCCGACGGTAACGACCCGGGCGAAGATGTGGGCCAGTGGCAGGAAGAGCAGCGTCGACTTGCCCTCGCGCATTCCGGCGCCGACCGCGTCCCGGGTCGCGGCGGTCTCGGCGAGGAAGTTCGCGTGCGTCAGGACGACGCCCTTGGGACGACCGGTGGTGCCCGACGTGTAGATCAGCGTGGCGGCGTCGGACGACAACGCGTTCGCCTGACGCTGGTCGAGGTCGGCATCGGCGATCTTCGCGCCGCGCTTGGTGACCGTGGGAAGCGCGTGGTCGTCGATGACCAGGGTTTCCTTGAGGGTCGCTGTCTCGTCGATCACCCGGAGGTGGCGGGTGTAGTGCTCGTGGTTCTCGACGAACAGCAGGGTGGCGCCGGAGTCCTCGAGGATCCACTGGACCTGGTCAGGGGCCGAGGTCTCGTAGATCGCGACGGTGCAGGCGCCGGCGCGCCAGATCGCGTAGTCCAAGACGGTCCACTCGTAACGGGTCGAGCAGAGGATGGCGACGCGGTCCCCGGCCTGCACGCCCGAGGCGATGAGTCCCTTGGCGACCGCGTCCACCTCGTCGGTGAAGTGCTTGGCGGTGACGTTGACCCATTGATTGTGTGAGCGCTTGCGGAAGAGCGGCATCGTGGGGCGCTCGGCGCGGTAACGCAGGATCGTGTCGACGGTCGTCGCCTTGTCGTCGATCGTCAGATCAGACGGGGTGGCGTACTGCTGCTGCATGGCACTCCTGAGACGGGAGAACAAATGGACATTCCGGACATCGGTATGCGTGTGACCGGGACCGATGGCCGGATGAGTGGCACCGACAGTACCAGGATTCGTGGGATGCATCACACCGGTCGGCGATCGTGGTCCGTGCCCTGCTCAGGGGGCTGATGCGACCCCGGCAAGCCGCGATGCCGACATTCTGGTGCAGGGCCATTACAGTTGAGGGCGATGAATGAGACTTCCGCCGCATGAGTACTTCCGATCACGGCGAGCACGACGCCCCGACCGACCCCTCCGTGGGCACGTTCGACGACCTCGAGATCGATCCGCGCGTCCGCGCCGCCGTCACCGACGTGGGCTACGAGACGCCCTCGCCGATTCAGGCGGCCACCATCCCGACCCTCCTGTCGGGGCGCGACGTGGTGGGTCTGGCGCAGACCGGTACGGGTAAGACCGCAGCCTTCGCCATCCCCATCCTGTCCCGGCTCGACACGTCTGCGCGGACTCCGCAGGCGCTGATCCTGGCGCCGACTCGTGAGCTCGCCCTGCAGGTCTCCGAGGCGTTCGGCCGCTACTCGGCCCGTATGCCCGAGGTGAAGGTCCTGCCGATCTACGGCGGGCAGTCCTATGGCGTCCAACTCGCCGGGCTGCGTCGTGGCGCGCAGGTCATCGTCGGTACCCCGGGTCGTGTGATCGACCACCTCGACAAGAAGACGCTCGACATCTCGGGGCTGGAGTTCCTCGTCCTCGACGAGGCCGACGAGATGCTGACGATGGGCTTCGCCGAGGACGTCGAACGCATCCTGGCCGAGACCCCGGACACCAAGCAGGTCGCCTTGTTCTCGGCGACGATGCCCAGCGCCATCCGGCGTCTCGCGCAGCGCTACCTGAACTCGCCGCAGGAGATCACGGTCAAGGCGAAGACCGCGACCGCGCAGAACATCACGCAGCGCTACCTCCAGGTCTCCCACCAGCGCAAGCTGGATGCGCTGACGCGGTTCCTCGAGGTCGAGACCTTCGACGCGATGATCGTGTTCGTCCGTACCAAGCAGGCGACCGAAGAGCTGGCCGAGAAGTTGCGGTCCCGCGGATTCTCCGCGGTGGCCATCAACGGCGACCTCGCGCAGGCGCAGCGTGAACGGACCATCAACCAGCTCAAGAACGGTTCGATCGACATCCTGGTCGCGACCGACGTCGCCGCGCGCGGACTAGACGTCGACCGCATCTCGCACGTCGTCAACTACGACATCCCGCACGACACCGAGTCGTACGTGCACCGCATCGGCCGCACGGGTCGCGCCGGTCGTTCGGGCAACGCGCTGCTGTTCGTCTCGCCGCGCGAGCGCCACCTGCTGCGCGCCATCGAGCGCGCCACGCGACAGACGCTCACCGAGATCGGTCTGCCCAGTGTCGACGACGTCAACGCGCAGCGAGTGGCGAAGTTCGCCGACTCCATCACGCAGAACCTGTCGTCGGACAATCTCGATCTGTTCCGCGGGCTGATCGAGAACTATGCGCGGGACAACGACGTCGCGATGGCCGACATCGCCGCCGCGCTGGCACTCGAGACGCGCGACGGCGGATTCCTGATGACCCCGGATCCGCCGCAGTCGGAGAAGCGCCCCGAGCGCGAGCGTGCGCCGCGTCGCCCGGGCGCGAGCTTCGCGACGTACCGGATCGCCGTCGGCCGGAAGCACAAGGTGTCGCCCGGCGCGATCGTCGGCGCCATCGCCAACGAAGGCGGCCTGACCCGCGCCGACTTCGGCAACATCAGCATCCGCGACGACTTCAGCCTCGTGGAACTGCCCGACGACCTCGACAGCGAGACCCTGTCCAATCTGCGGCACACGAAGATCGGCAAGAACCCGATCGACATCCGCAAGGACATGGGGTCACCGCGTACTCGTGGCGGCGGCAAGCGCGGAGCGGGTGGTCATGGTGGCGGACGCGACGGTCGCCGCGGCGACAGCTGGGGTAAGCGTCCGTCACCCCGCGTGGCCGGTCGCGGTCGCCACTCCTGAACCGACCCCGGACTGTCCCGCCGCCAGCGGGCTCCCAGTACCAGAAACTGCGTACAACGGCGCACTTCTGAGAGCTGCGTGAGAAAACTTGTCAATTCGAGATCGTTCCGTAACCTGGTCGACGGGGGTCATCCCGCGGGGTCACCATGCGGTGGTCACCGCGAAACACGATGTACACGGACAAAATTCGAGCAACAGGGTTGGTGAGTCACCGGTGTCAGTGGTGAATTCGATTTCGGCAGCAGAGGCAATGAACCACACCCGCGAGGGGCACGCAGTGGTCGTCGATGCACGTCCGCAGGTGGTGCGACATCAGGGCAGCCTGCCCGGTGCGCTCGTGGTGGATCCGACCGAGGTGCCGAGGCGGTTCACGCCCACTCCCTCGGGCACCTTCCCGGTCATCCGCGATCGCGACACCGAAATCGCCGTCGTGTCGGTCCGCTCGGAGGCGCCGCGCATCGCCGAACAGATCGCCGACTGCGGCTACACCAACGTGCGTTACGTCGACGGGGGTTACCGCGCGCTGCGTTCGCGCACCGTCGGCTGAAGCACCCGCGAGAGAATCCGGCGCCGTCCCGCGCGACTGCGCGGGTTCCTCTGACCAGCGTCTTGTAGCGTAAGAGTCGCCGGCGACGAGAGGAACACATCGGTATGCAGGATGACACTCGCGAGGTGCTGCGCGATCAGGTCACCCGGCTGATGTCGTTTCTGGCTGATCTCGTCCGGTCCCGCTCCGGCGACGTGCTCGACATCGCCGATCATCCCGGTCACGTCTGGCTCGGCCCTTCCACCTCCATCTCCACACGCACGAACGCGGTCCCGGGGCAGGTCGTCGTGGAGTTGGGGCCGGAAGACGCCGGACGGAACGACTCGGGCCACGCCGATCTCGGCGGGCTGGTCGACGACCTCCTCGACAATCCCGAAGACCTCGAGCTCGTCGTCGCGTCGGCGCTGGTCACGGTCCGGCAGGCCGCGAACGACGACGCGGCGCCGGTCGTCCGGGAACACCTTCTCACCCAGGCGCTCGTCGCCGAACGCGACGCCGACGACACGATCCGGTTGTCCCTGGCTGCCGGGTCGTCCCCGGCCCTGCACGACACGCATCTCCTGGCGGCGCTGGACGGTCTCGATCTCGCTGGTGCGGTCAAGATCCGCGGCAAGCTGGCCGCGCAGGCGTCGGTGCTGACGGCGAAGACCACCGAGCTGATGGCCGAGTGGCGCGACGCGATCGACGTCGACACCGAGCGCGTGACCCTGTCGGTCGAGACCCGTCCGGCAGTCGTGCTCCGCCGGCGTGGCGTGGAGAACTCGCTCGCGTTCTACGACGCGATCATCGACGACCTGCGGGACGAGGGTTCGGACGTGCCGGTCGGACTGGCACAGCTCGTCCGGCCGATCGAGGCCGCCGACCGACTCGCCGCCCTTCGGGGTGACGGCGTTCTCGATCCCGCGGAGCTGGTCGCCGATGCGCTGTTCCCGCTGCCGTCCAACGTCGAACAACGCGACGTCCTCGCCCGGCTCGGCGCCGACACCGGTGTGGTGGTCGAGGGTCCGCCCGGCACGGGAAAGACCCACACCATCGCCAACGTCACCTCGGCACTGCTGGCGAAAGGTCAGCGGGTCCTGGTGGTGAGCGAGAAAGCTCATGCGCTCCACGTCCTGCAGGACATGCTGCCGCCCGCGCTGCGGGCGCTCACGGTGTCGATCGCCGATGTCTCCCAGGACAGTGCCGAGGGGATAGTGGACGCGGTGACCGAGCTCGCCGAACGCAAGGCGTCGTTCACTCCTGGGGTCGCCGACGCCGAGATCGCCGATCTGTCTGCTCGGCGGGAACATGCTCTGCGGCAACGGGATCAGACGCTCCGCGAACTGTGGGATCTGCGCGCCGGGGAGACCGAGACACACGAATGGGTCGCGGGGGACTACCGTGGCTCCCCGGCGCAGATCGTCCGGCGGGTACGGGCCGACGCCGACGCGTTCGACTGGCTGCCGGGCCCTGTGCACGGCGCCGTGCCGCCGCTGGACTCGGCCGAGTTCGTCCGGCTCGCGGAGTTGCTCGCGAGCACCGGGGGCTTTAACTCGCGCATCGCACAGCGCTTCGTCGACCTCGATGAGCACCTGCCCGACCCGGGGCAGATGGATGCGATCTGCGAGCGGATCGCGTCCCGGCCCCGCGGACCGATGGCCGGTGCCGAGACCCTGCTGTCTGTGCTCGACGGGGTCGACAGTGCTCGCTTGGTCCGGATCAAGGACATCTGCGATGACCTGGCCGTGGCGTCCGGCGAGGTGTCCTCTTACCCGCGTCCGATGATCGACATGGCCGACCGGTTGCTCGCCGGTCGGGCCGCGCACCTCTGGTCGCGGGTGACGACGCTGTCGCCGGTCATCGCCGAAGCTGCTCGCCGGGACCGCGATCTGGGCGGGCACGCGGTCGTCGTCGACGGCAACCGGCCCGGGGACGCCGCGCTGTTCGATGCCGCCGCCGACTTCCTGCGGGACGGCGGTCAGTGGCGGGGACGGCTGCGCCGCTCGCCCGAGCAGCGCGCCGTGGAGGACGCGCCGGTGCGGGCGACGGTGGACGGTCGTCCGCCCCGGGACGAGGCGTCGCTGCGGCGGGTCGCCGATCACCTCACCGTCGTCGACGCGACGCACCAGGTGCATCGCATCCTCGCGGACCTGCACGTCCCGGTCGACGCCTCGGGGTCACGGTCGGCTCAGCTGGACCACCTCGTGCGCCTCGACACCCAGCTGTCATGGATCTCCCGGTTGCTCTCCGGGCGTGAGCATCTGGTGCGCGAACTCGAGTCGATCAGCCCCGGCGGTCCGCGCCCGCGCACCGTCGCCGAGGTGGCCGAGGTGGCGCATCAGGCCCGGTCGGTCGCCGTTGCCAACGACGCGGTCCTGGCCGAGCAGGAACTCGCCGATCGCGTGTACGGGCTGACGACCGAACTCGAGAAGGGGCCGTCGCCGGAGGGTGACGCGCTGCTCTCGGCGCTGGGTACGGCCGATCCGGCTTCGATCCGCGATGCTCGTCGTGCCTTCACCGCGGCCGCGGCCGACGCCGACGAGCAGAACGCCCTCGAGCTCCTCGGACTCCGATTACGTGGCCGCGCACCCGAACTCGCCAAGATCATGTGGGCCGGTGCGCAGGATCCGGTCTGGACCGAACGCGCTCGAGACATGGGCGCGGCATGGGCGTGGCGATTCGCCCACACCTGGGCGCAGGACCGTAGCGATCCGCTCGCCGAGGACCGGTTGCAGTCGGCACTCGACGCCGTCGACGTGGACATCGCGTCCCTGACCACTCGTCTCGCGTCTGCGCAGGCCATCCGGGAGCTGCTGACACGCACCACATCCGGCGAGCTGCAGGCCGTCCAGTCCTACCGCGACCACATGATCAACCTGGGCAAGGGATCGGGCAAGCACGCCAATCGTTTCCGGCGCGCGGCGCGCGAGGCCATGGTCGAGGCGCAGAATGCCGTCCCCGCCTGGATCATGTCGATCAGCCAGGTGGCCGAGACGTTGCCGCCGCGCCGCAACTCCTTCGATGTCGTCATCGTCGACGAGGCGTCGCAGGCCGACATCACCAGTGCCTTCTTGCTGTGGCTGGCTCCCCGGGTGATCGTGGTGGGCGACGACAAGCAATGTGCGCCCGCCGGTCTGAACGGCACGACACTCGACTCGGCGTTCGCCGAACTCGACGCCGCGCTGCCGGATCTGCCGACGTATCTCCGCGACGGGTTGACGCCGCGGTCGAGTCTGTTCTCGTTGCTGCGCAGTCGGTTCGGCAACGTCGTCGGCCTTCGCGAACACTTCCGGTCGATGCCCGAGATCATCGAGTTCTCGTCTCGCCAGTTCTACGGGTCCGCACCACTGATCCCCGTGCGCCAGTACGGTTCCGACCGGCTCGAACCGTTGCGGGCGGTCGCGGTCGACGGGACGGCGACGGGAACCGGCAACGGTGTCGTCAACGACGCCGAGGTGGGCGCGATCGTCGACGCACTGCGGGGCTGCCTGGCGGATCCGGCCTATGACGGACTGGACTTCGGCGTGATCGCATTGCAGGGCGTCAAGCAGGTCGAGGCGATCGAGAAGGCGCTGCACACCGAGTTCGATCCCGACACCTGGCGTTCCCGCCGGATCCGGGTCGGGTCCCCGCCCGATTTCCAGGGCGACGAGCGACGCGTGATCTTCCTGTCGATGGTCGTCTCGGATGCCGGTGCGATCTCGGCGCTGACCCGGGCGGAGTCGCAACGCCGATTCAACGTGGCGGCGACTCGTGCCATGGACCAGCTGTGGCTGTTCCATTCGATCGGCCTCGACGAGTTGCGCCCCAACGACCTTCGCCATTCATTGCTGTCCTATGTCACGGCGAACGAGGGGCCGTCGATCGGGGTCATGCCCATCGACGTCCCGGATGACCGTCGCGTGCCTCCGTTCGACAACCTGCTAGAACAGCGGGTGTTCAACCGCCTCGTCGCCCTCGGCTACCACGTCACCCCGAAGGTCACGGTCAACAACCGCGTCGTCGACCTGGTCGTGCTGGGTGCCGATGCCCGGATGGCCGTCGAGTGCGACGCCGACGAGTTCGCCGGAACCGGACAGCAGGCGCGCTCGGATCTCGAGCGTGAGCGTGAGTTGCGTCGTTGCGGTTGGCAATTCGTGCGGGTGCGCGAGTCGGAGTTCGAACTCGATCCCGATCGCGTCCTGGAGTACGTCGCGACCGCGCTCGACGAACGTGGATGCAAGCCGGGCTCCCTCGTCGCTGTTCCGACCCCGGACACCGCCGGCGACGCGGTGAGGTGGCAACCGATCGATCTCACCGCGGGGGAGTGACGCCGGCCGCGCCCGGGCCGCCGGTCAGCGTACTGATCTGAGCAGCGCGGGCAGGCCGACCGCGGCGGGCACCCGCAGGCTGTGGGTCACCACGTCGGACAGCGCCGACGGCGCCGGGTTGAACTCGATGACCGGGATGCCCGCGCGCACCGCTCGCTCCGGCAACGCGGCTGCCGGGTAGACGATCCCGCTGGTACCCACGACGAGCACCACCTCCGCCGCGCGAAACGCCTGATCTGCACGCTGCCAATCCGATTCGGGAAGCGCTTCGCCGAACCAGACGATGCCGGGCCGCACGACACCACCGCAGCGCGGGCAGGTGGGCGGGTCGACGCGTGGGTCGTCCGCCGGCGTCGCATCGGGGCGGTCAGCGGTGTCGGGATATGCGCCGGGGCCGTCGTACGGGGTGCCGCAGACCGAACACCGGGGGGCGAACAGGCTGCCGTGCAGATGGCTGACGACGTCGCTGCCCGCCCGCTCGTGAAGATCGTCGACATTCTGCGTCACGACCATGACGGTGCGCGAGGTGGCGAGCTCGGCGAGTGCGAGGTGGCCGGCATTCGGCTGCGCGGCAAGCACTTCGCGAGCGCGCCACCGGTACCACCCCCAGACCAGGGCCGGGTCGCGCGCCCACGCCTCGGGGGTGGCGAGTTCGGCGGGGTCGAACTTCTCCCACAACCCGGTCTGGGCGTCCCGGAAGGTCGCGATCCCGCTCTCGGCCGACATGCCTGCGCCGCTGAACACCGTGATCCACTCCGCGCGACGCACGAGGTCGGCGACCGCGTCCGGAATCGGTTCCCCGGAGTCCGGGTCCGGTGTCCCGGCGAGGGTCATCCGGCGGACCCGATGCAGGCGCGTACCAGGGCGGCGGTCTCGTCGGGGTCGGGATCGCGGCGGACCAGGAAGCCCTTGGCGAAGCTGAGCTTGTCGCCGTCGTGCCGTGGCACGACGTGCAGATGGGTGTGGAAGACGGTCTGGAAGGCCGCGCGGCCGTCGTTCAGTGCCAGGTTCACGCCGTCGGCCGACATCGGTCCGGTCTTCATCGCGGTGGCCAGTCGCTGGCCGGCGCGGAAGAGCGAGGCGCCGATCGCCGGGTCCAGGTCGTCGAGCCCGGACGAATGGACGCGCGGCACGAGGAGGGTGTGTCCGCGGGTGACGGGGCGGATGTCGAGGAAACCGAGCACGTCGTCGTCGGAGTACACGATGCGCCCGGGGGATGTGCCGTCGACGATGCCGCAGAAGATGCAACTGCTCATATGCGCGACTCTAGGGCACCGGGGTCGGCGGGCACCCCGGGTCGTGACGCGCGGCCGTGCTCCACATCACATCACGTTTTAATAACGGTTGACCGAGCGGATGCTCGGCCGTTGGCGTACCCCTGGGTATGTTGCCTGGCCTGGCGGTTTTCCGACCCTTCCCATGGCGGTTGGCACGGTGGCCCAAGTTACCCGCGGGGTTACTCGTCGGTATACCCGTAGGTCACCGACAAACATGAGGGTTCCCTCACTTTCGTGTGTCATCATAGGAGTCACGTTCACGCCGACACCGGCTCCCCATGAGTCGGTGCTCGTCAATGTTGTTGTGCAGCAGGCGTGTTCCTTTGTAGTACCAGCTAGCTCGACCCGGCAGTGTCGCCTCGGCGGCCGGTTGTGCGCGCGACGTCGACGAGACCGTTCACGGCAGCGCACGCCATACGCCGCTGCTGACAGCGTTTCTCGCGGCCACAGCGACCGCGCACCCGCCGCCCGCACAACACCCACAGACATCTACCGCACCGCACCTACGCACTCCGCAAATCCACACTCTGAGACCGACCACCACAGAGGAGTATCCGTGACCGTCGACCAGTTCCGCTCCGGCTCGCAGGGCGCCGCCAACGCAGAACGCCCCACCGCCACGCTCATCGAGCGACTCACGCAGGGCGAGCCCTACGCGATCAGCTTCGGCGGGCAGGGCGGCGCATGGCTGCCCACGCTGACCGAGCTGGTCGTCGACGCCGACCTCGAACACCGGGTCGCCACGATCGTCGATTCCGCCGAACGGCTCGTCGAGCCGGTCGCCGACGAACTCGTCGTGGCACGTGTGTCCGGGTTCCACCCCCTCACCTGGGTCCACGCCCACGACGCGGGAGACGACGTCCCCGCCGAGGCCACTCTCGCCGACTTCACCCTCTCCGGCCCGGGCGTCCTGCTCACCCAGCTCGCCGCTGTGGAAGCCCTCCGCAAACAGGGTCTGGACACTGCCGCGCTGCCGCCGAACGCGGTGGTCGGGCATTCCCAGGGGTCGCTGGCCACCGATGCGGTCGGTGCCGACGGTCGGGTCGCGGAATCCGGCCAGGGTCTGTTGCTGGCGGTTGCGCACCTCATCGGTGCAGCCGGTTCGCTGACCGCGCGCCGCCGCGGGCTGGGCGTCACCACCGACGGCACGCCGATGCTCGCCCTGACCAACATCAGCCCGGCTCGCGTCGACGAGATCCTGGCGCAGTACCGCGACGGCCTGCCCGAGAGCGATCTGACGACGGCGCCGGTCGTCGCCATCAGGAACAGCCGTACCGCGGTGGTGCTGTCCGGTGCGCCGCGGCACCTCGCCGCCTTCGCCGCCCTCTGCGAGCGGATCGCCGCGACCGAGGCCGATGAGCGTAAGCGCAAGGTCACCGGTGGGGCACCCTTCGCGCCGAAGTTCGACCACCTGCAGGTGTCGGTCGCCTTCCATCACCCGGCGATGGCCGAGGCCGTCGAACTGGTCGGCCAGTGGGCCGATCGGTGCGGCATCGACCGCGATCTCGCCACCCGCCACGCCCACGACATCCTCGTCGGGCACGTCGACTGGGTCGCGTCGGTCGACGCGATCGTCACCGGTGGCGCCAAGTGGGTCCTGGACTTCGGACCCGGAGACATCGCCACCCGCCTCACCGCCTCACTCGTCCGCGGACAGGGCGTCGGACTGGTTCCGGCCGCCCTGCGCGTCGGACAGCGCAACCTGTTCAGCCCGGGTGGCGTCCCCGAGGTCGCCACGCCGTGGTCTCAGTTCGCGCCGACCCTCGTCGAACTGCCCGACGGGCGCACCGTCGTCGAGACCTCCTTCACCCGCCTCACGGGACGTTCGCCGATGCTGCTCGCCGGCATGACGCCGACGACCGTCGACCCGGCCATCGTCGCCGCCGCGGCCAACGCCGGACACTGGGCCGAGCTGGCCGGTGGCGGTCAGGTCACCGAGGAGATCTTCGCGCGCAACATCGCCACGCTCACCGATCTGCTCGAGCCGGGACGCGAGGCGCAGTTCAACGCGCTGTTCCTCGACCCCTACCTGTGGAAGCTGCAGCTCGGCGGCAAGCGCATCGTGCAGAAGGCCCGCGCGCAGGGAGCCCCGCTCGACGGCGTCATCGTCTCGGCGGGCATACCCGAACTCGAGGACGCGGTCGCGCTCGTCGACGAGTTCGTCGAGGCCGGACTCCGGTTCGTCGCCTTCAAACCCGGCACCGTGGAGCAGATCCGGTCCGTCGTGCGCATCGCGGCCGAGGTTCCGCATCACCCGATCATCGTGCAGATCGAGGGCGGCCGCGCCGGTGGCCACCACTCGTGGGAAGACCTCGACGACCTGCTGCTCGCGACCTACGGCGAGCTCCGCGCCCGCCCGAACGTCGTGATCTGCGTCGGCGGTGGCATCGGCACGCCCGAGCGCGCCAGTGAATACCTCACCGGCAGCTGGTCGGCCGGCTACGGCTACCCGACGATGCCGCTCGACGGCATCCTCATCGGCACCGCCGCCATGGCGGCCAAGGAAGCGACGACGACCCCCGAGGTCAAGCAGCTCCTCGTCGACACCGCCGGCATCGACGAGTGGATCGGTGCCGGTCACGCCACCGCCGGAATGGCCTCCGGCCGTTCGCAGCTCGGCGCCGACATCCACGAGGTCGACAACACCGCGTCGCGCTGCGGCCGGTTGCTCGACGAGGTCGCCGGTGACGCCGACGCCGTGGCCGCCCGCCGCGACGAGATCATCGCCGCGATGGCCGACACCGCGAAGCCGTACTTCGGCGACGTCGCCACCATGACCTACCGCGAGTGGCTCGACCGGTACGCCGCGCTGGCCGTCGGTGACGCTCGGGGCGAGCAGGCCCCGTGGGCCGACATCACCTGGCAGCAGCGCTTCGTGGAGATGCTGCAGCGCACCGAGGCGCGCATGCACCCGCAGGACTCCGGGCCCATCCCGACGATGTTCGCCGAGGTCACCGCCGCCGCCGATGCGTATGCCGCAATCGACGCGCTCGGCAGCGTGTACCCCGAGATCGACACCGACATCCTGCATCCCGCGGACGTCGCGTTCTTCCTGGAGCTGTGCCGCACCCCGGGCAAGCCCGTCAACTTCGTGCCGGTGATCGACAAGGACGTACGCCGCTGGTGGCGCAGTGACTCCCTGTGGCAGGCCCACGATCCGCGCTACGGCGCCGACGCGGTCTGCGTCATCCCGGGGCCGGTCGCCGTCGCGGGCATCACCCGCGTCGACGAGCCCGTGGGTGAACTGCTCGATCGGTTCGAGGCCCGTGTCGCGTCCGATCTGCAGGCCTCCGGGGAGCGCCCGGTCGCCGTCGCCTCCCGGCACCGGGCCGGGCTGGCCGAGGAAGCCGGCGTGCTGACCTCGGTGCTGGAGTCCGACGACGTCAGCTGGGCCGGCCGGATCGTGGCGAGCCCGATCGCGCTGCTCGGCGATCGCGACGCCTGGACCGTGGTCGGACCCGAGCGGGCCGAACACGCCGTCAGCGGCGCCGTCCTGGAGCAGGTCTCCGCCGACTCCGACGCCACCCGTTTCGACCTCGTCGTCCCCATCTCGGGCGCTTCCGTGCGTATCCCGCTGCTGGCCGGCGAGAGCCTGCGCGACGGTGGTTCGCCGCTGGTGGGCCTCGACGACGCGTCGACCGCGATGCGCGAGATCCTTACCGTGGCCGCCGGCGGCAGCCTGGCCGAGGTGACCGATGGCGTGTCGGTCACGACCGTCTCCTGGCAGCCGGACTCGGTCGCCGATCACGCTGCGGTGACCGGGTTCTCCCTGCCGCCGCACCTGCGTCCGACCACCCCGACCGACCCGTTCGGTTTCGCCGTGCCCGACACCCTGGTCGGCGCGTGCTGGCCGAGCGTGTTCAGCGTCATCGGCGCCGCCCGCACCGATTCCGGTGACCCGGTCGTCGAGGGTCTGCTCGACCTGGTCCACCTCGATCACGCGATCGCGCTGACCGGGGAGATCCCCGCGACCGCAGCCGAACTGACCGTCACCGCACGGACCGGCGCGGTCCGGGATGCCGACGTCGGTCGTGTCGTCGAGGTCACGGTGGAGATCGCCGGACCAGCCGGCCCGATCGCGACGCTCGAGGAGCGTTTCGCGATCCGTGGGCGTCTGGGCGCCGCCGAGCTCACCGACCCGGCCCGGGCCGGCGGTGCACCCGCCGCCGAGCAGTCGGCCACCCGCAAGCTGCTCCGGACGGCCACCATCACCGCGCCGAACCGGATGACCGGTTTCGCCGTCGTGTCCGGTGACCGCAACCCCATCCACACCGACGCCGCAGCCGCGAAGCTGGCCGGTCTCGGCGACCCGATCGTCCACGGGATGTGGCTGTCGGCCGCCGCGCAGCAGGTCGTCACCGCGACCGACGCGAAGAATCCGACGCCATCGCCTCGTCCGCTGATCGGCTGGACCGCACGCTATCTCGGCATGGTCCGGCTCGGCGACCGCATCTCGGTGCGCGTCGACCGCGTGGGTCTCGACAACGGCCGCGAGGTCGTCGAGGTCAGCGCCAAGGTCGGCGACAACCTCGTGATGAGCGCGACCGGTCTGCTCGCCGCGCCGCGGACCGTCTACGCGTTCCCCGGCCAGGGCATCCAGAGCAAGGGCATGGGACTCGACGCCCGCTCGCGGTCGAAGGCCGCCCGCAAGATCTGGGATCGTGCCGACAAGCACACCCGTGCGGCGCTGGGCTTCTCGATCCTCGCCGTGGTCCGCGACAACCCGACGACGCTCGTCGCCAACGGGACCACCTACAACCACCCCGACGGCGTGCTGTACCTGACGCAGTTCACCCAGGTCGCCATGGCGACGCTCGGTGTCGCGCAGATCGCCGAGCTCAAGGAGTCCGGTGGCTTCGTCGAGGGTGCCATCACGTGTGGTCACTCGGTCGGTGAGTACAACGCGCTCGCCGCATGTGCCGGCGTCCTCCCGCTCGAGGCCGTCCTCGAAGTCGTGTTCCAGCGCGGCGAGGCCATGCACCACCTCGTCCCGCGAGATGAGCAGGGGCGCAGTGACTATCGCATGGCGGCCATCCGGCCGAGCCAGTTCGGTCTGGCCGACGCCGAGGTCACCGACTTCGTGTCCGGCGTGGGCGCCGCGGGCGGCGAGTTCCTGGAGGTCGTCAACCTCAACCTCCTCGGCTCGCAGTACGCGATCGCCGGCACGGTTCGCGGTCTCGAACTGCTCGAGGCCGAGATCGACCGGCGGCGTGCGGAGTTCGGGGGCAAGCGCGCGTTCATCCTGATCCCGGGCATCGACGTCCCGTTCCACTCGAGCGTGCTGCGCGCCGGGGTCCCGGAATTCCGCGGCAAGCTCGCCGAGCTGCTGCCCGCCGACATCGACATCGACATCCTGATCGGCCGCTACATCCCCAACCTGGTGCCGCGCCTGTTCAACCTCGGACGCGACTTCGTCGAGGAGATCGCGGCGCTGGTGCCGTCGGATCCGCTGAACGAGGTCCTCGCCGACTGGGACGCCTGGGAGGCGACCCCGAGCGAACTGGCCCGGGTGATCCTGATCGAGCTGCTCGCCTGGCAGTTCGCCAGCCCGGTGCGGTGGATCGAGACCCAGGAACTGCTGTTCAGCGGTCCCGAGCGGAACGGGCTGGGAGTCCAGCGCTTCGTCGAGATCGGTCTGAAGGGCGCCCCGACGCTGTCGGGTCTGGCCACCAACACCCTCAAGCTCGACGACTACGCCGCGGCCACCACCGAGGTGCTCAACGTCGAGCGCGACACCGACACGATCCTGGCCAAGGACGCCGGGCACGAGCCCGACGAGGACGAGCTCGACGTTCCCGCAGCGGCCGAGACGTCGGCGGCGGACGCGGCTCCGGCCGCCGCGGCGGCGCCCGCGCCTGCTGCTCCCGCGGCACCGGCGGCACCAGCCGGCGGCCCGCGTCCCGACGACATCGCGTTCACGCCGTCGGATGCGGTGAAGTCCGTGATCGCGCTGTGGACCAAGATGCGCGTCGACCAGATCGGGTCCGCGGACACGATCGAGGCGCTCTGCGACGGTGTGTCGTCGCGTCGTAACCAGCTGCTCCTCGACATCGGCGGCGAGCTCGGACTCGGCGCCATCGACGGTGCCGCCGAAGCCGACATGACCGCGCTGTCGTCGACCGTGGAGACCCTCGCCCGTGGCTACCGGCCGCTGGGTGCGGTGCTCACCGATGCGGTCAGCGACCAGGTCCGCAAGGTGCTCGGCCCGCTGGGCAAGCGCCAGAACTACATCACCGACCGCGTGTCGGGTGTCTGGCAGCTGGGTCCGGGGTGGGGTCTGCACACCACCGTCGCGCTGGCGTTGGGCACCAGGGACGGCGCGTCCGTCCGCGGCGAGGCGCTGGGCAATCTGCTCGACGGCCCGCTGACGGACACCGATTCACTCGACACCCTCATCGACAAGGCCGTGTCCGCGGTGGGTGCGGTCAAGGGCATCCCGGTCGGCAAGCCGGCCGCCGAATCCGGTGGTGGCGCAACGGTCGACGCCGCGGCGCTGGGAGAGTTCACCGAGCAGATCACCGGCCGGTCCGGCGCGCTGGCCTCGGCCGCGTACACCCTGCTGGACAAGCTCGGACTCGCCGAGGTCGCCGATCTCGCCGAGGCCGTGGCCGACCCGAACGCCGAGCTCGCCGAGCTGGTCAGCGCCGAACTCGGGTCGGACTGGGCCCGTACGGTGGCGCCGGCCTTCGACGCGGCCAAGGTCGTCCTCATCGACGACCGGTGGGCAACCGCCCGTGAGGATCTCGTCCGACTCTGGCTGACCGACGAGCAGGACCTCGACGCCGACTTCGACACCATCGTCGGCGGGTTCGCCGGAGCCGGTGACACCGTCGCCGACCACGCCACCTGGTGGCAGGGCAAGGCCCTCGCGAACGGAAACGCCGTGCACGGCCGCATCTTCGGCGCGATCGCGCACGCTGCGGAGAATCCCGAGAAGGGTGCCTACAGCCGCGAGATCGCCGTGGTGACCGGTGCGAGCAAGGGTTCGATCGCCGCCGGCGTGGTCGCCGGGCTGCTGGCCGGTGGCGCGACCGTGATCGCCACGACGTCGCGCCTGAACTCCGACCGTCTCGCCTTCTACAAGAAGCTGTACCGCGAGAACGCCCGGGCCGGTGCCGCGCTGTGGATTGCTCCCGCGAACATGGCGTCGTACGCCGATGTCGACGACCTCGTCGGCTGGATCGCGGGGGAGCAGACGGAGAACCTCGGTGGCACAACGGCAGTGGTGAAGCCGGCGATGAAGCCGACGCTGCTGTTCCCGTTCGCCGCACCGCGGGTCGCCGGTGATCTCACCGACGCCGGTGGTCGCGCCGAGCTGGAGATGAAGGTGCTCCTCTGGTCGGTGGAGCGGCTCATCGGCGGTCTCGCCGACGTCCATTCCGATCACGACATCGCCGCCCGCGTGCACGTCGTGTTGCCCGGTTCGCCGAACCGCGGCATGTTCGGCGGCGACGGTGCCTACGGCGAGAGCAAGGCCTCGCTCGACGCACTCGTACAGCGCTGGTCGGCCGAGGAGTCCTGGGGTTCCAAGACGACGCTCGCCCACGCCCTGATCGGCTGGGTGCGCGGCACCGGGCTGATGGGTCACAACGACGGGATGGTCGACGCGGTCGAGGCGGCGGGTGTGCGCACCTGGAGCACCGACGAGATGGCGGCGAACCTGCTCACCCTGTGCCGCCCCGAGCAGCGGTCGGCCGCGGTGAGTGCGCCGATCCTGGCCGACTTCACCGGCGGCCTGGACAGCTCGACCGACCTCAAGGCGCTCGCGGCCACCGCGGCGGCGGCCGCCGAGGAGTCCGCGGACACCGACGAGGTGTCGGCGACGACCGTCGCGGCGCTGCCGGCACCGGCGCGCGCCCCGAAGGCGATGCGTCCGCAGTGGCCGTCGATCGACGCCCGACCCGAGGACCTCGTGGTCATCGTGGGTGCCGGCGAGCTCGGCCCGTTCGGTTCGGCCCGCACCCGCTTCGAGATGGAGGTCGACGAGAAGCTTTCGGCCGCAGGCGTTCTCGAGCTCGCCTGGAACACCGGACTGGTGCACTGGGATTCGGCGCCGAAGCCGGGCTGGTACGACACCGCGTCCGGAGACCCGGTGCCGGAGAGCGAGATCGCCGAGCGGTACCACGACGAGGTCGTCGCCCGCTGCGGTATCCGCCGCTACGCCGACGACGGGGCGATGGTCGACAACACCTCGCCGCTGCTGACCTCGGTCTTCGTCGACGAGGACCTGACCTTCACGGTCAACTCCGAGGCCGAGGCGCGAGCATTCGCCAGTGCCAACCCGGAGAAGACCCGGGTCACGCAGAACGCCGACGGCGACTGGCAGGTCACCCGGTTGGCGGGCACCGAGATCCGCGTTCCGCGCCAGTTCGCGCTGACCCGGACCGTGGGCGGTCAGATCCCGACCGGTTTCGACCCGACCCGCTGGGGCGTCAGCCCCGACATGGTCGAGTCGATCGACCGGGTCGCCCTGTGGAACCTGGTGGCCACGGTCGACGCCTTCCTGTCGTCGGGCTTCACGCCGAGCGAACTGATGCGCTGGGTGCACCCCGGTCTGGTCGCCAACACGCAGGGCACCGGTATGGGCGGCATGACCTCCATGCGCGACCTGTACATCAACACCCTGCTGGGCGAGGCCAACGCCAACGACATCCTGCAGGAGGCCCTGCCGAACATCGTGGCGGCACACGTGGTCCAGTCGTATGTCGGTAGCTACGGCGCGATGATCCACCCGGTGGCGGCATGTGCGACCGCAGCTGTGTCGGTCGAGGAGGGCGTCGACAAGATCCGCCTCGGCAAGGCGCTGTTCGCGGTGGCGGGCGGCTTCGACGACCTGGGTATCGAGGGCATCGTCGGCTTCGGCGCGATGTCGGCGACCGCCGACTCGGCGAAGATGACCGCGCGCGGCATCGACGATCGCCGGTTCTCGCGTGCCAACGATCGCCGACGCGGCGGGTTCGTCGAGTCGGCCGGCGGCGGCACGATCCTGCTCGCCCGCGGCGATGTCGCGGCCGAGATGGGTCTGCCGGTGCTCGGTGTGGTCGCGTGGGCGCAGAGCTTCGGCGACGGTGTGCACACCTCGATCCCGGCTCCGGGTCTCGGTGCCCTGGGCGCGGCTCGCGGGTCGCTGTCCTCGCCGCTGGCACGTGCGCTCGGTTCGCTCGGCGTCAGCGCCGACGACGTGGCGGTCGTGTCCAAGCACGACACCTCCACCAAGGCGAACGATCCGAACGAGTCCGAACTGCACGAGCGGCTCGCGGCGGCCATCGGCCGCGGCAAGGGCGCACCGCTGTTCGTGGTGTCGCAGAAGTCGCTGACCGGTCATGCCAAGGGTGGCGCGGCGGCCTTCCAGCTCATCGGTCTGTGCCAGATCCTGCGTGACGGCGTGATCCCGCCCAACCGCAGCCTCGACTGTGTCGACGACAAGATGGCCGAGTACCCGCACCTGGTCTGGCCGCGGGAGACCCTCCAGCTCGGCGAGCGGTTCCCGCTCAAGGCGGGTCTGCTGACCAGCCTCGGCTTCGGTCACGTGTCCGGACTGATCGCGGTGGTGCACCCGGAGGCGTTCATCGCCTCGCTGAACCCGGAGGAGCGCGACGCCTACCGTCAGCGCGCCGACGAGCGGACCCGCCTGGGCAGTCAGCGCTTCCTGCAGTCGATCTGCGGTGGCGAGCCTGCCTACCAGCGTCCGCCGAACCGTCGCTTCGACGAGTCGGTCGACGAGCACGACGCCGAGGCGGGCATGCTCCTCGATCCGCAGACCCGTCTGGACGGCGCCGACGTCTACGTCGCCGGTGAGCCGGTGGCGGGTGGTCGGTGACACCCGGTGAGGCGAATGGCGCGAGCGACTACCAAGGGATGAGCGTTCTCGGTGTGGGAATCGACATCGTGTCGATCCCGGAGTTCGGCGAGCAGCTCCGGCAGCCGGGTACGACGTTCGCCGACCGGTTCACGGTCGGCGAGCGTCGGGACTCGGCCGCCGGGACCGGCGACGACGCCCGGCATCTGGCCGCCCGCTGGGCGGCCAAGGAGGCGGTCGTGAAGGCGTGGTCGGTGAGCCGCTTCTCGCGGTCGCCGCTGTTGCCGCTGATCCGGCACAGCGACATCGAGGTCGTGACCGACACGTGGGGCCGTCCGGCCATCCGTCTGTCGGGCGAGATCGGCGAGCATCTGCGCGACACGACCGTGCATGTGTCGCTGACCCACGACGGGGACACCGCTGCGGCGGTGGCCATCCTCGAGGGCAGGTAGCCCCGCGCGGCTCTCAGACCGTCGTCGACTCCTCGAGCAGCAGATAGCCGGCGAGCATCCGCTTGAGTTCGGCGACGGTCTCGTCGTGGTCGTGGCCGTCCTGTACGGAGAAGCTCAGGAGCGAGTAGGCCGTGTGGACGAGCACCTGGGACATCATCTCGCGGCGTTCGCGCTGCGACGGCGTGAGCGGCGCGATGATCCGCGCGACCTGTTCGGCGAGCACCCGTTCGTTCAGCGACGCCGTGGCGCGGGTCGCCGGTGTCGACTGGACGGCCAGCCACACCGCCCGCCGCGACGGGTCGGTGCGCCACAGGGCCGCCAGGTGATCGAGGAACTTCTCGAGCAGGCTGGGCCACTCCAGGGACGGCACCTCCGAGGAAAACGCCGTGAGTTCCTCGCGGACGTCGACGGTGTCCTGGCGGTCCAGCTCGCACACGATGACGTACTTGTTCGCGAAGTACTGATAGAGCGTGCCGATGGGGACCTCGGCCCGGGTCGCGATCTCCTCACAGGTCAGCGATTCGAACCCGACGTCGATCAACAGCTCGCGTGCTGCTTCGAGCATCGCCTGGAACTTGCGCTTGCTGCGTTCCTGAGTGGGCCGCTTGCGCGGCACCAGCGGTTCGGCGGACTCGGGCATCGGGGCCGGCTCAGACGGACAGGTCGCGGCGCAGCTTGGCGACGTGTCCGGTGGCCCGGACGTTGTACTGCGCGAGTTCGATCGTGCCGTCGGCGTCGACCAGGAACGTCGACCGGATGACGCCGGTGACGGTCTTGCCGTACATCTTCTTCTCCCCGAATGCGCCCCACTCGGTGAGCACCTTCTTCTCCGGGTCGCTGAGCAACGGGAACGTCAGGCCCTCGGCCTCGACGAACTTCGCCAGCTTCGCGGGCTTGTCGGGGGAGATGCCGAGGACCGCGATCCCGGCCTCGTTCAGCTCGCCGAGGTTGTCGCGGAAATCGCACGCCTGCTTGGTGCACCCCGGGGTGGCCGCTGCGGGATAGAAGTAGACGACGACCTTGCGGCCGGCGTAGTCCGACAACGAGACCGGGTCGCCGTTCGCGTCGGGCAGCGTGAACGACGGCGCCGTGTCGCCCACGGACAGTCGGGTGGTGGTCTCAGCCATGAGAGCCAGGCTAGTGCATGGCGACATGCCCGGATGCCGGGATGTCGTAGCATCGAGTCGCTGCCATCTGGCGGTTCGTCCCCGGCGCCGAGAGGTCGTGCGGCGGCCGGGAAGTGAGAAGACCAACGAGAAGCGCCGGAAGGATGCAACGTGGCCGGAGATACCGAACGTATCGAGCAGGACATCGCCAAGGCCCGTGAGGACCTCGCCAGCACGCTCGACGCGCTGGCCGAGCGCGCCAACCCCCAGCGGCTCGCCGACGACGCCAAGTCGAAGGCTCTCGCGACACTGCAGACGCCTGCGGTGAAGTACGCACTCGCCGGGGTCGGCGCCCTGGTCCTGCTCGTCGTCGTCCGCAAGGTCGCCTCGCGATGACCCGCTGATCCAGCAATCGGCGGCGCGACCTCGTCCGCACGGGCCCGTCGAACGGCAGAAGCCACTCCGACCAGGCGATTTCACTTCTGCCGCGGGGGTCCTGTAAGGTTCCATCTCGCACCGCCAAGCGCCATTAGCTCAATTGGCAGAGCAGCTGACTCTTAATCAGCGGGTTCGGGGTTCGAGTCCCTGATGGCGCACAGAGTACTCAAGACGCCTCGCATCGAGCGAGGCGTCTTGTGGCGTCTCAGACGGTTTCGACCGCGGCCGGTGGTCGATGAACGGCAGATGAACGTTCGGCGTTTCGGGTGCGCAACACGCCGCTCGAATGGATGACGGCCGAAGCGTTCGGTCCGATCTCTCGTACACTGGTCCGCGACATCGGGGTTCGGAATGTCCGTTTCGGATTCGGGGTGTGCAGTGTTCTCAAGGTTGCGGGGCAGCGTGACCGACCGGTTCGGGGTCGGGGCGTCGACAGGCGGGAGTGAGATGGGGATCGGTCGTACTCGGCGGATGCCGCTGATCATCAGCGGTGTGATGTTGGCAATCGTCGCGCTGGTGACGTCGTGCACGCAGGAGGCGTCGTACTCCGACAACGTCAGCAGTTCGAGTCTCTTCGACGATCTGCTCAAGCCGGGTCTCGAGATCACCGAGTGGGCCGAACGTCCCCTGAACGACAACGCCGTCGGCGTGCAGCCGGGTGCGCCCATCAAGGTGAAGACCAGTGAGGGCACCATCAGCCGGGTGCTGATCAAGAAGTCCGACGGCACCCCCGTCAAGGGCACCCTCGCCGACAACGACACGGTGTGGGTCAGCAACGAGGCCCTCGGCTACAACCGCACCTACACCCTGGAGACCGACGCGGTGGGCATCGGTGGTGCGGTCACCAAGAAGGTCACCTTCACCACGAGCAGCCCCAACAACCTGACGCAGGCGTATCTGACACCGAGCCCCGGCGAGACCGTCGGTATCGGACAGCCGGTCGCGGTGAAGTTCGACGAGCCGATCGCGGATCGTCGTGCGGCGCAGCGCGCCATCCGGATCACCACCGACCCTCCGGTCGAAGGGGCCTTCTACTGGATCAGCCCGAGCGAGGTCCGGTGGCGGCCGGCGGAGTACTGGAAGCCGGGCACCAAGGTGCGGGTCGCGGTCAACACCTACGGCATCGACCTGGGTGACGGACTCTTCGGCCAGGAGAACGTGCGGACCAACTTCACCGTCGGACGCTCGATGATCGTCACGGCCGACGACAACACCAAGCAGGTCGTCTTCGAACGCGACGGCAAGGTCATCCGGACCATGCCGACGTCGATGGGCAAGGCCGGCGACGAGACCGACAACGGCATCTACCTGGTCTCGGACAAGCACGACCACATCATCATGGACTCGTCGACCTACGGCGTGCCGGTCAATTCGTCGAACGGTTACCGCACCCCGGTCGACTACGCGACCCGGATGTCCTACAGCGGCATCTTCTTCCACTCCGCACCATGGTCGGTGTGGGCGCAGGGCAACACCAATACGAGTCACGGCTGCCTGAACCTGAGTCCGGAGAACGCTCTCTGGGTCATGGAGAACACCCTCCGCGGCGACCCGGTCATCGTGAAGAACACCACGGGCGGAACATTGTCGGGCACCGATGGTCTCGGCGACTGGAACATCCCATGGTCGGTGTGGCGCAAGGGCAACGCCGACAACGCCTGACGCTCAGCACGCCTTCGGACGCCACCGAACCGCAGCGCGGTCGGTGGCGTCCGTGCGTCAGCGGGACCCGACGCGGAACGTGCGACTCGTCCCAGAGACGGGCCTCGTCGACCCGTTCGCATCGCGGCTGTCCCCGAAGTAGCGGATGCGGTACATCCCGGACGCGTCCGTCGGCGACCGCCAGGTGATCGTGATCCGCGACGTGTCGGTGCTGCCGGCCGGGCGCGCCCACCGGAACTCCGTGGACCAGTCGTTGTCGTCGGCGACCGTCGTCCACTCGCTGCCGGTACGCCGCTGCACCTCGAGATAGGTCCGGCCGTGCCGGAAGTCGTTGTTGGGATGCGCGCCGACGAACTGCACGGTCACGATCGAACCGGGGCGGTACGTGGCGTCGGGTTCACGCAGGACGTCGCCGTAGCGTCGGCCCGGTATCGGACGGTCGGCGGGGACCGGGGCACCAGGTCGGGTTGCAGTCCGGACTTGTCGACCGGCGCCGGACCACGGCCGATCCGGCGTCCGGACGACATGGCCGCGGCGAGCGCGGCGAACTCCTGCAGGTAGGCGGACAGGGTGTACCGCCCGAATTGGGTCTCGCCGCCTTCGTAGTGCTGCAGGTCGTATTCCTCGGGCGTCGTGACGTACTGGGTGTAGGCGTTCGCGAACCCCTGCACGAGGACGTTGTCGACGTCGGTCCGCAGTTCGCCGGCGACCACTTGACGCAGCCGCAGACCCGCGACGATGGTGACCTCGGCGGGTACGGCGACGAGCACGAGTTCGCCGATGCGCATGAGCTGCAGCGGCACCACCGACGGGATCCAGCCCGAGGGCGGCAGCAGACCGAGCGGGAACGCGATCAGCTTGGGCGCCTGCATGTCTCGCATCCACGTTGCGATCGGTGGGACGCGGTCTCCGCCGAGCGCGGTGACGAGGGGATTGGTCATGCCCTCGACGAGGAAGGGGAGCGGTTTCTCGTAGTTGTCCTCGCTGCTGGTGGCCACCGCGCCGGCGCCCATCATCGCGGGGGTGGTCGACGCCGGTCGGCCGTCGGGTGTGTAGGTACCGGAGATCCGGACCGCCGACATGTCGACGTACCGCACGATGGAGTCGACGCCGCCCCGGGTCATCGGACGGGCCGCCTCGAAGCCTCGCCGTCCGGCGATGTACTGACGCTCGCCGATGAGTTCGCAGTTGCGTCTGTTGTCCGATGTCGGTCCGCGCGGATCGAACTGCGCGAGTGCGAGGTTCGGCGTCATGTCGCCGGAGTTGGTCTGCGGGAAGGCGGCCACGAACCCGGGCTGGGTGCGCTCCCACAGGTGGCTCGCGTAACCTTTGTTGTCGCCGGCGATGAGGACGTTGCGGTCGGTGAGAGACGTGCCGTGTGTCGGGAACCAGGTGATGGCACCGACATCCCGGCCGCCGGAGGTGTCGTGCTGCCGCAGTCGTAGCACCGTGACCTGCGGGTCGATCGCATCGGGGAAGTGCCGCTTGTCGGCCGTCGGGTTCGCGTCGAAGGCGACCCGGGATCGATTCCGGCTGGCGTCGTGCAGTTCCTCGCGGCCGATCGTGACGCTGCCGGGCGCGAGATTCTCGTGCGCGCGAACGATCGCGGCGAACATGCCGTCGATCTCGGCGTCGTAGGAGTTCTTCTTGAACCCGAACGCGGCGAGCGAATACGCGTAGTCCCAGGACGTGCCACCGCAGGAGGCGTGCGTGTGCTGTGCGTTCAGATTCACGTTCGATTCGGTGTACAAGGAGCCGAATCGGTTGCGCAGTCTGGCCATCAGGCCCATGTGGTGCGACTGGAACAGGCACGCGAGGTCGGCGGTCAGGAAGACGACGCGCCGCCCGGTGGCGGGATCGACGATGATGTAGGCCCGCGCCCAGCAACGCTGCAGGAGCCCGGCCGCGACCTGCTCTGGATTCGAATACCCCATCATGCCCTGGCCGACGACCGCGCCGGTGACATCTCCGATGCCGCAGCCGACGAGGTAACTCGTCGACTCGGAGGGCGACGCGCCGGCCGGGGCAGCGGACAGGCCGGAGCCGAGCCCGGCCGCGGCGGCGGTCGCGGCGGCACCGGCCATCAACTGTCTGCGCGTGAGGTCCACGTGCCGTCCTTCCGGGCGTCGGACGACACCGGCAGACGTGCGATGTCATCGCGGCACACACCCTGACGGCGCGGCCGTGTGGTCGAGATCAGTTCAGGACGTCGAACTCAGTCGTTGTCGTCGCCGCCCGGGATCCCGATGATGAACCCGATCCCGATGATGATGCACGAGATCAGGGCAACGGCAGGCATGACCCAGTAGGAAGGCATGTGGTGAACGTTACTGCGAGGCATGCCCATGCGCCCGGCTTCGAGGACTTTCGGGGACGAAGGTCCCCGGTGGTGTCGAGGCCGAAGTCTGCCGGTCAGACATCCAGCCCGGACAGGGCGTCGGCGAGATAGTCGTCCTCGGCGCCGTTGCCGGGTAGTTCGAGCGCGCGGCGGTACGCGATCGCCGCGCCGCGGTCGTCGCCCAGTTCGCTCAGCGTGAGGGCGCGGGCGATGTGAAAGGGCCGGAACCGGTCGAGCTGTGTGTCCGACTGCAACTGATCGAGCATCGCGATACCGCGCGCCGGGCCGTACGCGCGTCCGACGGCGACTGCGCGACCGACGCGCACGACGGGTCCGGGATCGTGCACTTCGAGTAGTCGGTACAGGACGGCGATCTGGGTCCAGTCGGTCTCGTCCGCGGTGGCTGCCTCGGCGTGCACGGCCGCGATCGCCGCCTGAATCGTGTACAGGCCGGCGCCTGCTTGTGCCGCAGCGTGTTCGGCAAGCGCGATGCCCTCGCCGACGAGCGCCTGGTCCCAGAGCCGGCGGTCCTGGTCATCCAGCGGAACCGGTCGGCCGTCGGAGTCGAGCCGAGCCGGCCGGCGGGACTGGGTGAGCAACAGAAGGGCGAGCAGTCCGGTCGTCTCGGCGTTGGGGAGCAGTGCGCGCAAGGTCCGCGCGAGGGCGACGGCCTCGTCGGTGAGGTCGTCGCGGATGTGCGCGTCCCCGGTGGAGCGCGCGAACCCCTCGGAGAACAGCAGGTAGATGACCCGCAGGACCCCGCCGAGCCGACGCGGGAGATCGCCCTCGCGCGGCGGCGCGAACGGAACACCCAGCGCGCCGATCCGCTTCTTGGCGCGCACGATTCGCTGCTGGGTCGTCGGTACCGGGATCAGCAGCGCATGCGCGACCTCCGCGGTGGTCAGCCCGGCGACGAACCGAAGGGTGAGCGCGATCCGGTCCTCGGCGCGTAGCACGGGATGGGTGCAGGCGAAGAACATGCCGAGGCGTTCGTCCGGCAACCCCGGTGGCGGCTCCTCAGCCGGGTCTGCGAACTCCGCAGGCGTGGAGGCACGTTCGGTCTCGGTGTGCAGGCGGGCCAGTTTCCCGGCGAGGACGGACTCACGCCGCACCACGTCGAGCGCCTTGCGTTTGGCCGTCGTCGTCAGCCATGCCTCCGGTGAATCCGGGACTCCGGTACGCGACCAGGTGATCAGGGCCTGCGCGATCGCGTCCTGCAACGCGTCCTCCGCGAGGTCGAGATCGCCGAACTTCTTCGTGAGCGTGGCGAGTACACGAGAACGGACGTCGCGATCGACGGCCGACACCGCCCGGCGGGCCACGGACCCTGCGGAATCCGTGGCCGCCGAACGGTGTGAATTGTTCGTCATCGCTCAGTACGGTGCGAGCGGCCGAATCTCGACATGGCCGCCGGGTGCCGAACCGGGGCTGCGGCGGGCCCACTCGATCGCCTCGTCGACATCGGCGACGTCGATGACATAGACCCCGCCGACGAACTCCCGGACTTCCGCGAACGGCCCGGACGACGCGACCACCCGCTCGCCGCTGTCGTCGGTGTGCACCACCGCGCGCTCGTCCTCCAGCGCGAAGGAGTTGACGACGACGCCGGCCTTGGTGATCTCCTCGTCGAAGGCGAAGAACTCTTCGGGGCTGGCGCCACCGTCCTCACCACATGCCGGATCGTTGACATGTCCCATGAGCAGCAATGCGTACTTCATCGTTCCTCCAGTTCTCGGCCGGCGGCATGCGGTACCGACTGCGCTGTGCGTACCGATGCGGCCACGATGTCGAACCGGATCGGTCCGACACCATGGTGACGTACGGCGATTCCGGATATCGACAGCGCTGCGAAAAGAGATTCGGGACATGAGACGTAGCGCGCGAACGACGTCAACGACATGGTCCTGTGGGAGCAGACAAACGCCGAATGAGATTGACGAACAACTCGGTCGAGGAACCCACACCGGGCGACGGCGCGGACTACGATCCACAGATCGACACCGCAGCCGACGACGCACCGCCCACCCTTCCGCCCCCGGGCGAGCCGTCTCCTACTCATTCCGGAGGCGCCCCGCTCGGCGGCCCCACCCACGAAGACGCCGCCCAACTCGAACAGGTGCTCAACGACGACTTCGAGTTCGATCTGACCGGCGATGAGCTAGAAGCGGTCAGACGCTGGCAGGGTACGGACCGCTTCTACCAGCGCGTACAGATGCGGATGCGCGAACAACTTGGGGAGTTCGACGACGACGAAGCCGATCACGTGGGGTTCACGGACCCCGGCAGCGCCCCGGTGCTCCTGCGAGTGCTAGCCACACGAGGAACACGAGCCCTGTGGGTGCCACCGGTGGGCCACCCGGAGCTTGCGAATCAGCGAGAACTCCTGCTTGGAGCGTCCGCGCTGTACATTGTGGGTGTACAGGCCACTGAAGAAGGACTGACCGAAGTGACCGTGGAAGTGAGGTGAGCGTGATGTCCAACGAACGACTCTGGGACGATTCCGCGTTCACCCCTGTCGGACGAACCCCGCAGCCTCCCGCCTCACTGGACGCGCTCCTCGCCGACCTCGGCCTGGGACGCGCCGACGAGCGCGAACGCCGCCACGCTCTGAGTGACTGGCTCGCGAACCATGAACCGTCGAAGCGCCTCGTCCGAAGTTTCGAGCGTCGCGGGTACGGCGACCTCATAAGCGGCTGAGACCTTCTCCCACGCGCGCAACCCAGCGGGTGCGTGCGTCGAACGTCGATGTTGGGGATACCGTGCGGCAGCTACGGCGGCCATCACCCAGACGCTGGTCCACCGGGTGCCGGGAATCTTAGAACCAGGCCCACGTGTGGTGTCATCCGGATCGCTCTGATGCACAGCGTGTTGCATCACGGCCACGAAAAAGCCCCGCCTGCGGATCGCAGACGGGGCTTCGTCGGGGTGGATGACGGGACTCGAACCCGCGACAGCCAGGATCACAACCTGGTGCTCTACCAACTGAACTACATCCACCATCGGCGTCGGAAACCTGGGCGTCAGCGCCGGGTCTCAGAGCCATCAACACTCTAGCGGGTCGGTGCCGCAGAACTCCAATCGGTTACCCGACCTGCGTGTTCAGGCAGGGCCGAGGTCTTTGACGATCTCGGCGAGGGCATCGGTGTCCGGGCCGGGGGCGGGCACGAACGCCGCGGCCCGGTAGTAGCGGAGTTCCCGGATCGACTCGCGGATGTCCGCGAGGGCCCGGTGCGCGAGCCCCTTCTCGGGCTGGCCGAAATAGACCTTGGGGTACCAGCGCCGGCACAATTCCTTGATCGAGCTGACGTCGACCATGCGGTAGTGCAGGTAGGCGTCGAGTTCGGGCATGTCCCGCGTGATGAATCCACGGTCGGTACCGATCGAATTGCCCGCGAGGGGGACCGCGCCGGCGGTGGTCACATGCTTGCGGATGTAGTCGAGCACCAGCTTCTCGGCTTCGGCGAGGGTGACGGTGGACGCCCGCACCTCCTCGGTGAGACCCGAGGCCGCATGCATCTTGGTCACCACGTCGGGCATCGACGCCAGCGCCTCGTCGTCGGCGTGGATCACGACGTCGACACCGTCGCCGAGGATGTTGAGGTCGCCGTCGGTCACCAGGGCCGCGATCTCGATGAGTTTGTCCGACTCGAGTCGGAGTCCGGTCATCTCGCAGTCGATCCACACCAGTTTGTCCTGCACCCGACAACCTTAGCCAACCTCGCGTGCGAATCCGTGGGAGATCGGCCCCCGCGGTCTATCGTGTGCTCGTGACCAAAGCCTCCAGTCCGGCGCAGCACATCGCCGCCGGATACGCGTTCAGCACCGCCGCACTCGAACTGGGCGCCGTCTCGGTGGCGGGGCAGGTGGATCCCGCGGCGAAGGTCCGAATCCCGCTGTCGATGATGAACCGGCACGGTCTCGTCGCCGGCGCGACCGGGACGGGAAAGACCAAGACGCTACAGCTCATCGCCGAGCAACTATCGAGCAACGGCGTTCCTGTCGTCATGGCCGACATCAAGGGCGACCTTTCCGGACTGAGCCGGGTAGGCGTGGGCAACGACAAGATCGCCGAACGATCCCACCAGACCGGCGACGACTGGCAACCGGCGGTGCACCCCGTCGAATTCGTGTCGCTGGGTGCGGAGGGAATCGGCGTACCGATCCGTGCGACCATCACCTCGTTCGGGCCGATCCTGCTCAGTAAGGTGTTGGGGCTCAACGCCACCCAGGAGTCGACGCTGGGCCTCATCTTCCACTGGGCGGACAAGAAGGCCTTGCCGCTTCTCGATCTGAAGGATCTGCGGTCGGTCATCGCCTTCCTCACCAGCGACGAGGGCAAGGCCGAACTGAAGGGGATCGGCGGGGTGTCGCGGCAGACCGCCGGCGTGATCCTGCGGGCGCTGTCGAATCTCGAGGCCGACGGCGGTGACACGTTCTTCGGCGAACCCGAGATCGATCCCGCCGACCTCATCCGGACGGCGCCCGACGGACGCGGCATCATCACGTTGTTCGAGCTCGGTACCCAGGCGGCCCGCCCCGCGCTCTTCTCGACCTTCCTCATGTGGATTCTGGCCGATCTGTTCGAATTTATGCCGGAGGTGGGCGACCTCGACAAACCAAAGCTGGTCTTCATCTTCGACGAATCGCATCTGCTGTTCGACGATGCGTCGAAAGCCTTTGTGGACCAGGTCGTCCAGACGGTGAAACTGATCCGGTCGAAGGGCGTCGGCGTGTTCTTCTGCTCCCAGCTGCCGACGGACATCCCGAAAGAAGTGTTGTCCCAGCTGGGTGCCCGGATCCAGCACGCGCTGCGGGCCTTCACCCCTGACGACCAGAAGGCGCTGCGTACGACGGTCAAGACCTACCCAGTGTCGGAGGTCTACGACCTCGAGCAGGTGCTGACCTCTCTCGGTACGGGCGAGGCGGTCGTGACCGTGCTGTCCGAGCGCGGTGCGCCGACCCCGGTCGCGTGGACGGTGGTCCGAGCGCCCCGGTCGGCGATGGAGGCCATCGGCGCCGACGCCGTCACCTCGGCGGCGAAAGCCGGGCCGTTGTACGCGAAGTACGGCACGCCCATCGACCGCGAGTCGGCGTACGAGATCCTGGCCGCGAACACCCTCGCACCGGGGGAGCCCGCCGACGCACCGGCACCCGTGCCGCCGACGCCGGCCCCGGAGCCGATGCCGGAGGAGCCAGGGCTCCTGACCGAGGTGCTCACGAGCAAGCCGATGCAGAGTTTCCTGCGATCGGCGGCGAGCGCGGCCGGACGCGAGTTCAGTCGCGCGATCTTCGGCACGGGGCGTCGCCGGCGGCGCTGAACGGCGCCCAGACGACTCCTACTCCGCGCTGAACTTGCGGTAGAACCCACCGACGATCGGGGCCACCACCCCGCGCGGTGTGTACCCGCCGGCCACCGACATCGCCTTGGACAGGGTGCCGGGCACGACGCGCATCTTGTTGTGCGCCAAGGCATCCAAGCTCATCTCGGCGACCTTGGCCGAGGAGTGCCACAGGAAGTCCGGGACGACCTTGTCGACGATGGACGCCTCGTCCGGGGTGGGAGTGTGCGTGCGCACCGGGCCGGGCGCGAGCAGGGTGACGTGCACGCCCTGCCCGGACACCTCGCCGCGCAGGGATTCACTGAAGCTGTTCACGAAGGCTTTCGATGCCGCGTACGTCGCGTTGTTGGGAATCGGCATGTTTCCGGCGGCCGACCCGACCATCAGGATGCCGCCCGAGCCGCGCCTGACCATCTGCGGGAGCACCGCCAGGGTGAGGTCGTGGACGGCGTTGACGTTGAGGCGGACCTGCGCGCGTTCGTAGTCGGCGTCGAGGTCGGCGACCGGTCCGAAGGTCGCGATGCCCGCGTTGTTGCAGAGGATCGAGATGTCGCGGCCGGCGAACTCGGCCGCGAGCACTTCCACCTTCGTCGGGTCCGACAGGTCGACCGCGCGGACCTCGACCGAGACCTCGTGTGCCGTGCGGAGTTCGCCGGCGAGTTCCTCGAGAAGGTCGCCCCGGCGGGCGACGAGGATGACCGAATGACCCCGGGCGGCAAGCGCGCGTGCGAGTTCCCGTCCGATCCCGGACGAGGCCCCGGTGACGACGGCACGGGCGGTGGCGGAGGGCGGCGGTACCGGCATGTCGCAATGGTAGCCGCCGCCTCTCGCGCCGAGACCGAGCGTCAGTCGATGCCGGCGGCGACCTCGGTGCCCTGCCGGATCGCGCGCTTGGCGTCGAGCTCGCCGGCGTAATCGGCCCCGCCGATCACATGCGTCGTGACCCCGGCCAGCGTCAACGGATCGACCAGATCGCGTACCGACTCCTGGCCCGCGCAGATCACCACGTTGTCGACCTCGAGCACGCGGGTGTCGGTGACGTTGCCCTCGTCGTCGCGGAAGCTCAGATGCAGCCCCTGGTCGTCGATCTTGTCGTAGGTGGCGCCGCTGATCTGCTCGACGCCTTTCATCTTCATCGTCGCGCGATGGACCCATCCGGTGGTCTTGCCGAGGGACTTGCCCTGCTTACCGACCTTGCGCTGGACCAGGTAGACCTGACGCACCGGCGGAAGCGGCCGCGGCTTGGTGACGAAGCCGGGCTTCTCCGGATCCTCGGTGACGCCCCATTCCTGTTCCCACTCTTTCAGATTCATCGTCGGCGACTCGTCGGTGGTGAGGAACTCGCTGACGTCGAAACCGATGCCGCCGGCACCGATCACGGCCACGCGCTTGCCGATCTCCCGATGTCCGAGCACGGCGTCGGCGTATGACATCGCCATCGGGTGATCGACGCCGGGGAAGCTCGGGATGCGCGGCACGACGCCGGTCGCGACGATCACGTCGTCGAACTTCTCGGCGATGATCTGCTCGGCGTCGGCGCGGGTGTTCAGCCGGACCTCGATACCGAGCACCTCGATCTGACGGGTGAAGTAGCGGATCGTCTCGCTGAACTCCTCCTTGCCTGGAATGCGTGCGGCGATGGAGAACTGGCCGCCGATGGAGTCGCCGCCCTCGAACAGGGTGACCTTGTGGCCTCGCTTGGCGCCGGCGACGGCTGCCGACAGGCCGGCCGGGCCCGCGCCGATCACGGCGAGGCGCTTGGCCTTTCGTGTCGGACCCAGGATGAGCGTGGTCTCGCGTCCCGCGATCGGGTTCACCAGGCACGACACGTGTTTGCCGACGAAGGCGTGGTCGAGGCAGGCCTGGTTGCAGCCGATGCAGGTGTTGATCTCGTCGGAGCGACCCTCGCGGGCCTTGTTCGCCAGGTGGGGATCGGCGAGGAACGGCCGGGCCATCTGGATGGCGTCGACGCGTCCGTTCGCGAGGATCTCCTCGCCGAGTTCCGGGGTGTTGATGCGGTTGGCCGCGATCAGCGGGATCGAGACCTCGTCGCGGAGCCGTTCGGTGAACTTCACGAACGCGCCGCGCGGCACCGAGGTGACGATGGTGGGAACCTGGGCCTCGTGCCAGCCGATATCGGTGTTGATGGCGTCGACGCCGTACTGCTCGGCCTTGCGAGCCATCAGCGCGACCTCGTCCCAGGTCTGTCCCTTGCGGATCAGGTCGGCGATCGACTGACGCAGGATCACCGGGTAGTCGCGGGGGACTTGACGGCGGATCTCCTTGATGACCTCGACCAGGAAACGCTGGCGGTTCTCGGTGTTGCCGCCCCATTTGTCGGTGCGGTCGTTGGTGTGGGGGCAGAGGAACTGGTTGATGAGGTAGCCCTCGCCGCCCATGATCTCGATGGCGTCGAAGCCGGCCTTGCGTGCCAGCTTGGCGGACTGCCCGAACGACCTGATGACGTGGCGGATGATCGGCTCGGTCATCTTCAGATGCTTGAAGGGGTGGATCGGCGACGGATCGGTGCCGGGAGCGACCTTGAACGGCGTGTATCCGTAGCGGCCGGCGTGGATCAGCTGCATCGCGATCTTGCCGCCCTCGTCGTGCACGGCCTTGGTCACGCGCTTGTGGCGGGTCATGTCGACGACGTTGGTCATCTTGCCGCCGGCGAAGGCGAGCAAACCCGTCCGGCTGGTGCCGAAGCCGCCGGTGATGATCAGTCCCGCACCGCCTTTGGCGCGTTCGGCGAAGTACGCGGCCAGCTTGTCGGTGTCCCAGAACCGGTCCTCGAGACCGGTGTGCATCGAACCCATGACCAGTCGGTTCTCGATGGTCATGCCGCCGATCTGCAGGGGCGTGAACAGGTGCGGATAGTGCTGGTTCGGTTGTGCCGTCGGGGCTGACATGGCGCGACCTTTCATCTCGGTGAACCTGGGTGGACGGATTGGCGGTATCGAAGGTGTTGCGGGACTGGCTAACTCAGCTCTCGGTCAATTCCCGTTCGAGTCCGTGGATGACCTCGTCGCACCATTCGATGTATCCCTGCTCCTGGCGGATGCCGCCGCGGAGGACGAGGTACTGGTGCAGCTTGCGGCCGGTGAGCGTGTCGGGATCGGGGTAGTAGTCGGCCTGGAAGCCGGTGTAGAGCTTCAGTTGCGCGAGGTGCTCGTCGCGGTGGGCCTTGAGTTCGCCGATGATGGCGGCGAGGTCGCCGAACTCCGCGGCCCGCAGCTTCACGCCGATGTCGCTGCGGAGCGGTTGCAGTGGGGTCGGACTCATCGCCCAGTCGGCCAGGGCGTCGCGCCCGGCATCGGAGATCGTGTAGACCTTCTTGTCCGGACGGCCGTCCTGACTGATCGACTCGACGCTGACCAGTTCGTCGTCGAGGAGCTTCTTCAGCGTCCGGTAGATCTGCTGGTGCGTGGCTGACCAGAAGTAGCCAATGCTGCGGTCGAATTGTTGACCGATCTCATAGCCCGTTCCCGGTCGCTCGGCCAGCGACACCAGAATCGCGTGTTCGAGCGCCATGAGAGCAAGCTACCACTGCAACAACGCACTATGCAACAAGGTGTATATGAGTCGAGTTGCATATCGGGCGGCGGCGACGCCGACCCAGGAGGACCCGAAGTGAGGCGTCGTCAGCATCCGTGCCGCACACTGTTCGGCATGGGTGAACCGGAGACGAGGTCTCGGAATCTGCTGTCCTGGAAGCTGACCGACAACGCGGTCGTGGCACCGGAGGAACGGCTGACCTGGCCGCGGACGGTCAGCATCGGCCTGCAGCACGTGGTCGCCATGTTCGGCGCGACCTTCCTCGTCCCGGTGCTGACCGGATTCCCACCGTCGACGACGCTGTTCTTCTCCGGCGTCGGCACGATCCTGTTCCTGCTGATCACCCGCAACCGCCTGCCCAGTTACCTGGGTTCGAGTTTCGCCATCATCGCGCCGGTGACGGCCGCCGTCGCCTCCGACGGGGCGTCGTCGGCGCTCGGGGGACTCGTGGCGGTCGGCGCACTGCTCGTCGTCATCGGGCTCATCAGCCATTTCGCGGGTGTTCGGTGGATCGAGACCCTGATGCCACCCGTCGTGACCGGCGCGATCGTCGCCTTGATCGGGCTCAATCTGGCGCCGGCGGCCAAGAACAACTTCGTCGCCGATCCCGTCCTGGCGACGATCGTGCTGGTGCTGCTGGTGGCATCCGCGGTGCTGTTCCGCGGGCTGCTCGGTCGCCTGGCGATCTTCTTGAGCGTCGTGGCCGGCTATGTCCTCGCGCTGATCCTCGACCGGATCGACAGCGACAACGACTACATCGACACCTCCGCCATCGGCGACGCCGCCTGGATCGGACTGCCCGACTTCCAGACGCCCACGTTCGACCTGGGTGTCCTGCCGTTGTTCCTCCCCGTGGTGCTGGTGCTCGTCGTCGAGAACATCGGCCACGTGAAGTCGGTCGCGATGATGACCGGGAAGGACTACGACGCGACCATGGGTCGGGCGCTGGCCGCGGACGGAGTGGCCACCATGCTGGCCGGCAGCGGCGGCGGGTCGGCCACGACGACCTACGCCGAGAACATCGGCGTGATGTCGGCGACCAAGGTGTACTCGACAGCAGCCTATTGGGTGGCCGGCGGCGCGGCGATCCTGCTCGGACTGTCGCCCAAGGTCGGCGCCGTGATCGCCGCGATCCCGCCTGGCGTGCTCGGCGGTGTCACGACCGCGCTCTACGGTCTGGTCGGTGTCATCGGCGTCCAGATCTGGGTGGCGAACAAGGTCGATTTCTCCAAACCGATCAATCAGTTCACCGCGGCGATCCCGCTCATCATCGGCATCGCCGACTACACCTGGCAGGTCGGCGACCTCGTGTTCGCCGGCATCTCGCTGGGCTCGGTCGCGGCACTGGTCATCTATCACTCCATGCGCCTCATCGGCGGGTGGCGGGGGACGGTGGATGTCGGCCGGACGGGCACTCACCACGGCGACGCATAGGTGTCCGACCGACGAACCCCAACTCGACTGATCGACTTCGATCGAGGTCCAGGAGTCGAGTTGAGGTTCGCAGGTGGACGGTCGCGAGGGGACCGGGATAAAACAGACGACTACTCGAAAGCCTGGCGTGTGTTCGAGTCGCGGCTCACCACGGCAGCCGTAGCGGGATGTCGGGAATCGGCCCCGGCAGGTCGATGTCCCCGTCGGCGCGATCGTTGAACAGATAGAGCCACCACAGGGGAGCGGGTGCGCCGACCGGTGGCGGGAGTTCGGCGACGTCGGGCTTGCGAGGGACGTAGAGGTCGGGTTCGGCGCCGACGATGACCTTCACCATGTTCTGGAAGGCCGTGGATTCCGGGTCGTTCCAATAGGCACCGTGGGTGACCAGACCACCGTCGACCCTGCGTCGATCTGCGTCGAATGTGCGCTCGTCGAGGTCGACTGTGCCGGTGTCGAGCCTGATCACGCCGGGCGCGGTGTCGGGGTCATGGCCATGGGGGTTTCCGGGAAAGGACTGGACGTAGTGGATCGGGTCGCCCGGGAAGGTCAGCGAGTATCGATCCACGCCGCCGGGATGCGGGGTGTCGTAGATGCCGGTGCCCGCCGACGACGCGTAGATGACGCGGTCGGGAGACAAACCGAGTTGTTCGGCCGAGCCCACGACCGACCCGCCGTAGCTGTGGCCGATGTAGGTGGTGGTCGCGCCGGGTGCGAGATGCGCGATCTCGGCGTCGAGTTCGCGACCGAACAGCTCCAGGCGGTGCGCCATGGCTGCGGCAAAGCTCGGACTCGCCGCCGAGCGGAGGTCGGGCGGGAGGTCGCCGTCGAGGTAGAGGAACACCGGGCCGCCGGTGCGTGCCGCGAGTTCGGCTGCGGCCGTGCGGTTGTGGCCGACCACGGTGTCGAGGTTCGTGCCGGTCCCGGGCACGTAGGTCGCCGTGTTCGGGGTACCGGGCCGCAACGATCCGATCATCTCGACCAGTCGTCCGCGCGGGGTGTTGACGAAGGTGATGAAGGTCCGCTCGACGAGTCCGTCGTCGCCGCGGGGTGTCTCGTCGGCGATCGGGTCGGGGCTGGGCTCGAGGAGTCCGCGCAGGGTCCGAGCTCTTCGGCCGTGCCCGCGACCGGCCGCCATCTCGTCGAGAAGCGCGTTGCGGATGTTGATCTCGTTGGCCTGGGCGCGGATCGCGAACGGGACGCCCGGTAGGTTCCCGACGACGTGTGGGTTCGCCTGCATCAGACGTCGGACGTCGTCGGCACCCATCTGTTGGATGATGTCGCGGACCTGGGTCGGCGTGAGCGTCTCCAGCATGCGGACGGCCTGATCCGCGTCCATCTCGGCGTCCCCGGGCAGTGTGACGTCGGGTTGACCTGCCGTCATCGACGCGAGGTCGGCCGCGAAGTTCTCGAGTCGTGCACCGTAGCGCTCGTCGAGGGCGTCGACGGTGTCGAGAGCCTCGGCGATGGATTCCGCGAGAAGGGCGGCCTGACCGTCGAATTCGTGCTCTGGATGTGTCACCTCGCCGTCGTCGAAGACGGTGAAGCCCAGCCCCTCGGCGCCCCGGACGACACCAAGTGCGAAGTCGCGGGCGTAGCCGAGGTCGGCGGCGGCATCGGTGGCCTCGTCGGCGATCATCTGCACCACGTTGCGGACCTCGCCGGCATGATCGTGTTCCGCCCAGATGGCTTGGTGCGCAGCATCGTGCGTGCCGCCCGACCACCTCGAGGCGTTGTCGAAGGCACGCACCGCCCGACCGATGCCGGTGTCGATGCGCTCGGCGAGCGTCGAGGCAGCGGACCCGGCGGCGGCGATCGACTGCGGATCCCACGCGCGCAACTGCGAGAGGGTGGGTCGCATCAGCGGTTCCGAAGCGAGCGGAACCGGGTGCCCGACCGCGCGTCGGCGTCTGCCGTCGTCGCGTCGAACGCCCGCAGCATCTGGCTCATCGTCATCAGGCGTTCACCGATGGAGTCCACCGCCAGCCGTGCGGGTCCGATCGTGGCGGCGAGGGCACGCACGACGCGACTCGAGGGTCCGAGCGCCGCTCCGACGGCCTCGACATCCGCGGCGTGGATCGCGATCGCGGCGGCCCGCCAGGTGCGCGCGATGCCCTCGACCTCGGCGGGATCGACACCGAACAGCGATGCTTCTGAACCCTTCTGGTCTCGTCGACCAGATGAGAGGGGCGGAAAACCGGACAGAGAGCGGGGGAGCGTCATGATCCTCCAGGGAGTCGCGACCCACCGAGGTGTGGGGCAGGACTATGACGCACGGCGTGCCCCGAACGGTTCCCGATCCACTTCGAGCGGTCGGCGACAGGCACATGACGTGCCCCCGGCAGGACTCGAACCTGCGACCTAGGGATTAGAAGGCCCTTGCTCTATCCACCTGAGCTACGGAGGCTGACCGGCGAGCGTGACGTGGCGCACGAGCGGCCGGGCAGAGAGAGTCTACGACACCGTCGTCGCTATGCCGTGCGCCACGGCGGGCCAGGTCGAATTGGGATCACGTCAGTCGCCGGTCCTACAGTTGGAGAATGACCCGCACGTCGACGCCCGCCTCCGCGGAGCAGCATCGCGACGCGATGAACGAACCGCGCGGCGTCGTCACCGCGATCCTGTGGGCATCGGGTTGGCTCGCCGCGATCGTCGCCGTCGCCGTCACCGCGATCTCCGCGGCGTCGGCGCTCCGGCTGACCGGTGTGCCCGATCCGGGGCCGCTGACCACCTACGGCGCACCTGCGCTGACCGCGATCGGCGAGTTCGCCGCGGCGATCGCGCTCGGGTCGGCCGTGTTCGCCGCGTTCTTCGTGCCGCCCCAGGCGAGCGGCGTCCTCGACGTCGGGGGTTACCGCGCCATCCGGATCGCGGCGGCGAGCGCGCTGACGTGGTCGGTCTCCGCTCTGCTGTTGATGCCGTTCTCGGCGTCGGAGGTCAGTGGGGCGCCGCTGGCAGAGGCGATCCGCCCGGCGAACCTGCTGACCGCCTACGGCCAGGTCGCGGAGGTGCGCACCTGGTTCTGGACCGCGGTGTTCGCACTGGTCGCGGCCATCATCGCTCGGGTGACCCTGCACTGGGGCCCCACGATCGCGGTCATCGCGTTCTCCGTGTTCAGCCTGATGCCGTCCGCGCTCGCGGGCCACTCCTCGTCGGGTGGCAACCACGACGTCGCCACCAACAGCCTGATCCTGCACATCATCGGCGCGACCCTGTGGCTCGGCGGTCTCGCCGCGGTCGTGGTCTACGCCCTCGCCGACGGACGATGGCGTGCCCTGGCGGTTCGGCGGTTCTCGCGCGTCGCGTTCTGGTGCATCCTCGTCGTGGGCGCCAGCGGTGTCGTCAACGCCCTGGTGCGGGTGCCGCTCGGCGACCTGTTCACCGACACCTACGGCCGTCTGGTCGTGGCCAAGGTGGTGGCCCTGGTCGTGCTCGGCGGACTCGGCGCGTGGCATCGCCGCGTCACCATCGCCCAACTGGACGCCGACGACAAGCCGTCGCTGTTCGTCCGCTTCGGACTGGTCGAACTCGCCGTGTTCGCCGCGACCTTCGGCCTGGCCGTCGGCCTGAGTCGCACACCGCCTCCGCTCGTCGACACCACCCAGATCTCGGCGACCGAGAACGCGATCGGTTACGACCTCGACGGGCCGCCGACGTTCGTCCGCCTTCTCACCGAGTGGCGCTTCGACCTGATCTTCGGGCTCGCGGCGATCGTGCTCGCCGTCGTGTATCTCCGGGGAGTCATCCGCCTGAGGCGCCGGGGTGATGCCTGGCCGGTCGGTCGCACCGTCGCGTGGCTCCTCGGGTGTCTGCTGCTGTTGCTGGCGACGTCATCGGGATTGGGCCGCTACGCCCCGGCGATGTTCAGCATCCACATGATCGCGCACATGCTGCTGTCGATGATGGTGCCGGTCCTGCTGGTGCTCGGTGGCCCGGTCACGCTCGCCCTGCGGGCACTGCCGCCGGCCGGTCGGGGCAATCCGCCGGGCCCGCGCGAGTGGATTCAGCTGGGCGTGCACTCGGCGCCGTCCCGGATCCTGACGCATCCGCTGATCGCCGCGGTCATGTTCGTCGGCAGCTTCTACGTTCTTTATCTCGGCGGTCTGTACGAGTCCGTGGTCCAGTACCACGCGGCGCACCTGTTGATGAATCTGCACTTCCTGATCAGCGGCTACCTCTTCTACTGGCTGGTGATCGGCATCGACCCGGCCCCGCGTCAGGTGTCACCCGTGGCAAAGCTGGGCCTCGTGATGGCCTCGATTCCGTTCCACGCGTTCTTCGGCATCGCCCTCATGATGACGACCGCGGTCATCGCCGAGACCTACTACCGCGGGCTCAATCTCCCGTGGAACTACGGCCTCTTCGACGACCAACGTGTCGGGGGCGGAATAGCCTGGGCCGCAGGCGAGATCCCCCTGGTGGTGGTCCTGCTCGCGCTGTTCGTGCAGTGGCAGCGCAGCGATACGAAGCTGGCGCGACGCTTCGACCGCAACGCGGACCGCGACCACGACGCGGACCTCGGCAGCTACAACGAGATGTTGAAGGAACTCAACAAGCGCGGTTGAGCGGCAACAGGTCTCAGCCGGACCCCGTCGACACCGTGCAGACCGACGACCCGGCCTGGATCAAGGCGCCGGTGTGCAGGGGATCGAAGCCGAAATCGGCAGCGGTGCGGCCGGTCGCAGTGATCAGCTCTGGGGGACACCGGAAGCTCGTCACGAGTTCGCCTGCGGCGGCAAGCTGGTCGACGATGGCCACGGTGAACTCGTTGATCGCGGTCCGGACCGGACCGAGATCGGACGTCGCAGGTGGAGCAGTCTGCCCAGGCAGCCGCCACTGCGCAAACAGTCCGCGTTGGACGGTCTTGCTAGCCTCGATCTGATCGCGGAACACACCGCGTACGTAGGCGGGGTCGAGACCGCGGTCGGTGGCCAGCTGCGACACGGTGTCGAGGACCACCTGTTCGCGCGCCGGGTCGTCGATGGCCGCGCCGGACGCCCATTTCGTCGCGGCGACGGTGTCGGCCAGTGCGAGCCGGCCCGCGATCGCCTCGGTCAGACCGGTCAATGTCGGCGAAGCGACCGGCGCAGCGCCTGCGAGGGGCGGGGCAACCAGCATTGTTGCCGCTGCGATGAGACCTACCAGGAGCCTTCGGATGCGCACCCTGCGAAGTGTATGGGCGGCGAGCGTCAGGTGCATCGCGATCTGTGGGTAACCCGTCGAGTTCTCCACAGTCGTGCGGCCTCGACGGTTGACGGCCCCGCTGCGGGTGATGCTGGTGCGGCCACACCTTCCCGTGGCCGACAACCGTAGGAGACGACCATGTTTGAGACGTACACGACCGTCATCGGAACCGTAGTGTCCGATCCCCGTCGGCGGCAGACGACCACCGGGGAGGACGTGATCTCCTTCCGCGTGGCGTGCACCTCGCGGCGGATCGACAAGAACACCGGCGAGTGGTCGGACGGACCCACGTTGTACCTGACGGTCAGCTGCTGGCGGCGCCTGCTGACCGGGGTCGGCCTGGCGATCGCCAAGGGTCGACCGGTGATCGCGCACGGTCAGATCAAGACCAACGAGTACCCGTCGGCGGACGGCTCACGTCGCTCCGATCTCGAGATGACGGCCGTGGCCGTCGGACTCGACCTGAGTCGCTGCGTCGTCACTTATCGGGGCACGCCCGCCCAGGGGCGCGCGGCCGACGCGCCGGTCGTCGCAACCGCGCCCGAGACCCGCGAGTCGGCGGCGTGAACGCACGATCGTGGGGTTGAGCCGATTACGACTCAGTCCGAACGGTTCCGGACCAGTCGCCAGTGGTTCTTGCCGTCGGCACGACGATAGGCGAGTTCGTCGAGGACGTTGATCGCGATGGCCAGGCCGCGGCCACGCTCGGCGAAGTCGTCGGGCAGGCTCACGGCGTCGAGATCGACGCGGGCGGGACTGCCGTCGTCGGAGTAGCGGGCTTCGATCCGGTCCGGTGCGACCTCCAGCTCGAGGCACAGGGTGACGGTTGCGCCGTCCCCGGCGTGTTCGATGATGTTGGCGCCGATCTCGGCCACGGCGAGCTCGAACTGCATCGCGTCCATGTCGTCGATGGGGCACTCCGCGAGGAGATCGGCGAGGAGTGCGTGGATGTGGTCCATGGTCTCGAGCGAGGTGATCTCCTCGAGGGTGCGGGTCGCGGTGTTCTCGGTCATCGCCGGGTCCTCGATCTCTGGGTGAGTGGGACGGGTCCCGTCAGGCCCCGTCGAAGGCGTCGTCGGCCGACGGGTGGACGCGCAGAACGCGATTGAGATTGGTCAACTCCAGGACGGTGACCACCTGCGGCGTCGGGGCCGCGATCCGGAGGTCGCCGCCGGCCTGGCGTGCCACCTTCAACCCGGAGACGAGTGCGCCCAGGCCCGAGGAATCGATGAAGTCGGTGCCGGACAGGTCGACGACGATCCGGGCCGAACCGGACCCGACCAACTCGTGCAACTGGTCTCGGAGTCGCGGGGCGACAACCATGTTGAGCCGGCCCTCGGGCCGGATCGCCACGGCGCCGCCGTCGACGCTACGTGTTGCGAAATTCGCCATCACTGCCCTTCCTCATCGGGACCGCGGTACCGCACCGCGGTGATGACAACGCTCAGGATCACCAGATCGAACACTACCCAGAACAGGTTCACGCCGACGCCGAGAACGGAGACGGCGCCCCGGTACAGCTGCACGATACCGATGACCGAGGCCACCACGAGCAACGCCATCGCGATCAGCTGTGGCCGAACGATGTGCCAGGGCAACGCATCCTGCGACTGCTTGGTCTTCGGGGTCACCGCGAAACCGAGCGGACGGTTCATGTAGACGTTGCGAAATGCGGTGGTGCACGCCTTGATCCAGACGGGGAACAGAGCGAGGCTGTACTGCTGGCCGCGCCACGTCGGCGTGCCTCGTGCCACCACCAGGAACAGTATCTGGTTGACCACCAGGAACGGGATCAGCCGCAGGAAGAAGTCCCAGCTGTAGGCCTCGACCGGCAGGATGCCCAGCACCAGGTAGACCACCGGTGCCGCGATGTAGGCGATGGCCGCGAAACCGGCGAGGTAGCTCCACATCGTCGCCCAGTACATGAGTCGCTGGGTGAGGGTGAGGCCCTTCTGTACCAGCGGGTTCTCCCGCAGCATTACCTGGATCGTGCCCTGCGCCCACCTAAGCCGTTGCGTCACCATGGTTTTCAGGTCCTCCGGCGCCAGGCCGAAGGCAAGATTCTCGTGATGGTAGGCGGAGTTCCAGCCGAGGGCGTGCAACCGCATACAGGTCGCCATGTCCTCGGTCACCGAGATGGTGGCCAGGGGCAGCATGGGCTGGGCCTCGTCGGATCGCCCGACGTCGACCGCCGCGACCATGGCGCGGATGGATTCGATGGCGCCGAGCGGCGACCACTCGCGCTCGGCGAGGACCGCGAGTGCGTCGTAGTCGACGGCGCCGGCACCGGCTTCCTGCTCGCTCAGCTCGGTGAGCGCCTCGATGGCCTCGAGGTCGGCGCGCATGGCCTCGACGTCGGCGTCGACGAGCCCGCGTGCCGCCTCGTCGACGCGCGCCTGGAAGCGATAGGTGATCTCGGCCAGTGGCTCTTTCTTCTTCAGCTGCGCGCGAGCGTCTTTCACGGCCTCGTCGACGGCGTCGAGCGCGGCCGAGGCGGTGGGGTTGTCTTTCCCGACCTGCTTGCGCGTCGACTTGAGGACAGAACGCGCGGTGCGCAGGGCGCGATCGATGCCGTCGGAGACGGCGGAGACGTACTGGGTGATGCCGAGCTGCATCAGCGCCTCCCGGCGCAGCACGGCGTTGGATCCGCAGAAGAACGCGGCGTTCCACCCGTCCTTGCCCTGCTGGATCGGCCCGTAGAACAGCGGAGCCTGGCTGCCGAGCGGGTCCCCGGGCGGCACGTTCACGAAATACTGCGGCGTCTGGACGAGGGCCATCTTGTCGTCGTGGAAGTAGCCGAGCGTGCGGTCGAGGATCTGCGGTTCGGGGATCTGATCGGCGTCGAGGATGAGGAGGAACTCGCCGTCGGTCTGCATCAGGGCGTTGTTCAGGTTGCCGGCCTTGGCGTGCCGCGGCTTGTCGAGCCAGTTCGACGATCGCGTGATGTACCCGATGCCTGCCTGGGCCGCGGCCTCGGCGAGCTCGGGTCGATCACCGTCGTCGAGGATCCACGTGGTGTGCGGGTAGGTGATCGCCTTCGCTGCGATCGCAGTCTTCATCACCAGATCCAGGGGTTCGTTGTAGGTGGTGATGAAGACATCGACGGTGGCGCCCTCGGGCGGGGGAGGCGGATCGGGGCGGTGTTGCAGCCGCCACATCGTCAGCCCGAACAGCAACGAGTCGATCAGGCTGTAGGTCTCGGCGACGACCAGGGGAACCGCGATCCACCAGGCGTCCCAGTTCACCGAGGCCAGCCAGCGCCACACGATGTAGTTGATCCCGAGGATCGCGGCGGCGACGATCACCAGCCGCAGCCACGGCGACGGGGCCGTGCGTGCGAGGGTGGCACCCTCGACGCTCTCGCTCATCCCGCATCGTCTCGACGAATGGCCACGACGGTCACATCGTCGATCGGCGGCCGTGAGGCGACCAGTTCGCTCACCATCGAGCACACCTCCGACGGGGTCGAGGTGTCGGCGAACAGTGCCTGCAACGCCGACTCGTGACCAGACGGCAAGAGGTCCAGCAGCCCGTCGGAGGTGATGACGACCATGTCGCCGGGATCTAGGTGGACCCGGGCGGAGTCCCAGGTGTCGTCGCGCAGGATGCCGATCGGCAGACCGCCCCCGGGGAGCGACTCCACACCTCCGGCGGCCCGGCGGACGATCGACAGGCCATGGCCGGCGTCCACGTATTCGAGCTGACCCTCGTCGGTGTGCAGGCGTGCATGGAACGCGGTCGCGAACGTCTCGGTGCCGGCGAAGTCGTCGGCGAGCTGATCGGCCACCGTCTCGACCACCTTCGCGAGGTCGGCGTCGGCCGCGGCATGTCCGGCGGCGTCGAGTGCGCGGGATGCGGCTCGGATCGCCGACCGGACCGTCGCCGTGAGGATCGCCGCGCCGAGCCCCTTTCCCATGACGTCGGCGACGGTGAACACCAGGCCGTCGCTCCAGGGGTAGTGATCGTAGAAATCGCCGCCGACGGCGAAGGCGGGCAGGCACATCGCCGCGATCGACCAGCCGGGAACGACTCCGAGAGGCGGCGGCAGCAATTGACGCTGCACCAGTGCCGCGCGTTCCAGGTCGTCGCTGTTCGCGATCTCCCGCTGCGCCCATGCGGCGAGCTCGCGGAACGCCGCCTCCTGATCGGTGGTGAGTTCCCGCGGCCGGGTGTCGTACAGACAGAAGGTCCCCACGGGATGTCCGCCGGGGCCGTACAGCGGATATCCCGCGTAGAAGCGGATTCCGTCGTCTGCGGCGATCTGCGGGATCGCGGCGAAGGCCGGGACCTTCGAGACGTCGGGGATGATCAGCGCCGGATCGTCGGGGTGGTCATAGGCGCGCGCGACCGTCACCTGGCAGACCGTCTGTTCCCGCGGCAGGTTCTGCAGCTCGATGCCGTCGACCGCCTTGAACCACTGCCGGTCCCGGTCGAGCAGCGACACCGTCGACATCGGTACGCCGAACACGGCTTTCGCCATCCGGGTGATCTGCGCGAACCGATCCTCCGGGGGCGAGTCGAGGACGTTCAACTGCTGCATCGAATGCAGTCGTGCCTCTTCGATGTCGGCATCGATGTGCGCGTCCACCAGGGTCACCTCAGTCCCGCTTTCTCGAGTGCGTGCGCCATCGCGGCGCCCGCTGCTGCCGTGCTGCCCAATCTCCAGTCCGCTTCTTTGTCGTGGTCGAACCAGACAAAGCCGGTAACGTCGTCGGCGTCGTCGAGGTAGGTCACCAGGTCGGCGATCCAGTCGGCTTTGGAACCACCGGCTTCTGTCGACCCGACCTCTGTGACGAGTATCGGTTTCTCGGAGGACAAGTTACGAAGCTGTGCAAACGAATCGGCGAACAACTCCGCCGGCGGAGTCCATCGGTGGCCGGGCACCGCGCCCCAGTTGTAGCCGTCGATCCCCAGGACGTCGACGTAGGTGTCGCCCGGGTACCAGCGTGACAGCGGAGCGTCGTCGGAAAGGGGGACATTCGGGGCCCACACCCACTTCACGTTGGTCGCGTTCTTGGACGCGAAGAGGTCGTGGACATGGCGCCACGCGGCGATGTACAGCTCGGGGGAGGTCCCGCCGGCGGGGCTCCACGGGTACCAGTCGCCGTTCGGCTCGTGCGCGAACCGGAGGTAGACGATCCCGCCCCAGGCGACGAGTTCGTCGGCCCAGCGGTACAGGTAGTCGTCGTGGGCTCCGGCCACGATCGACGACATCGTGAACGCGCCCCAGTCGTAGTCGTCACCGCCGAGGTGGCGCCACGGCTCCCAGGTGACCACCGGTTCGGCACCCGAGGCGACCACGGCGTCGAGTGCGGCGATCGGGGGGATCGCGGTGAAGTCCTCGAAGAACAGGTTGACGGTCGGCCGGACCCCGACGAGGTCGGTGACCGCGGCGACCTCGGCCGGGCGGAGCGGGCCGCTCGGGGTGCTGACACCGAACCGCAGGCAGTCCCCGGCCGGGCCGTGCAGGGGAGAGATGGTCGGCGGACACTCGCGCGGCGCCGGCTCGCAGGCGACGACGCCCATCGACCCGACCATGACACCCAGGACCACGGACACGATCGTCCATCTGGGTACCGCACCCATCGACCGCTCCCATCGCCTCGCCGCCGCACACCGGCACGGCGCTCACCCATTCCCCCGTTCTCGTCCCCACGACATTCTCTCGGCAAACCTGCCCACCCGCGCGTCAACCGCGAAAGACGGTGCACCGAACCGGCGCAGACGCACCGGACCGTCGCCCGGCATGCGACGGCGACTAGGCTTGTCCCCATTGTGTGTGCGCCCGGGCGCACACCCCCCGCGTCCGCGGCAGACAGATCACACGGCATCGAGCAGGTCCGAAGGAGTTTTCACGTGGCTGAGTTCATCTACACGATGAAGAAGGTTCGCAAGGCGCACGGCGACAAGGTCATCCTCGACGACGTCACCATGTCCTTCTACCCGGGCGCCAAGATCGGCGTCGTGGGACCCAACGGCGCGGGCAAGTCGTCGATCCTGAAGATCATGGCCGGCCTGGACCAGCCGTCGAACGGCGAGGCGTTCCTCGACCCCGACGCAACCGTCGGCATCCTCCTGCAGGAGCCGCCCCTCAACGAGGAGAAGACGGTCAAGGAGAACGTCGAGGAGGGCATGGGTGAGATCAAGGTCAAGCTCGACCGCTTCAACGAGATCGCCGAACAGCTCGCGACGGACTACTCCGACGAGCTGATGGAAGAGATGGGCAAGCTCCAGGAGGACCTGGACAACAACGACGCCTGGGACCTCGACTCCCAGCTCGAGCAGGCGATGGATGCGCTGCGCTGCCCGCCGGCCGATTCGCCGGTCACCCACCTGTCCGGTGGTGAACGTCGCCGCGTCGCACTGTGCAAACTGCTGCTGCAGAAGCCCGACCTCCTGCTGCTCGACGAGCCGACCAACCACCTCGACGCCGAGTCGGTGCTGTGGCTGGAGCAGTTCCTCGCGAACTACTCGGGAGCAGTGCTGGCCGTGACCCACGACCGGTACTTCCTCGATCACGTCGCGCAGTGGATCTGTGAGGTCGACCGCGGCAAGCTGCACCCCTACGAGGGCAACTACTCGACCTACCTGGAGAAGAAGGCCGAGCGTCTCGAGGTCCAGGGCAAGAAGGACCAGAAGCTGCAGAAGCGGCTCAAGGAAGAGCTCGCCTGGGTCCGCTCCGGCGCCAAGGCCCGCCAGACCAAGAACAAGGCCCGCCTCGCACGCTACGAGGAGATGGCGGCCGAAGCGGAGAAGACCCGCAAGCTCGACTTCGAGGAGATCCAGATCCCGACGCCGCCGCGCCTGGGCGACGTCGTGGTCGAGGTCTCGCACCTGGACAAGGGCTTCGAGGGCCGGGTTCTCATCAAGGACCTGTCGTTCACCCTGCCGCGCAACGGCATCGTCGGTGTGATCGGTCCGAACGGCGTCGGCAAGACGACCCTGTTCAAGACGATCGTCGGCCTCGAGCAGCCCGATTCGGGCACGGTGAAGGTCGGCGAGACGGTCAAGCTGAGTTACGTCGACCAGAGCCGCGCCAACATCGACCCCAAGAAGACGGTGTGGGAGGTCGTCTCCGACGGGCTCGACTACATCGAGGTCGGCCAGAACGAGATGCCCTCGCGCGCCTACGTCAGCGCCTTCGGGTTCAAGGGCCCTGACCAGCAGAAGCGCTCGGAGGTGCTCTCCGGTGGTGAGCGCAACCGCCTGAACCTCGCGCTCACCCTGAAAGAGGGCGGCAACCTGATCCTTCTCGACGAGCCGACCAACGACCTAGACGTCGAGACCCTGGGCTCGCTGGAGAACGCGCTGGAGCAGTTCCCCGGGTGTGCCGTGGTCATCAGCCACGACCGCTGGTTCCTCGACCGCACCTGTACCCACATCCTGGCGTGGGAAGGCAACGTCGAAGAGGGGCAGTGGTTCTGGTTCGAGGGCAACTTCGAGGCCTACGAGGCCAACAAAGTGGATCGCCTCGGCGCCGACGCCGCCCGCCCGCACCGGGTCACGCACCGCAAACTGACTCGCGATTAATCCCGGTTCCGCCCGGCGCGGGTGACTAGCATCGGCAGATGTGACGTCACTCGTTCCGGACGCGGTGGACCACTACTTCAGGTCGCGGACCGACGGGTCGGCAGGTGAGTCGGCCGCCGACCGGGTGCGCAGACATCTCGATGACGCGCGGGTCCGCCGCCGCGGAGAGGCGCTCGTCGGAGTGACCGCGGGCGAGGGCGGCACCGTCGAGATCCTCGTCGTCAACGACGACATGCCGATGCTCGTCGAAGCCGTCCTGGCCACGGTCGAGGCGCACGACCTCACCGTCGATCGCATGGACCACCCGGTGATACCCGTTCAGCGGGACCCCGACGGCACACTCGTCGCCGTCGACTCCGGCGAGACGACCCCGGAGTCCTGGATCGCGGTCTGCGGCCTCGCACGTCACCCGGGCATCGATCCTGAACCGCTGCGCGACGACCTCCGCGAGGTCGTCTCGCGGGTCATCGACGTCGACGCCGATGCGTCGGCGATGCGCTCTCGGATGGCCGAGTGCGCCGCCGGGATGGCCGAGGCGCCGCTGCCGGGGGCCGGAGTCTCCGACGCCGACCGTGGTGAGTACGCCGCACTGCTCGAGTGGTTCGCCGGCAACCACTTCCACCCGCTGGGCCATGTGCGGGTGGGCGGGGACGGGCCCGCCGGGGACGCCGCCCGTCTCGGTGTGTGGCGAACCGACTCCGTCAGCCGCGACTTCCCGTCGGTGACTGATCGTCCGCTGGTCCCGCGGGTCAGCCGGGTGTTCGTGGCGACCGGCATCCAGCGCACCAATTTCCCTGTGCTCGTGCAGGTTCCGACGTTCGATGCGAATGGCGAACACGACGGCGAGCATCGTTTCCTGGGTACCCTCACCTCCGCCGGCAATCATCAGGCGGTGCTCGACGTCCCGGTCCTGCGCGCCAAGGTGCACGACGTCCTCGCGCAGGCGGGCGTCGAGGAGGATTCCTTCGCCGGTCAGTCCATGATCGAGCTGCTGCAGAACTATCCGCTGGTGGAGATGTTCTCGTCCACCGAGGACGAGCTCGAACGCCGCCTGACCGAGATGCTGGACGCGGTGGCGACGCGGTCGCTGCGGCTGTTCCTGCGCACCAACTTCGACGGACGCACCGCCGTCGCCCTCATCTACCTGCCCCGGGACCGCTACAACACGTCCACCCGTCTCGCCCTCGAGCGCGCGCTCGTCGCCGAGGTGGACGGGACCGGGCTGGAGTACACGGCGCGTGTCAGCGAGATGCCGTTGGCACTGTTGCAGGTGCTGGTCTGTATCGACCCGACGACGGCGGCCGAACTCGGCTCGGTCGACACCGGATCACCGGCCCACGCACGCGTGCAGGCGGCGCTGGTCGCCGCCATCCGCGGTTGGGACGAGCGGGTGCGCGAACTGGCTGTCGCAGAAGACGTCCCGGCACTCGACGGCGGCCCGGACGTGCTGCTGCGCCAGTTGTCCTCGTTGTCGGAGGACTACAAGGAGCTCCGCGAGCCGCATGCGGCCCTCGCCGACCTCATCCGCGTCGTCGGTCTGGAACCGGGTGAGATCGACGTGACCCTCGACGCCGCCGAGACGGCGACCGACGGGCGCGAGCCGGACCGGTGGATCTTCACGCTGTACCTCTGCGGTGCGTCGGCGACACTGACCGATGTCCTGCCGGTGTTGCACAGTCTCGGTCTCGATGTCCTCGAGGAGCACCCGTACGAGATCCATCGGCTCGACGACACCGTCTGCTGGGCCTACGAATTCAGCGTCCAACTCGCGGCCGGGATGACCGTCGACCTCGACCACGCCGACGACCTCGCCGATCGGTTCACCGAGGCGTTCCGCCGGATCTGGCTCGCCGGTGCGGACGTCGACGCCTACAACGAACTCGTCATCAGGTCGGGCCTGGACTGGCGGTCGGCGGCGATGCTGCGCGCCTACGGGCAGTACCTGCGCCAATGCGGGTTCTCGTACAGTTCGGCCCACGTCGCCAGCGTCCTCGGCCAACACCTCGCCATCACCCGCGGCCTCGTCGACCTGTTCGTCGCGTCGTTCGATCCCGACACCGCCGACGAACAGCGCCGAAAGCGGGTACGCGACAAGCTCGACGAGGAGATCGGACTCGTGTTGGGCCTCGATGCCGACCGCATCGTCTCCGCGTTCGCGGCGGTGCTGTCGGCGACCGACCGCACGAACTACTTCGTCGACGGCGGGTCGTCGGACTCCGATCACTGTCCGGTCATCTCGTTCAAACTCCGTCCGCGCGACATCCCGCAGACCCCTAAACCCCGTCCGCTGCACGAGATCTTCGTCTACTCACCGCGCGTAGAGGGGGTGCACCTCCGATTCGGCTCGGTCGCCCGTGGCGGCCTGCGCTGGTCGGACCGCCGGGAGGATTTCCGCACCGAGATCCTCGGCCTGGTCAAGGCGCAGGCGGTGAAGAACGCGGTGATCGTGCCGCTCGGCGCCAAGGGCGGTTTCGTGGTCAAACAGCCGCCGCCGCCGACCGGTTACGCCGCGCGGGACCGGGAGGCGCAGCGGGAGGAAGGGATCGCGTGCTACCGGCAGTTCATCGCCGGCCTGCTCGACGTGACCGACAACATCGACCTCGCGACCGGGGAGGTCATCCCCGCCCGCGGGGTCGTCCGGCTCGACTCCGACGACACCTACCTGGTGGTGGCGGCCGACAAGGGCACCGCCTCGTTCTCCGACATCGCCAACGACGTGTCGAAGTCGTACGGGTTCTGGCTCGGCGACGCCTTCGCCTCCGGCGGGTCGGCCGGGTACGACCACAAGGCCATGGGTATCACTGCCCGGGGCGCGTGGGAGTCGGTCAAGCGGCATTTCCGCGAGATGGGGACCGACACGCAGTCGCAGGACTTCACCGTCGTCGGGATCGGCGACATGAGCGGCGACGTGTTCGGCAACGGGATGCTGCTCAGCGAGCATATCCGGCTCGTCGCCGCGTTCGATCACCGGCACATCTTCGTCGACCCCGATCCGGAGGCGGCGGCGTCGTTCACCGAACGGAAGCGGTTGTTCGGCCTCCCGCGGTCGTCGTGGGCGGACTACGACACCGACCTCATCAGTGCCGGCGGCGGGGTGTGGGAGCGCGACCGCAAGTCGATCCCGATCACCCCCGAGATGGTGGACGCGCTGGGCATGGAAGACGGCACGACAGAACTCTCACCACCCGAATTGATACGCGCGATCCTGCTCGCTCCGGTCGACCTCCTGTGGAACGGCGGCATCGGGACCTACGTGAAGGCGTCGACCGAATCACATGCGAGTGTCGGCGACAAGTCCAACGACGCGATCCGCGTCGACGGAAACGAGTTGCGTGCCAGGGTGATCGGAGAGGGCGGCAACCTCGGGGTCACCGAACGCGGGCGCATCGAGTTCGACCTCGCCGGGGGCCGGATCAACACCGACGCCCTCGACAACTCGGCCGGGGTCGACTGTTCCGACCACGAGGTGAACATCAAGATCCTGCTCGACGCGGCGGTCTCGGCGGGCGGCCTCGACGCCGACGAACGCGACCCCCTACTGGAGTCGATGACCGACGAGGTCGCCGAACTCGTTCTCGCCGACAACATCTCGCAGAACTCCGAGCTCGGATTCTGCCGCACATTCGAGCTGCTGCGAGTGGAGGTGCACGCCCGCATGCTCGAACACCTCGCCGCCAAACGGGGCGTCGACCTACGCCTGGAAGCGCTGCCCGAGCCGCGCGAGCTGCGCAAGCGGGTCGGCAGTGAGCTCCACCGCGGTCTCACGTCGCCCGAGTTCGCCACGCTCATGGCGCACGTCAAGCTCGAGTCCAAATCCGACCTGCTCGCCACCGACCTCCCCGACAACGACGTGTTCGCACCCCGCGTCGCGCGCTACTTCCCGGACGCGGTGCGCACCGAGCATTCCGACGCGATCAGCGGACACCGGTTGCGGCGTCAGATCGTGGCGACGACCCTCGTCAACGACGTGATCGACCACGCCGGGATGACCCACCTGTTCCGGTTGAGCGAGGGGAGCAGCTGCAGTACCGAGGAGGGCGTCCGCGCGTATGTGGTGTCCAACAAGGTCTTCGGCATGAACGAGGTGTTCGAGGGCATTCGGCATGCACCGGCTCCGGTCGAGGCCGTCGACGAGATGATGCTGTACGCGCGCCGTCTGCTGTTCCGCGCCTCGCGGTGGCTGCTCGCCTTCCGGCCGCAACCATTGGCCATGGCCGCCGAGATCACCCGCTACGGCGAGCGGGTGGCAGCACTGTCCGAGGTCATCGACGACTGGTACGGGCCGAGTTCGGCACGCGATGTCGCCGAGCGCGCCGACACCTACATCGAGCACGGCGTTCCCGAGGACCTCGCCCACACCGTCGCGGCTAGCCTGCACCGCTTCTGTCTGCTCGACATCATCGACGCGGCCGAGATCGCCGACCGGGACGCCGGCGAGGTCGGCGACCTCTACTTCGGGGTGATGGAGCACTTCGGTCTCGAACAGCTGCTCACGGCGGTGTCGGGACTCGAATTCGGCGATCGATGGCATGCGCTGGCCCGGTTGGCAGTGCGTGACGACATGCACGGTGCGCTCCGTGCGCTGACCCTGCGGATCCTGGAGGTCAGCGAACCCGGGGAGAGCACGGCCGACAAGATCGCCGAGTGGGAGTCCTCGCGGTCGAACCGGCTGAGCCGGGTACGTAGCGTGCTCCGGGAGATCGAGGAGACCGGGACCGCGGACCTGGCCACGCTCTCCGTCGCGGCCCGGCAGCTGCGGAGCGTGATCCGCTGATGCGCAGGCGACGGCTGCCGTCGTCGAATCCGTCGCAGTCAGGTGTGCCGAGCGCCTAGCCTGAGCACATGACCCGAACCGCACCGCGCATCTGCCCGCTCTGCGAGGCCACCTGCGGTCTGACCCTCACCATCGGCCGGGACCGCACGACCGGCGGCGAGATCGTCACCGCCGCGCGCGGTGACGCCGACGACGTGTTCAGTGCCGGCTACCTGTGTCCGAAGGGTGCGAGTTTCGCCCAGCTCGACAACGATCCCGATCGTCTCGACCGTCCGCTCATCCGGCGCGATGGTCGGCTCGTCGAAACCGATTGGGACACAGCGCTCACCGCTGCGGTCGACGGGCTGCGCGAGGTGATCTCGACCTCCGGCGGCGAGTCGATCGGCTTCTACCTCGGCAATCCGTCCGCGCACACCGTCGCCGGCACGATGTACGCGCCCTTGCTCATCCGGGCACTCGGTACCCGCAACGTGTTCAGCGCCAGCACCCTCGACCAGATGCCGAAGCAGGCGGCCACCGGTTACCTCGTCGGTCATGCGGGGACTTTTGCCGTCCCGGACCTCGACCGCACCGATCATCTCGTGATCATCGGAGCGAACCCGGTGGTCTCCAACGGCAGTGTGACCACCGCCGCCGACTTCCCCGGGAAACTGACCGCGCTGCGCCGCCGGGGCGGGCGCCTGACCGTCATCGACCCGGCACGCACCCGCACGGCGAAGTTGGCGGACACCCACATCGCGCCGCGGCCCGGAACGGATGCGGCGCTGCTGTGCGCGGTGGTGCAGTGCCTGTTCGACGAGGACCTCGTCGCCGCCGACCTCGGCGGGATCGCCACGCATGTCACCGGCGTGGAGGCGCTGCGCGACGAGCTGAGCGGTTTCACTCCCGAACGGGTCGCCTCGTTCTGTGGTGTGGCGGCCGCCGACATCCGGGCTCTCGCCCGGTCGATCGCCGCGTCGGAATCGGCCGCCGTCTACGGCCGGATGGGCACCACCACAGTGCAATTCGGGACCATCGGCAGTTGGCTCATCGACGTGGTGAACATCCTCACCGGCAACTTCGACCGGCCCGGGGGAGTGATGTTCCCGCTCGCACCGACCGCTCCGTCGCCCCGCCCGGCCCGTGCGGGCCGGGGGTTCCGTACCGGGCGGTGGCGCAGCCGGGTCTCCGGTCACGCGGAGGTCGGCGGTGAGCTCCCCGCCGTCGCGATGGCCGAGGAGTTCGAGACGCCCGGCGAGGGGCGGTTGCGGGCGCTGGTGACGGTGTCGGGCAACCCCGTCCTGTCCGCGCCGAACGGCGCACGACTGGGACGCGCACTCGACGACGCACAGTTCGTGGTCTGCGTCGACCCCTATCTGAACGAGACGACGCGGCACGCACACGTCGTGCTGCCGCCGCCGCGCCCATCGCAGAGTCCGCATTTCGACGCCATCCTGAACAACCTGGCGGTCCGGGCCACCGCCCGCTACTCGCCGCCCGTGTTGCCGCTCCCGGTGGGCCGTCCCGACGAGATCGAGATCGTCTGCCGGCTGATCCTGGGCCTGTCCGGGGCCGGGGTCGACGCCGACCCGGGGCTCGTCGACGAACAGGTCATCGCGGCCACGCTGTCGAAGGAGGTCACCGACCCCTATTCGCCCGTCGCCGGCCGTGACGTCGCCTCGCTCGTCGCGATGTTGCCCGACGCGCCCGGGCACCAGCGTCGTCTGGACATGCTGTTCCGCCTCGGGGCGTACGGCGACGCCTTCGGCTCCCGCGACGGCCTCACGTTCGCGGATGTGCTGGCCGCGCCACACGGTATCGATCTGGGGCCGATGCGGCCGCGCCTGCCCGGGGTGCTCCGCACGGCGTCCGGCAAGATCGAACTCGCTCCCGACCCGCTCATCGGCGACCTCGCGCGCCTGAGTGCAGCGGTGGACGCCGGGCGCGACCCGGCGCCGGCCGCCGACGGCAGCCTGCTGCTGGTCGGCCGCCGCCACCTGCGGTCCAACAACAGCTGGATGCACAATCTCCCGGCCCTCACCGGCGGCACCAATCGCTGCACCCTGCTCATGCATCCTGACGATGCCGACCGACTCGGCATCTTCGATGTCGCCAAGGTCCGTGGTGCGGGTGGTTCGCTGACCGTGCCCGTCGAGATCACCACCGACATCCGACCCGGGGTCGCGTCGCTGCCGCACGGGTGGGGCCATGATGTCGAGGGCATCAGACTGGGCGTCGCCGCCGCCGAGCCGGGTGTGAACGTGAACGACCTGAACGACGGCGCCCTGCTCGACCCGCTCTCGGGGACCGTCGTCCTCAACGGTCTGCCGGTGGAGATCGCGCCTGCTTGACCGGGGCGGGTAGTGCGTAGGGTTGGGCCGGGGTGGCCGCCAGGGCTGCACGCCGACGCCGATCAGACAGGGGATGACGCACGTGCTCAACGAGGACGCCGGGACCACGACCGCTGACGGATACCTGGTCAAGGTGCCGGTGCGCTGGTCGGACATGGATGTCTACGCGCACATCAACCACGCCCGGATGGTGACGTTGCTCGAAGAGGCGCGCATTCCCTGGCTCTTCTACGACGGCCGACCGACCGCGCCCCTGCGCGACGGCTGCCTCGTCGCCGACCTACACGTGAGATATCAAGCGCAGCTGCGTCATTCCGAGGGGCCGATCGAGGTCACCATGTTCGTCGAACGCCTGCGGGCCGTCGACTTCACCGTCGGCTACGAAGTGCGCGCGGCGGGTGCCGACCCCGCCTCTCGACCCGCCGTGGTCGCCAGCACGCAGCTCGTCGCCTTCGACGTGGCGGCCCAGCGCATCGCCCGGCTCACCCCGGAACAGAAGGACTACCTCGCCGGATTCCGCCGCCCTGCCGGGGAATCGGCCACACGCGGCGGGCCGAGTTGATGGAGCGGTTCATCGAGTTCGCGTCCTCGGACCGATCGAACGCCCTCGCGTTCCTCTCGCACGCAGTACGTCTCGACGATGCCGCCGTCGTCCGGGTGGTCGCGCGTTCGGACGGTCTGGTGGCCTTGTGGGCACATACCGGGTTCGACGTCCTCGCCACCCGATCGGTGACCGGACGAATCGCGCCGACCGACATCGTGTGCGACGCTTCGACACTGCGTGCGACCGTCGAATCGGCCGGCCCGGGCGCCGCGGTCGATCCCGGCTTCTCCCTCGACAGTGCCTGGCGCGGAGCGCTTCCCGCTGCGATCGGGTTCCGGCACATCGACGACGTACCCGCCCGCAGCGTGGTCGAACTGTCTCGGGAAGGCGCCCGGGTGGCGCGCGAGGAGGGGAGCGGGCACGGTCCCGCAACGGGTCTGCTCGATCAGGATGTCCTCGAGGTCACGTCGGAGGAGGGTGCGCTGCGGGCCGCGGTGAGCATGCGATCGGTCTTCGCCCTGACCGGCATGGGATTCATCCGCGACGCGGACGGACGAGCGGTCACCGAGACCTCCGACACCGGGGCGATCGCAGCCGACGAACCGGTACGAATCCGGATGTCGGCGGCGTGGATTCGGATCGATGCACGCTTCGGCTCGGTGTACCAGCGCCGGCACCGCGATCTCGCGGTCACCGTCCTGAACTAAACGGTGTGTCTCACGATGATCTCTCTTGTCGCCTGAGCTCCAGCCATGGTGATTCGCACTGGCCGCCACGCAGACACGATTATCTCGAAGTCGGAGGCCTGTCAGTACGTCGTGGTTCGATTTGTAGGACGTCCGGGACTTGGAAAAATCAAGCCTTGACTCGAACATATTTTCGAGTTCGATGGTGTCATGTCATCGGGGGCGGGGGCCGGATCCACGGCGGTGGACCCATCACAGGAGTCCGTCGAACCGCGCTTTCGTCCCGACCATGAACTCTCCGCATCCGAACTCGTCGAGGTCCTCAACCACTGCGCGGGCTTGGCGGCAGCGTCCGCGCATCGAATGATGGTCGTTGCCAGCCTCATTCACGATGAACGCGAGATGGATTACGCGCAGCGCCGCGCCGAGACGCACAGCGGCGAACTCGACTCCATCGAAGCCTTCGAGCACCTATCAGCGCGAGTGGCCGCCGGCGAGAACCCCTACGAGCAGTTCGGGCCCAACGGTCTCGAACAAGCCATCGCCGAAGTCGGCGCCACCCTCACCGTGACACCGGCCGAGGCGAAAGACCTCATCGAGGCCGGCGACGCACTGCGCTACCGACTCTCCTTCACCGGGCACGCACTGGCGTGCGGTCGAATCGACAAGCGCCGCTTCCTCATCGCTCTCAAGCGCACCGATCTCATCACCGACGACGAAGAGATGCAGACCGTCGACGCCCATCTCGCCGAAGCGATCTTCGCCCGCCCACCGATGTCGACGGCCCGGTTCACCGCCATGGTCGATTCGATCGTCGCCAAGTGGGCACCCGACGCGATCCGCCGACGCAAGGAGCGAGTGAAGTCCGACCGCAAGGTGACGGTCACCCCCGATCGGTTCACGCCGGGGCAGTCCCGGATCTCCGGGACGCTGCCCGATGCTGATGCCGCCGAGTTCGACGCCCGCCTGACGGCGATGGCCACCGCGGTCCACGCCGGTGACCCTCGAAAGTTGGCCAATCGCCGGGTCGATGCCCTCAAAGCACTTTCGCGCGGCGAAGCCGCCATCACCTGCCTATGCGACGACTGTCGACCTGCCGCAACCGAACCCGACACAGCACCAGATTTCGACCCAGCGACAGTGGATACCGCCGAGCCGCCTGCACCAGCTGCTGAGATGGTGGATGCGGACACCTTCGTCGACCCGTCAGCCCCCGACACCGCTGCCGATGACCCGGCCGCGCCGACCGACTCGGCGTCGGACTCGCTGGCGCCGCGCGCGACCTTTCACATCGTGGTGAACCTGTCGACCCTGATCGGTCTCGACGACGATCCCGCGTTCCTCGACCGCCATGGCATCATCGACGCCGACACCGCGCGAGAACTCCTCGCCGAAGCGCGACGCACCTACATCCATCCCGCACCGACCCCCGCCGCGCCACTGGCATCGGCTCCCGAGGCAGACAGTTCGACAACGCGGTACACCCCGTCGAAGAAGCTGCAGGCGCTGGTGCGTGCCGGCGAACTGTGCTGCACCTTCCCCGGCTGCAACGCCCCGGTCTGGCAGATCGACCTCGACCACACCGAACCCTTCGATCACACCGACCCGCGGCGCGGTGGCCCGACCGATGCGCGCAACCTCAAACCGCTGTGCCGCTTCCATCACCGCATCAAGACCTTCACCAGCTGGCAGGACCACCAAGACGAGTCCCGCACCGCCTGGTTCACCACACCCACCGGTCACATGTTCGTCGGCAACGCCTTCAGCGGACGCGACCTGTTCAACAAGCTCTTCCCCAGACGATCACCCGATCACCCCGCCCGCGACCGACTCACCAAGCAGCGCGACAACGACTTCCGACGCCACCAACGCGCCGAGAAGCGCTGGAACGACGCCAACCCGCCGCCCTTCTAGCAGCGTTTCACGATTGTCTTGCTTGCTATCGACGGCGGTGAGGTGCCTGCGTGCCCCTCACGTGGTCCGCGGCCGGCTGCCCGAGTTCAGTCACACCAGCCAGGCCGCTGCGTCCGGCGCCAGCATCCCGTCGACGAGAGGTGAACTGACGAGCAGCAATTCGCCGGGCGGAAGGGGCACCGGCTCATCGCCGGCGTTCAGCGCACAGACCAGCTGACCCTCGGAACGACGGAACGCCAGGCATCCCTCCGGCGCGCCGTACCACTCGAGGTGCTCACCGGTGAACTCCGGACGGGTCACCCTCAGGTCGAGGGCTGCGCGGTACAGCGACAGCATCGACCCCACGTCCTCGAGCTGGGCTTCGACAGTGAGCGCGCGCCACGAATCCGGGATCGGCAGCCAGGTCTCGGACGTCGCACTGAATCCGAAGGGCGGCTCGGTCCCCTCCCAGGGGATCGGGACGCGGCAGCCGTCCCGCCCGCGTTCGGTGCGTCCGGACCGTTCCCACACCGGGTCCTGGAGTGCGTCGTCGGGCAGGTCGTCGACGTTCGGCAGTCCCAGTTCGCTGCCGTTGTAGAGGAAAACCGTTCCGGGCAGCGCCATTTCGACGACGAGCATCGCTCTTGCGCGCCTCGTGCCGCGCTCGAGGTCGAGTGCCCCGGTCTCCGGGTCGGCGACGGCGTATCGCGTGACCTCGCGGGCGACATCGTGATTGGACAGCGTCCACGTCGGAGTACCGGACACCGACAACACCGCGTCGAGTGAGTTCTCGATGGCCTCCCTGATCGCACCGGATTCGAACGGCGCCTTGGCGAGCCGGAAGTTGAACCCGAGGTGCAGTTCGTCGGGACGCAGGTACTCGGCGAATCGCTCGTTGTCGCTGACCCAGATCTCACCGACGTTGGCTGCCCCGGGGTACTCGTCGAGGACCTTGCGGATCTTGCGGTGGATCTCGTGCACCGCATAGTTGTTGAAACGAGGGTCGTCGTCGGAGTTCTGCAGCAATTTGGTCGCCGACAGATCCATGTCGGGCAGGTCCGCGGGTTTGGCCATGCCGTGCGCGACGTCGATGCGGAAGCCGTCGACACCCCGATCCAGCCAGAAGCGCAGCGTCTTCTCGAGATCGGCGAAGACGTCCGGGTTCTCCCAGTTCAGGTCCGGCTGCTCCTTGGCGAAGATGTGCAGGTACCACTGTCCCGGCGAGCCGTCGGCCTCGGTGACCCGGGTCCAGGCAGGTCCGCCGAAGATGCTGTGCCAGTTGTTCGGCGGCTCGTCGCCGTCGTCACCGAGGCCGTCCCGGAAGATGTACCGCTCGCGTTCGGGACTGCCGGGGGCCGCGGCCAGCGCGGCCTGGAACCACTCGTGCTGGTCACTCGTGTGGTTGGGGACGAGGTCCATCGTCACCCGGATGTCGCGTTCGTGGGCCTCGGCGATGAGCTCGTCGAAGACGTCGAGGTCGCCGAAGAGGGGATCGACGTCCCGGGGATCGGAGACGTCGTAACCGTGATCTGCCATGGGAGAGGCCATGATCGGACTGAGCCAGATCGCATCGATCCCGAGGAGTTCGAGATAGCCGAGTTTGTCGATGACACCGGCGAGATCGCCGACGCCGTCACCGCTGACATCGGAGAACGAGCGCGGATAGATCTGATAGAACACCGCGGACTTCCACCACGTGGTGTCAGCCGGATCCAGCTGCGACACAACGGGTGGTGCGACCGGTGCGTCGGCGGCGACGACGGCCTCGCCGGCAGCCGGCTCCTCGAGCGCATCGACGTCGGACTCGATCGCGCCGTCGTCGAACGCGACGTCGTCGGGCTGACCCCCGTCGGATGGCTCGGCGGGGACGACCTCTGGTGTCTCATCGCTCACCGTGGTCATTGTGCCCTACCTGAGTTTTCTCGGAGAAATCCAGGTCGGTCGGCGAGTCGGGCGGCGTGTCGGGACAGAAAACGCTCTCAGATGGGTGAATTCATCATCGATTGCGCAGCCATCTCCATGTAGTCGATCAGCGCCTGGCGGTGCGGTGCGTCGAGCGTGTCGTCGTCGATGGAGGCGATTGCGGTGTGCATACAGCGCAGCCACGCGTCCCGCTCGATGGGACCGACGCGGAAGGGGTTGTGACGCATGCGGAGTCGGGGATGGCCGCGCTCATCGGAGTAGGTTCGCGGGCCCCCCCAGTACTGTTCGAGGAACATCCGCATCCGACGCTCGGCCGGACCCAGGTCCTCCTCGGGATACAGCGGGCGCAGCACCTCGTCGCGCGCCACCTCGCGATAGAACACGGCCGTGAGTCGCCGGAACGTCTCGGCACCGCCGACCTCGTCGTAGAAGGTGCGCGCGGGGGTTGCCGGCGCCGGTGGGGTCGGAGGGGATGTGTTGGGTTCGCCAGTCACCCTCGCCATTGTCCTCACCCGGGCGCGGTGTCTCAACGTCGACGCCGGGTCGGCCCCGTGAGCTGGCCGGACACCGTGAAACAGCTGTCACGGGGACCGCCACCGTGGTGGACTTGTGCTCGGCGGGGTGGCGGGAGGCGAGATGACGCACAGATCACACGCGAAGACGGGACGCGGGCAGATCCGTCCCGCTCCCGGCGCCGGGGCCTGGACACGCCGCCGGGTGCTGCTCCTCAACGCCACGTACGAGCCGCTGACGGCCGTGACGGTCCGGCGTGCGGTCGTCCTCATCCTCCGTGATCGCGCCGATCTGGTGCACGCCGACGAACAGGGCGAGGCGGTGCACTCCGTGGGTGGTGCGGTTCCGGTTCCGACCGTGATCCGCCTCCGCAGATACGTCCACGTGCCGTACCGGGCGACCGTGCCGATGACCCGGGCCGCTCTGATGCGTCGTGACCTGACCAGGTGCGGCTACTGCGGTGCACGGGCGACGACGATCGACCACGTGGTCCCGCGGAGTCGGGGCGGGACGCACACCTGGGAGAACTGCGTGGCGTGCTGTGCCTCGTGCAATCACCGGAAGGCGGATCGTCTGCTCGGGGAGCTGGGGTGGACGCTGCGGACGGTTCCGACCGTGCCGAAGGGCAGGCACTGGCGTGTGCTGGCCACCATCAAGGACATCGATCCGGCGTGGCTGCAGTACCTCGATGCCGGCGCCGCGTGAGGGGCATGATCCGGTCGCACGGGGTCGCCTCACACGTCTACGACGCGCTGTAGGCCCCCGTGGGCCGGGCGGCGGCCAGTGGGTTAGATTGATCAACGATGACCTGCGCCGACAACCGGGCGGGTCCGGCGCGACCATCGAAAGGGTGACATGGACGTCGACAGCCTGATCGTCCCCATCGGAGTGCCAGTCACGATTCTCACGGTGCTTGCTGTTCTGCTCTGTGTTGTCGCGATGGTGTTCTCCTCCGGGGTCAAGTACCCGAAGGTCGAGGAATACACCCTCGACCAGCAGTGGGAACACGCACCGCTTCTCTTCAGTGCCACCGACATCGAACCGATGGCACTTCCGCGGCATGCGGAACCCGGCGACGTCGATGGGAGCTCGGCCAGTGGCAAATGGTGAGGTTACGCACGCAAATGTGAGCGCCGAGGTCGCGGCCCGGTCGGCCGCCGAACTGCCGCTGGGCGCCGTCTTCACCAACAGCGGTCGCATTTCCGCGGCACGCTACCCGGCCGACGCTCCGACGACGCCGCCGTTCAGCAAGAAGGATCTGATCGCGCTCGACGAGACGCTCAAGGCCGCCAGCGAGAAGGCCCTCGTGCGCTTCTCGGTCTACATCGGCGACCTCGACGGTGAGCTGGAGACCAGCGCCCGTGCGATCCTCGCGAAATCGCCCGAGCCCGCGTACGGCACCCTCATCGCCGTCTCTCCGAACTCGCGTGACGTGGTCATCGTCTCCGGCAACAAGGTGTCCACCCGCGTGAACGATCGCGTCGCGGCTCTCGGTGTCACCGCCGCGGTCACCGGCTTCCGTCAGGGCAACCTGATCGACGGGCTGATCGCCTCGCTGCGCGTGATGGCCACCGCCGCCGCCGGCGGCTGATCGCTCGCACACCCTGATACACGAAGGCCGCCCC